>DASZIR010000139.1:0-11965 GCA_035948995.1 Paraburkholderia sp. | reverse complement strand
CAGATGGCTGCCGGGCCTGCAATTTTTGCCGCCTTCCACGCACCGAACAGCCAGCCCGATCCGATGATCGAACCGAGGCCGGTCAGCATCAGCGCGAACGGGCCGATGTTCCGTTGAATAGAACTTTTCACGTCTTCTCCTGTGTCGACCGGAGTTAGCGCTTTAGCTGCCGACCAGGGTTCGCGCTTTGGCGCGCTACCCGGGTCCCATGCGAAGCACTTACTCCGGTCCCATGCAAGTTGCGTCAAAAACATGTCGGCACCGCTCGGCATTGCTTGTGACGCTGGAGACGGGGTGACGGCCATGAATGGGCGAGGGCTGGCGGCCTGACTCAGGTGCAACCCTGGCGCGGCGCGTAGTTTAACGGTTGCACCGCGAGATTGCAGTGAAGCCAGGGTTATCCCTAGCAAGAAACTGGACGGATAGCAAGCTTTGTAAGCAAGGCTCGCGCCTGGCCCTTAAAACCTTGCAAAGATGTGTGGATACTGTTGACCTTCTCTTGAAATCGCCGTATAACGTTCGGGCAGGATTTCAAGCGGCGAGTGAATTGGTCTTTCGTAGTTCGCCCATCAACGGTACTCCGGTTGGTCCCATTACCCCTTCCTTGATTTTCATGCACCCATTGGGCTTCGGCCTTATTCACCATCTTTAGGAACAAGTAATATGGAAACCGGTACCGTCAAGTGGTTCAATGACGCAAAGGGCTTTGGCTTTATCACTCCCGACGGCGGCGGTGAAGATCTGTTCGCGCATTTCTCGGAAATCCGCACGGAAGGCTTCAAGACGCTGCAAGAAAACCAAAAGGTTACGTTTGAAGTGAAGACGGGCCCGAAGGGCAAGCAAGCCGCTAACATCAAGCCGGTGTAAGCGAGCGCTTCCTTCTGGACGCAAAAAACCCCGCCCTGGCGGGGTTTTTTATGTCTGAAGAAAAGACATCCGCCATAGCCGCCATTCCGAATGCGGCTTAAGGCGCACCAGAAGTCCGTTTATTTGAACAGGCGCCGCGCGTGAATCCCGAGTCCCGTCGCCACGCTGGCGAGGCGATCGCCGAACACCGGCTGCGCATCGGGAAGCGCCGCTGAAAGTGCGCCGGAAAGAAACGCCAGGCCGGTCGAACCACCGGTGAAGTAAATCGCGCCCACGTCGCGGGTCGCCACGCCAGCTGCCTGTACCGTGTCGCGCGCTGCCTGCACGATGCGCAGCGTTTCGTCGTGCCCCGCCTTGATCAGTTGGGCTTCGTCGAAGGCAAGGCGCAAATCCTCCTCGACCAGTTCCAGATCGATCATCGTCTCACCGCCCGCTGCGACACCGATTTTCGCCTCTTCTGCGTGCGCCGCCAGCGCATGGCCCAACCGCCGCTCGACCACTCGCATCAGCCGGTCGTGGTGCTTCAGGTTGGTGAAAAGGTGCCGCATCAGCGCGAGTTCGCTGACACGCTTGGGCGCGTAGACCGTGTTGATCAGGTGCCACGTGGCGAGGTCGAAATAGATCCGGTTCGGAATTTCGCGCCCTTCCGGGTCGAGCGCCTGGTAACCAAGTTCGCGCAGGATGGTGGCCAGTTCGACGCGGCGGTCGAAGTCCGTGCCGGCCACGTGCACGCCGTGGTGCGCCAGCACGTCGTCCTTGCGCTCGACGCGCTTCATGCGTTCCGGCCCCACCCGTACCAGCGAGAAGTCCGACGTACCGCCGCCGATGTCGGCAACCAGTACGAGCCCCTCTTCGGTCAGATGCGACTCGTAGTCGAATGCCGCGGCAATCGGCTCGTACTGGAAGTGAATCTCGCGCAAACCCACCGAACGCGCCGCCGCCTCCAGTTGCTGTTGCGCGAGCTGGTCGGCGCGCGGATCATCGTCGACAAAGAACACCGGACGCCCCAGCACGGCGCGGCTGATCGGGCCGCCCGCGCTCGCTTCGGCGGAGCGTTTCAGGTGCTCGACGAAAATCGCGATCACCTCGGTGTATTTGATCGCCGAGCCGTCGCCGAGGTCGGTGGAGTTCTCGGCGAGCGCCGAGCCGAGAATGCTCTTCATCGAGCGCATCAGCCGGCCGTCGAAGCCGTCGATATAGGCCTCGAGCGCCGCACGGCCGTAGTTGCGGGTGTTTTCGTCGGTGTTGAAGAAGACCGCGGTGGGCAGGGTCGTGTAGGCACCCTCGACCGGCGCAAGCCGCAGCGCTGCGCCGTCGGGCACGGCAACGGCCGAATTCGATGTGCCGAAGTCAATCGCGCAATAGGTCATGGCAGGAAATCGCCGCTCACGGCTGGCGCGGACAGAAAGGGGACCGGCTTTGTATCACGAAAGCGCGGCAGGTATCAACTAAGGCTTCCACGCACGCGCGGACCGGCCCAGCGGAACGGAAATTGCTCATTTGCACAGGATACGCTGTCCAATTTTCCCGACATCAGGAGACTTGTCGCAATGACCGAGCCGCCGAGCACAGCGGTGCAGGAAAAACCGGGCACCGTGATCGAAACCGACCTGCCGTCGCGGCTCGATCGCTTGCCATGGGGCCGGTTTCATTCGCTCATTGTGATTGCCTTGGGCGTGACGTGGCTGCTCGACGGACTGGAGGTGACGCTGGCAGGCGCGGTGGCGAGCGCGCTCAAGGCGAGCCCCACGCTGCACTTCTCCAATACCGATGTCGGCTTGACCGGCAGCGCCTATATTGCAGGCGCGGTGCTCGGCGCACTCGGCTTCGGCTGGCTCACCGACCGGCTGGGCCGGCGCAGGCTGTTCTTCATCACGCTGACGCTTTATCTGGCAGCCACTGCGGCCACCGCGCTGTCCTGGAACCTGGCGAGCTTTCTGCTGTTTCGTTTCCTGACTGGGGCGGGTATCGGCGGCGAATATACCGCGATCAACTCGACGATCCAGGAATTCACGCCGGCGCGCGTGCGCGGCTGGACGGACCTTGGCATCAACGGCACCTTCTGGGTGGGCGCCGGGATCGGCGCGGCGGGCTCGCTGGTGCTGCTCGATCCGCATCTGCTGCCGGCTGACTGGGGCTGGCGCGCGTGCTTCTTCATCGGGGCGGTGCTCGCGCTTGGGATCCTGCCCATGCGCGCCTGGGTGCCCGAAAGCCCGCGCTGGCTGCTCACGCACGGCGAGCCGCACGAGGCCAGGACTATCGTCGAGCGCATCGAAACGCGTTTTCGCGATGCCGGGCATCGGTTGGTCGACGAGGCGCTAGGCCGTTTGCGCCTGCGCACCCGTGGCCACACGCCGCTCGCCGAAGTCTTCCACGCCATCTTCACGTTGCACCGGCGCCGCGCGTTCGTGGGGCTGTCGTTGATGACCGCGCAGGCGTTCTTCTACAACGCGATCTTCTTCACCTACGCGCTGGTGCTCACGGATTTCTATCACGTGCCGGGCGACCACATCGGCTGGTATTTGCTGCCGTTTGCGCTCGGCAACTTTCTCGGGCCGCTCGTGCTGGGGCATCTGTTCGATGTAATCGGCCGGCGCACGATGATCGCGTCGACTTACGCGCTGTCCGGCATTTTGCTGACCGTGAGCGGCTATCTGTTCGAACACAATTTACTCACCGTCGTGACGCAAACGGTCGCGTGGATGGTGATTTTCTTCTTCGCATCGGCGGCGGCCAGTTCGGCTTATCTGACGGTAAGCGAATCGTTTCCGCTCGAGATCCGTGCGCTGGCGATTGCCGTGTTCTATGCGTTCGGCACCGCGCTAGGCGGGATTGCAGGACCGACATTCTTTGGGCGGCTGATCGATACGCATCAGCGCGGGGAGGTGTTCACGGGCTACCTGGTCGGCTCGGCGCTGATGGTGGGCGCAGCCGTAGTCGCCGGAATCTGGGGCGTGGACGCGGAGCGGAAATCGCTCGAAAGTGTCGCCGCGCCGCTGTCCGCGGTGGCCAACGACGAGTGAGGGCGGCGCGGCGTGAGCCCGGACGCGGCCTGGCATACGCCCCCGCCCGACTGGCGCGCAACTCGGCTCAGGGGTGCCCAGGTTCGCAAATGCGCTGCCCATCATCGGCACAGTTTCAGGTTCCCAAGCCCGCGGCGAATAAAAAACGCGCGGCTTCGACCGCGCGTGTTTCACCTCAAGCCTGAGCCACGCCGAACCTTCAGAACGCCTTCTTCCACACACCGCTATAGGCAACCTCACCCAGCGGCAGGCGCGTGCGCACCGACTTCTCGCGCTCGCGCAGCACCGGATCGAGCTTGTCGACGTCGCCGTAGTGGCCCAGCGAAATCATGGCGATCACCTCCACGTCGTCAGGAATCGCGAACGCCTTGCGGAACGCCTTGACGTCGAAGCCGCTCATCTGGTGTGCCGCCAGACCCAGCGCATGAGCTTGCAACACCAGCGCCATGGCCGCTGCACCCGCATCGTAAGGCGCGCAACGGTTCACTTCACCCTTGCTGGTGAGCGTGTGAGCGGTGACGGCGATCAGCACCGGCGCCGGCGCGTTCCAGCCCTGGTTGAACGGCACCAGTGTCGCAAAGGCACGCTTGAACGAGACTTCGTCGGCGCTGCGATCGAACACGACGAAACGCCACGGCTGGGCGTTGTACGACGAAGGTGCCCAGCGGGCCGCTTCAAGAACCGCATGAAGATGGTCGCGGCTGACCGGCTCGCTCGAATACGCGCGCGGGCTCCAGCGGCCAGCGATCAGTTCATGAATGGGAACTGCGGTTGGGGCGGGTTTGTTGGCCATGCGCTTCTCTTGGTCGAAATTCATGATCGGCGGGCGGCTGCCCGGGGCACATAGCATAACCTTGCTTCGCGCCGCGCGCTTCAAAACAGACTGATAAAGCCTGTTCGCGACCGGCGAAACGCAGCCTCAAGGCAGAGGCGAAGCGGCGTCAAGCCAGCCTCAAACTGGTCCCGCCAGCAGCCAGAACGCCGCCCTCTCCGCTTACACCGGCTGCGGTGCAACCGCACGCTCGCCACGGTTGATGCGCAGCACGATCACCGAGGCGACAAGACACAAACCGCCCGAAATCATCGACGCGATCGTGTAAGTGCCGAGGCTCGCGCGCAACATCCCCGCCCCCAGCGCGGCAAATGCCGCGCCGAGCTGATGACCCGCCACCACCCAGCCAAATACGACTGGCGCCGCTTCCTTGCCGTAGACATCGGTGGCAAGACGCACGGTGGGCGGCACGGTGGCGATCCAGTCGAGCCCGTAGAACACCGCGAAGAGCGGCAGACCGAAAAAATCGATGCCGAACGCGTGCGGCAGGTACATCAGCGACAGACCGCGCAGGCCGTAGTACCAGAACAGCAGCACCCGGCTGTTGAAACGGTCCGAGAGCCAGCCTGACAGCGTCGTGCCGAACAGGTCGAAGATGCCCATTGCCGCGAGCAGCGACGCGCCCTGCACTTCGCTTAGCCCGTAGTCGCCGCACATTGCGATCAGGTGCGTGCCGACGTACCCATTGGTGCTCGCGCCGCAAATGAAGAAGCTGAAAAACAGCAGCCAGAAGTCGCGCGTCTTGCTCGCCATGGCGAGCGTGCCGAAGGCGATTGCCAGCGGGTTCTGCTTCGTGACGGTGGTGTTGACCGGCGCGTCGGGGGACTCGCCGAACGGACGCAGCGTCAGGTCGGCGGGCCGCTCGGGCAGCAGGAAGGCGACGAGCGGCAAGACGATCGCCGCGGCGCCCGCGACCACCCAGACCACCGGGCGCCAGCCGTGATGCTCGGCAATCGCCGCGAGCAACGGCAGAAACACCAGCTGACCGGTCGCCGAACTGGCAGTGAGGATACCCATCACGAGACCGCGATGCGTGGTGAACCAGCGATTCACGACCGTGGCCGACAGCGACAGCGCGGCTACGCCGGTCGATCCGCCCACCATCACGCCCCAGATCAGGACCATCTGCCACGGATGCGTCATCAGCGACGACAACGCCACGCCGCCTGCCATCGTACCCAAAGCAATCAGCACCGTCGGGCGCACGCCGAAACGCTGCATGGCCGCCGCGGCGAAAGGCCCCATCAGGCCGTACAGCGCAATATTCACCGAGATGGCGAGCGAAATCGTCGCCCGGCTCCAGCCGAACTGATGTTCGAGCGGCACCATCATCACGCTCGGCGTGGCGCGCGTTCCCGCTGCGGCCAGCAACACCAGAAACACCACCGCCACGGTCAGCCAGCCGTAGTGGAAACGCCTGCCAATCATTCTCGCTGCCCAGTTCATCGGATCTCCAGTCGGCGTGCATTCCGTCGGACGTCGCCGGCTCGCTTTGTTACGGGTTTCGTAAAGGACTTGTGACAGATCTGTCACAATGGTGTTGCGATGTTAGTGACTGGCCGGTAACATGTCAAGACATCAGTCACCGCACGTGGAACGACCATGTCACAACGTGAAACCGCAAAACCGGTCGCGGCGGCCCGCCGCTCGCAGACCGCTGGGCCGCAGGCGCACGAGCATCTGCTGCAGGCCGCGGGCGACCTCTTCTACCGCGAAGGTGTGCGCGCGGTGGGGGTCGATGCTGTGGTCGAGCGGGCCGGCGTCAACAAGATGAGCCTGTACCGGCAGTTTTCGTCGAAGGACGAACTGGTTCTCGCGTATCTGGAACTCAAGGACAAGCAGTTCTTCGGCTACGTCGAAAAAAGCCTCGCGAAGCATCCGGGCGAGCCGGCCAGACAGCTCTTGCAGTATTTCGAAGATCTGGCCGTGCGTGCGTCAGCCGAAGATTACCGCGGCTGCCCGTTTGTGAATGTGGCGGTGGAGTTTCCAGACGCGTCGCATGCGGCACGGCAGTTCGTCGCTGGCAACAAGGCGCGCCTGCTGGAGCGTATTACGGCGCTCGCCAGCGAGGCCGGCGCCGACGACCCGGTTGGCCTGGCGCATGCGCTCGGGCTGCTGATCGAAGGGGTGTACGCGGCGAGCCAAACGTACGGCCCGGGCTGCGGGCCGATTCTGGCCGCGCCGCGCGTGGCCGCGCAGCTGATTGCCGCCGCTTGTCCGCGCGCGGCGACAGCGTAATCGCGCATCATTTGGTGATTGCTGTTTGCGGCGGCAAATACGATTTGCCGTCCGACACGGGCGAGAATTTGCCGTCGGCGGTCTTCTGAACCGCGGCGCACCACGTCTCCGACTGCAACCTCGGCCATTCGATGTGGACGCAATACTTGCCGTCCTCCGAGATATGCCAGGTGCCCGGTGCGCTGCCGGAGGCGCGCTTCACGCCGGCCGGGGTTTCCCAGGATGCCTCGAAACTCCCCGACGGATCGTTGGTCCAGCGGCGCAAGAACCCCCGCTGACCCGTACTGACGACCTGCGAACCCGGGATCATCTGCTGCAACTCATCCTTCGTCAGGGGCGGCGCGTCGTCAGCGAGCACAATCGCCGCAACGCCTGATAGTGCGATGAAGGCCAAAGCAACGTAGCGAGTCTTCATGTTTGTCTCCGTGGGCGGGATTCTCGGGTGGCCGTTATCAACGGCTTCCGAACCCACGGCAAACGCAAAAGACGTTCCAATGCCCGCGCATGCTGGCTCTGCGACCGATTCGACGAGCCGAACCGGTGTAATCGCGCGGGTTTACTGGGAAAACGTTTCACGTCTGCAACGGCCCCGCCAGCGGGCCTTCGCGTGAACCGTTATGCTGCGGCGCCACTCGCCCGCACCGGTAAAATGGCGCTTTCAGCACGTTGCTCCGCCATGCCGCCGTCCACCGATTCCCGCGACACCATCCTTTCTGCGACCCGTCACTGGCTGACCCGCGCGGTCATCGGCCTGAACCTGTGTCCGTTCGCGAAGGCGGTGCATGTGAAGAACCAGATCCGCTACGTGATCAGCGAGGCGTGCGATCTGGAAGGCGTTCTGACCGATCTGGAAACCGAGTTGCACACACTCGCACAGGCCGATCCCGCTGACGTCGACACCACGCTGCTGATCATTCCACATGCGCTGGCCGATTTTCTCGAGTACAACGACTGCCTGTTTTTTGCGGACCGCATGCTCAGGCAATTGCGCCTCGAAGGCGAACTGCAGGTCGCGAGCTTTCATCCGCAGTACCAGTTCGAGGGCAGCGAGGCGGACGATATCGAGAACTATACGAATCGTGCGCCGTATCCGATCCTGCATCTGCTGCGCGAGGCCAGCATCGAGCGCGCAGTGGAGGCGTTTCCCGACGCCGCGCAGATCTACGGGCGCAATCAGGAAACGCTGCGCCGGCTGGGCCTCGCCGGGTGGGAAAAGTGGATGGGCGGGACAGACGGCGAATAAGCCGCGCTTGCCCGCGTCACGCCGCGCCCTCAAGCCTCAACAAAAAACCGCTCGCGAAGCTCGGCCAGCCCGAGCGTATCCATCACCTCATTCAGCCGTTCCGCCGGCCGGCGGCGCGGCAGATCCTTGTACTGGGCAACGATGAGTTCGTTCTTCATCGAATGCTCCCAGCCCACCAGTTCCGTCACGCTCACCTGATAGCCGTGCGCCTCGAGCTGCAGGCAGCGCAACACGTTGGTGATCTGGCTGCCGAATTCCCGCGTGTGCAGCGGATGACGCCAGATTTCCGTCAAGGCGCTGCCAAGCGACTTGCTCTTGTTCTGCCGCAGCACACCCGCTACTTCCGCCTGACAGCACGGCACGACGACGATGTACTTCGCATGCTTTTGCAGCGCGAAGCGGATCGCATCGTCGGTCGCGGTGTTGCACGCGTGCAGCGCCGTGACGATATCGATGGTCGCCGGCAAGCGGTCCGACGTAATCGACTCCGCCACCGACAGATTCAGAAACGACATCCCATTGAAGCCCAGCCGCTCCGCCAGCGCGTCGGAACTCGTCACCAGTTCTTCGCGCGTTTCGATGCCGTAGATGTGCGAATTATCCTGATGCTCCTTGAAAAACAGGTCATACAGGATAAAACCAAGATATGACTTGCCCGCGCCGTGATCGACGAGGGTCAGGTCGCCCTGGGTTTCTTTCAGATCTTTCAGCAGCGGCTCGATGAACTGGAACAGGTGATAGACCTGCTTCAGCTTGCGGCGGCTGTCCTGATTCATTTTGCCGTCGCGCGTCAGGATATGCAGTTCCTTCAGCAGTTCGACAGACTGGTTGGGGCGAATTTCGTGAGTTTTGCTGGACATCGTACGTACCGCCATCGATTGCACGCCGAACGTGCGACAGGCGACGGAAAAAGAGAAAAGTTGCTGCCAGTTTACCCAAAGTGCGGCACACCCACCGATTCACTGCCGCGGAAGACGCGCGAACCGGGTTTTTCCTGGAACGCTTCCTGCTCTAAAAAAGGGGCGCGAAGGGAGATGAGAGAGGCGCACCAAGCGAAGCATGCAGCCGGGCCGTCACGGCAGGCCGCATGAAGAACAAAGACACACTGGCCGGCTGCCACTTCGATCAGGCGAACCGCAAGCGTGTGGGGAGGTCGGACCCGGAACACGGGTGCGAACGTTACGTAACCTGCAGCGCGCCGCGATCTCAACCGGAAGCGCGCTTAGAAAAAGATGAGGCGGCAATGGACACGATACCGAACGGCAACGCCGAACAGAAGTTTCAGGAACTGCTGACCAAGCTGACGGCCACGCCCGCGTGGACAGAAAAACAGCAGATCGAACTGGAAATGGCGCGCGACATCTCTGTCGAGATGCTGCGGCTCGCCGAGTTGATGCGCGACGGCAGCGTCGACCTCGAAACCTGCCTCACGCTGCTCAAGTACGCGAAAGTGCTCGACTTCGTGATGACCACGCTCGCGTCGCGGCGCGATATCAAACCGCAAACCCTGCGCGTCATTTTCAAGCTGGCCGGCCTGAAGGTCGACGAGGAGTATCCGGGCTAAGACTCGGGGTCTGCTTGCGCCGGGCAAGCGCGCGCGACAACACGGCCGCACTCGCAGCAGGGTGCGACCGTGTCCAGTGTTTTAACGACTGCTGCAGATGCCGCTGCATCGCCGTATGCGCCTGCACACCGGATCGCGCGCCTCCAGCGCGACCGCCCACGTACCATGAAGAACCCGAGACTGCGGCCGATCGCACGCCACGCTGCCGCGGCGTCACGCGTGTGGCGCCTCGACGGGCGGCGTACCGTCGTGGAACAGCGTCGTCAATTGCGAGCGCAGTTCCGGCGAGTCCGTATGCTTGTGAACCGTCACGGCGTGCTGCACGGCGGCTTCGAGCAGCTCCTTCTCGGAGTCAGCCGATAGCGCGACCGAGCAGCCCATTTCGCTTGGGAATTCGCGGCAGTCGATGTATTTGCGGGTCATGACAGTCTCCTTAGACCATTGGCATCAAAGGGAGCGCGCAAGGCCGCTGCGTCGACCGCATGGGCGACCGCTGGTTTTCATAGGTGTTCGGCTGAGCGCGCGCTGCGGAAGGACGCAGAGGCCGCGTCCGTTGGAAGGTGTTTGAAAAGTATAGGTCGCCTGCGCGGATTGCAAAGCGCGATGGCTGGCGACGCCTGGGTATGACGTGACTTGCCTGCCTGCAGGACGCGCGGCGCCGAGGTCGCGCGGCGTTTGCCCCGGCCCGCATGCGGTGTGAGAATAGCGGACCTTGCGCCGCGAGGCGTGGCAATCTGGCCGCGCACATCGCGTGTGTCGAGCCCTTGCTCTCCCCCTCTCCTGAATGCACCGCATGTCCACATCGCCCGATATTCCTAGCGTTGCCGTGATCGGCGCCGGCCCCGCCGGCCTGATGGCTGCGGAGGTGCTGGCCCATCACGGGCTGGCCCAGCATGGCGTGCGCATCGACGTGTACGACGCGATGCCGTCGGCTGGACGCAAATTCCTGATGGCGGGCAAAGGCGGCATGAACATCACGCATTCGGAACCGCTCGAGCCGTTTCTCGGGCGCTACGGCGCGCGGCGCGAACAGATCGCCCCGCTACTCGCTGCATTCGGCCCGGATGCGCTGCGGGCATGGCTGCAGGGATTGGGTGTCGAAACGTTCGTCGGCAGTTCGGGGCGTGTATTTCCCACGGATATGAAAGCAGCGCCGATGCTGCGCGCCTGGCTGCATCGCCTGAAAGAAGCGGGTGTGCGGTTTCACATGCGCCACAAGTGGGTGGGCTGGGACACCGCCGATGCCCCGCGGCACGCGCTGCGCTTCATGACACCGGACGGCGAGCAGCAGGTGAACGCCGACGCCGTGGTGTTCGCGCTGGGCGGTGCGAGCTGGCCGCGCCTCGGCTCGGACGCGGCATGGGTTGCGCTGCTGGGCGAGCGCGACGTGCCGGTCGCGCCGCTGCGCCCGGCAAACTGCGGCTTCGACGCTGACTGGAGCGAGTACTTCCGCGAACGCTACGCGGGACAGCCGCTGAAACCGGTTGCCATCACGCTGACCGACGTAGACGGAAAAGTCCAGAATCGACAAGGTGAGTTCATTGTGACCGAAACGGGCATCGAGGGCGGTCTGGTGTATGCGCTCTCGGCGGCGATCCGGGAGCGGCTGCTGGCTGACGGAGCGGTCACGATCGGACTCGACCTGGCGCCGGGACTTTCGGTGCAACGGGTGGTCGGCGAAGTCACGCATCCACGTGGCTCACGGTCCATGTCGAGTCATCTGCAAAGCCGCGTCGGCCTTGCCGGGGTGAAGCTTGGGTTGCTGCACGAAGCGCTTTCCAAGGAAGAGTTCGCCGACGCGACGCGCCTCGCTCACACGATCAAGGCCCTGCCGTTGAAACTCACCCGTCCGCGGCCGATTGAAGAAGCGATCAGCAGCGCGGGCGGTGTTCCCTTCGAGGCGCTGGATGCACGGCTGATGATCGGGCATCTGCCGGGCGTGTTCTGTGCGGGGGAGATGCTCGACTGGGAAGCGCCGACCGGCGGGTATCTGCTGACCGCATGCTTCGCGAGCGGGCTGGTTGCGGGACGCGGAGCGCTGGCTTATCTGGGGCTGGCTAGTAGTTCGTTCCATCAATACAGTTACTAAATAAGCGATAATAGCCTCGTTTCGTTCGCAACTCTTGATGGAGGTGACGATGGCGAGGAAGTCCAAACGTGCGGCGCTGGTGCTTACAGCGGAGCAGACGACGACGCTC
>DASZIR010000138.1:0-3454 GCA_035948995.1 Paraburkholderia sp. | reverse complement strand
TGGCGAGCTGCCGGGCGTCGTCGGCGGTGCGCAGCGTGACCACGCCAGGCAACGCCGAACCGGGCACGCTCAAGGTTCGCGGCGACGCGCCGGTCGCCAGCAACAGCCGGCTATAGCCGATACGCTCTCCGTTCTCGAGCTGCACAGCACGGCCAGCACGATCGATTTTGGTCACAGCACTGGAGAGCCTGAGATCGATCGCATGATCGTGAAAGAAGGTACTCGCGAAGAGCGCGCAATCGCCCGGCGCTTTCTCCTTCAGCAACACGGCCTTGGAAAGCGGCGGCCGGTCGTAGGGGGCGTGCGGCTCGGCGGCGAGTAGCGTGACCTGTCCTCTGAAACCCGCCTCACGCAGCTCGGCGGCGGCGCGTGCGCCTGCCAGGCCGGCCCCGACGATGACCATGTGTGCGTCGAGTGCCATGATCACTCCGCCGTCGGCATGCCGATCAGCACATCATCACCTTCGATGCGGACCGGATGCGTCTTCAGTTGCTGGCAGACCGGTGCGCAAAGCGGCTTGCCGGTTGCGATGTCGAAGCGTCCCTGGTGCCGCGGACATTCGATCGCGTTGCCCAACACAAAGCCATCGGCAAGGTGAGCCTTTTCGTGAGTGCACCAGCCGTCGGATGCATAGAACTTGCCGTCGATCCTATAGACGGCGAACGTTGCATTGCCTTGATCGAAACGCATCACGTCTTCTTCGTCGATGTCGCCGGTCTGGCAGGCAACCACCCATTCCCGTTGATCCACCTGATCCACCATGTCGGTTCTCCTCCTGTTCGCAGATTGCCTGGCGCCGCTCAGGCAGCCGGGCGCATCGGCCCGGATTGCGGAAGCTCGCGGCGGATGAAGTACGAGCGGTCCCTGGTCTGCCGGAGCAGCGCAGGCACCATCTCCCGATAGACCGACCACAGATTGCGATAGGGCGGCGGCGTCTGCGCAAGAATGGCCTCATGTAACTGCGGCAGCGCGTGATACGGGACCATCGGCAGCAGGTGATGCTCGATGTGGTAGTTCATGTTCATGTAGAGAAACCTGAACACCGGATTGATGTAGACCGTGCGTGTGTTCAGCCGGTGATCGGTCACGTTCATCGCCAGCCCCGCGTGTTGTGTGAGGCCGAGCGTGTGGTGAAACCAGCCGCAATAAAAGCGCGGCGTCCAGACGAACATCAAAGGCAGGATGCTGTGAATTGCAACGCACCAGCCGATCACCGCCGCAATCAGCACGACATAGACGCGGCTCGTCCAGATCATCTTGCGGCGCTCCATCTCAGGAACGAAATCGGCCACGCTCGCGTCAATGGAGCCGAACGCGTGACGCACGGTCTTGATGACCTCTCTGGTGCCACCGATCAGGTAGAAAAAGTCCAGCAGGATCTCGGCGAAATGCGGCGGCCGCATGACCTGGATTTCCGGATCACGGGCCACCATGATGGTGTGCGTGTGATGCCGCGCGTGACTCCAGCGCCACAGCGTCGCTTCGCGAATCGTCATGAACGAACAGAGCTGATAAAAAACCTGATTCAGCCACGGGGTCCTGAATGGCGTACCGTGTGCCAGCTCATGCCAGCGCGCATCGCTCGAACAGTAAATCGTGCCGTAGACGAAAAACGCCGGAACCGCCCACCACGTTCCCCACGAACAGAACGCCGCCGCGCCTGCCGCAACCAGCAACGCGAGCCATAAGCCGAAGTTCTTCAGCCCTTCGGCGTCGCTGCGTTTCATCAATTGCTTGAGCGTCTGGCGTGGGATGTCCGGGCGAAACCAGGTGTCTTCGATGTGTCCGGCGCCCGCGTCGCGAGCGAACCGGGGCACCTCCCCGTGGACTTCGGAAGCCGCCATGCCGTGAGCCGGGTTCGTCACTGCTGTCTCCTTTGCTTTTGCTGTTTGCCTCTCCCAGGTGCCGTGAAGGGCTCGTAGCGGGGAGGCGATGTATGCAAGGTAAGTGAGCGCCCTGCCCGTCTCAACGAAAAGATTGACGTTTTTTCGTCAATCTCCTAGCGTTAAAAAGGAGCACGGCGAAATGCTGCGCCGCGCCATTCGCGCGGGCGCCGGGCAATACAACCGGAGACAACGACATGACTGACGCCGCCACGCCGACAAGGCGCAAGCGCACGGCGCGCTTTATCGAAATCGCGGAGGCGGCGGGCGTGAGTCCGGCGACCGTCGACCGGGTGCTCAACGAGCGCGGCAGCGTGTCAGCCGCGACCCGGGCACGCGTGGTGGCGGCGGCCCGGCAGCTCGCGGTGCCGCGTGTGCTGCCGGATACGCGTCACGGATTGATGCATGTCGACGTGCTGCTGCCGCAAAACAGCACGCCCTTTTTCGGACGCCTGAATCTCGCGCTGCAACGCTCGATGCAGATGCTGGACAAGCGGGTCGTGATGCACCGTTCGATCCTTCCCGAAGCCGACGACGATGTGATTACCGAAGCCATTCTTCATCCACGTTACAAACGCTCGGGTCTGATCGTGACGACGCACGACACGCCGCGGGTGCGTGATGCGTTGCACACGGTAATCGGGCGCGGCGAACCGGTCGTGACGATGGTCACCGACGTCGCCGACGTGGCGCGCCTGCACTACGCGGGTATCGACAACCTGTGCGCCGGCCGCACGGCGGGTTACTTCGTCGGCCGGCTTGCCAGGCGCCCTGGACGCGTGCTGCTGTTGTGCAGCCGCAAGGATTATCGCGCGCATATCGACCGCATCGGCGGTTGCCGCGCACAGCTTGCGCAATCATTTCCTGAGCTCGTGTGTGATGACGCCGAAGTGGAGATGGAGGATGATCCGGACCGCTGTTATCGGGCCGTGGTCAACGGCATGAAGCGTGGCGATGTGGTGGGCATCTATAACAGCGGGTACGGTTCAGCCGGCGTGGAAGCCGCGTTGCGCAAGTTCGATGCAGCGGGCCGGGTGGTATGGGTTAGTCATGAGATGCTCGACCGGCATCGTCAGTACATCGAGGAAGGCACGCTCGATATCGCGATCGACCAGGATCCGGATGGGCAGGTGATCTCCGCGCTGCAGCATGTATTGCACGCGTGCGGCGTGGTCGAGGATGCGCCGCCTGCGGGGCCGGTGGAGTTCAGGATTTTCTGTCCGGCAAACGTGAGGCAGAGCGCCTATTTGCCAGTGGCGGAGTGAAGGCATTCCTCGTCGCGGTTCATCCGTATGCACCCGTTTCGAGTCGACTACCGATTGTGCATCGACTTTGATCGCCATCTGCATCCTCTTTGCACCGAGTTCAACAACCTTCGAATTGACTTGCATCTTGGTCAAATACTGTATAAATTCACAGTACTGTTTTTCTATACAGGATCGGCCATGGACCAGCTCATCCGCATCTTGAACGACGGTGACCGCGAAACGATTGCGTGGTTGCGCAAGCATGTCGGAGACGTGCGCGTGGCTGCTGCTGCGCGTCATCTGGGAAGTAACGGCAAACCGTAC
>DASZIR010000137.1:0-53211 GCA_035948995.1 Paraburkholderia sp. | reverse complement strand
AGGCGAGCGCCTTTCCAGACAGGGACATACGCGACTGACGCGCAGGGCAAATCAGCGAATACAAACCAACGAAGGTGAATACCGTGATTCGACACATTGTGATGTGGAAGTTGAAAGAAACCGCCGAAGGCGCGACCCGCGCGGAGAACGCCGTGAAGCTGAAGGAAAAGCTCGAAGGCTGCCGCGATATCGTGCCGGGCATCCTGCATCTCGAGGTTGGCCTCGCAGGGCCGGGGCTCGACTCCACCTATGACGTCGTGCTCGTCTCCGACTTTGCCGACAAGGCTGCGCTCGACGCCTATCAGGTCCACCCGACGCACGAAGCGCTGAAGGGCTTCGTCGGTGCGGTGCGCGAAGCGCGTCAATGCGTCGATTACGAAGTCTGACGCGCAGCAATGACTGATTCGCAGAAAAGTGCGGCGGGTCCCGGGGCAGGCCAACCGGGGCCCGGCCAGCCCGAAACCGGCGCGGCCCCCAACGCACTGCACGTGCTTGAAAGTCCCTTCGTTGACCGCCTCGGCGTGCATCTCGTGTCCGCCGCAGACGGCGCCAGCGAAGTGGTTCTGCCGCTCGCCGCAGACCATCTGAACACCTGGGCTGTGGCGCACGGCGGCGTGACGATGACGCTCGCCGACGTCGCCCTTGCAATGGCCGCCCGCAGTCTCGCGGCTGATGGTGTCGGCGTGGTCACGGTGGAAATGAAGGTCAATTTCATGCAACCGGGGCGCGGCGAGTTGCGTGCCTCGGCACGCGTGCTGCACCGCTCGACCACGATGGCCTATTGCGAAGGCGAGATCCGCGACAGCGAAGGCCACTTCGTCGCGAAGGCGCTTGGCACCTTCAAGTACATGCGGCGCCTTGCCGTGGGCCGCGACGTGACGCATCAGCGTATGCGCAGCGACCCGTCCGCCAAACCCGGCCCAAGCGACGGCTGAATGCAGTGCCTGCAGTGTCGGAACGTGCTTCCACGCACGTCCCGTGGTGTCCTGCCTCACACATAATCCATGGAGACGCTCGTCATGACCCAGATCAACCGCCAGCTTGTGCTCGCTTCGCGTCCGCAAGGCCCGGTGACGCCGGACAATTTCCGGCTTGTCGAAACACCGCTGGAACCGCTCGCGGACGGCCAGTTCCGCGTCCGCAATCACTACCTGTCGCTTGACCCGTACATGCGCGGCCGGATGAACGACAAGAAGTCATACGCTGCACCGCAGCCGCTCGATCAGGTGATGATCGGCGGGACGGCCGGTGAAGTGGTCGAGTCGAAGCATCCGAAGTTTGCAGTGGGCGACAAGGTGGTCGCGTTGTTCGGCTGGCAGGAGTACGGCACCTCCGACGGCACCGGCGTGCGCAAGGTCGACGACACGCATGTGCCGCTCTCCGTCTATCTCGGCGCGGTCGGCATGCCGGGTGTGACGGCCTGGTACGGCCTGAACCGGATCATCGCGCCACGGGCCGGGCAGACGGTGGTCGTCAGTGCGGCGAGTGGGGCGGTCGGCAGTGTCGTCGGGCAACTGGCCAAGCTCGCTGGCGCGCGTGCGGTCGGCATTGCGGGCGGCGAGCACAAGTGCCGCCATGTCGTCGAGACGCTCGGTTTCGATGCCTGCGTCGACTACAAGGCCGGCAACCTCTATCAGGATCTGAAAGCCGTGACGCCGGATGGCGTCGACGGCTACTTCGAGAACGTCGGCGGCGAGGTGCTCGATGTGACGCTCGCGCGAATGAACGCGTTTGGCCGCATCGCCCTGTGCGGCATGATCGCCAGCTACGACGGGCAGCCGCTGCCGCTCAAGCATCCGGCGCTGATGCTCACGCAGCGCCTGCTGGTGCAAGGTTTTATCGTCAGCGAGCATCCGGACGTGTGGCCCGAAGCGCTCACCCAACTCGGCACGCTCGTCGCGCAAAAGAAGCTGCACTACCGCGAGAGCATTGCGCAGGGGCTCGAACATGCGCCCGAGGCGTTTATCGGCTTGCTCAAAGGCAAGAACTTCGGCAAGCAACTCGTCAAGTTGATCTGAAGCCGCGCGACGGTTTTACGTCCGGGGGTGCGCGGCTCTTCGTAGCGACGCGCGCCTTCGGAACTTGCCGGAAAATGACGTAACAAGCGACGCAACAAACGACTCAACAAGCGACGTAACAAACGACTCAACAAGCGACTCAACAAGCGACTCAAACCAACCAGCGGAGACCCCTGATGTTCCAGTTCGACGGCAAAGTGGCCGTGATCACCGGCGCGGCGAGCGGGTTTGGCCGCGCGTTTGCGCAGAAGGGCGCTGCCCTCGGCATGAAGCTCGTGCTGGCGGACGTTGACGCCACAGCGCTCGCGCAAACGGTCGAGGCGCTGCGCACCGGCGGCGCCGACGCGATCGGCGTGCCGACCGATGTATCGGACGCGAACCAGGTCGAAGCACTCGCGCTCGCGGCGCTCGATGCGTTCGGCAAGGTTCATCTGCTGTTCAACAACGCTGGTGTAGGCGCGGGCGGCTTCCTGTGGGAGAGCACCGTGAACGACTGGGCCTGGGTGTTCGGCGTCAACGTGATGGGCGTTGCGCACGGCGTGCGGGTCTTTACGCCGATCATGCTGCGGCAGGACGAACCGGCGCATATCGTCAATACGGCTTCGGTGGCGGGGCTGCTGTCGCCGCCCGCGATGGGCATCTACAACGCGTCGAAACACGCGGTCGTTTCGTTGACGGAGACGCTCTATCACGATCTGCAGAACGCGGGCGGACAGGTGGGCTGTTCGCTGCTGTGTCCGGCGTTTGTGCCGACCGGCATCGCCGATGCCGAACGCGCGCGTCCGGAGACGTTGCGCAACGACGCGGCACCGACGCGCTCGCAACTGGCCGCCGGCAAGCAACTGCAGCGGGCCGTGCAGTCCGGCAAGCTGGGCGCAACGGATGTCGCGGAGCTGACGTTCGAGGCGATCGAAGCAGGGCGTTTCTACATCATCACGCACCCGGCGATCATGGCGACCGTGCGCATGCGGCATGAGGACATCGAGCAGCAACGCAACCCGACCGATCCGATGTCGCTCAAGCCGGAGGTCAAAGGCGAGGTGCAGAGCGAGTGAGGAGCCGGGTGAGCGGCCAATTAAGAGGCCAATTAAGAGGCCAGATGAGCGGCCAGGCGAAAAGCGTGACACCGGCGCTTCGTGGCATCATACGGCGCTCATTCCATCCGTGGCGCACCCGCGCCGTCTGAAGCACGATGCCGCTGAATCCGAAGATCGAGCAGGTGCTCGACATGATCGCGCGCGCCAAGCGCCCGCCCTACCACGAGCTTACCGCGCAGCAGGCGCGCGCCTCCTACGAGAAGAGCGCGCCGATTCTCGAGATTCCCAGCGCGCCGATGTTTTCGGTCGAAGACCTCGCGGTGCCGACGCGTGATGGCGCAAGCATCCGTGTGCGGCTTTATCAACCGGCCGAACCAAGCTGGGCGCAGCCGGCCCCGGCACTCGTGTATTACCACGGCGGCGGTTTCACCGTCGGCAGCGTCGACACGCATGACGCGCTATGCCGCATGTTCGCGCGCGATGCGCAGTGCGCCGTGCTGTCGGTCGATTATCGGCTTGCGCCGGAATATAAGTTCCCCACCGCCGTCAACGACGCTTTCGACGCCTTGAACTGGCTGCATGACAATGCCTCGCTCTACGGCATCGACGCCGGGCGCATTGCGGTGGGCGGCGACAGTGGCGGCGGCACGCTCGCAACGGTCTGTGCGGCGCTGGCGCGCGACGCCGGTCTGCCGAACCTGGCGTTGCAACTGTTGATCTATCCGGGCACGACCGGTCATCAACAGACCGATTCGCATGCGCGGCTCGCCGACGGCTATCTGCTGTCGGGCGACACGATCCAGTGGTTCTTCGAGCAATACGTGCGCGACCCGCGCGATCGCGACGACTGGCGCTTTGCGCCGCTCGACGGCATGCGCGGCGCGCCGGACTTCGGCGGTGTGGCGCCCGCATGGATCGCGACGGCGGAATACGATCCGCTGGGCGACGAAGGCGTTGCCTACGCCCAGAAGCTGCGCGCGGCGGGTAACGTGGTCACGCTTGAGCGGTATGCGGGCATGATCCACGAGTTCTTCAAGATGGGCGGCTTCGTGCCTGAGGTCGCGCAGGCGCATGCGGATGCGGCGAAGGCATTGCGCGAGGCGTTCGGGATCGGCTGAGGTTGAGGTTGAAGCAGCCATACGCAACCCGCCTCAGCGCTCGATATTGAACGCAAAACTCCGCTCAAAATCGCCGGGACGCACCACGCGGTGCGAGCCGTTGTCGTCGCTGCGCTCGGCGACGGCTGCGCTCAGGGGCTCGCCCTGTGCGCCATTCGCCATCACCCGCAAAGCGGTCGTCCCGCGCGTCCCGTACTCAGGCGACTCGATGAACGCCGCCGACAGCACCCGTTCGCGTTCGAGCGGAATGCCGGTCGACGGCAGTTCGTCGTCGCGGGCGAGGCGCGGATCGCGCATCAGGTCGATCAGGCTCTCGAGCGGCGCCAGCGGGTCCGCGGCGAGCAGCGCGCGCAACTCAGCGCGCTTGCGCGCCAGCTTCGGCCAGGGCGTATCCAGCACCGCGTTCGAAATGCCGTGCGTGCCGGCGGTGAGCAAGGCAGGCCCGGCTGGCGAGCGGTTGCAATACCAGGCCAGTTCGCGGCTCGACCAGTCGCCGACCAGCAGATTGAAGCCGTTATAGATCTCGCCGTCTTGCGCGACGCGCCGCAGGTAGTCGAGCGGGGTAGCCTCGGCCGACGGCTCGCCCGTCAGCCAGTTGCTCACCAGCGTGCCGCGCGTGGGCGCATCGGCGCGCATTTCGTGCGGCGCCCGGTAGTTCGTCAACGCCGCGAAACGGCCATCGCGCGTCATGCCGAGCCACGTGCCGCCGCCTAGCAGATCGCGTCCGGCCAGCAGGTCCGGCGCCTTGGACCACCAGTGCATCGGCTCGGCCGTGCGGCGAAAGAACTCGTCGCGATTGGCGGCAAGCGTGAAGAGCGGCCCGTCGGCCGCGTCGGGCCGCCAGTCGAAGACAATCAGGCACATCGGGGGGAGTCTCCCGGAGTGGGACAGGGACGTTCGGTGCAGCCTTCGGGCCGCACGTTCAAGACGGCATGGTCAGCAGGATTGAGCGAACTCAAGATACCGGTAAGGCCGGCCTGGCGAACGGATTGCGAATCCGCAACTGCTGGTCGATCAGCAGTCCGTCCTGCATGTCTTCGGAATACAAGGTTTCGCATCCGCCAAGCAGGGCGGCGGCCACGATCATTGCATCATGGACGCTCAATCCATAACGCTCAGCCACCGTTCTGCCGCGCTCGTGGATCTCGACGGTCAACGGTTCGACCCGGCACAGCGATCGTATCAGCGTCAACACTTCATTGAGCTGGGCCCACGGCATGGCGAGCTTGCGGCGCGCCATGCTGGCGATTTCGTCCAGCACCTGTACGCTGATCATGCCGCCAGCCCGCACGGTCGCCTCAGCCCGATCAGCCTTGCGCACATCCGCCGACAGCAAGTGCAAAAGCACGTTGGTATCGATGAACGCTTTAGCCGCGGGCATGGGCATCGTCGCGGTCGAAGGTGAAATCCGCGGGCAGCGTGCCGCGGAACTGGCGCAGGCGCTCGAGGAATTCCTCGTTGCCGGGCTTCCTGTTCAATTCGAATACCCGTGCGTCCGCAACCCGCACTTCGATGTCATCGCCTTCGCGCAGTGCCAGCGCCTCCACCACAGACGCAGGCAAGCGGATGGCCAGGCTGTTGCCCCATTTCGAAACCTGCATGGCGCACCTTTTTTGCAAAGATATACACATGAAAAAGTATATCATTCACGGGCCGCCAGAACCCGCCCCCAGTCAGACCTCAGCCGGCAGCGCGTAGGGCAGCGGCAGGAACGTGAGCGCCGGGCCGTCGGCGGCGCCCAGATGAACCGAGCCCGCGTCCAGTGCCGCGAGCTTGACCTCAACCAGCATATCCACGCCGCCGTCCGGCGCCGACGCCGCATTGACCACCATGCCGCACGGCTGGCCCGGGTCGTCCGCGTGGAACAGCTCCGCGCCCGGCGCGACGGTCTCCAGTTCACCGGCCACGTTAGCCAGCGCGGTGCGCCGCTTGATCGTGCCGCGATACTGGCTGCGCGCGACGACTTCCTGCCCCGGATAGCACCCTTTGCGGAAATTCACGCCGCCGAGCACGTCGAAGTTGACCATCTGGGGCACGAACTGCTCCACCACCGGCTGGGTGATGCGCGGCTCGCCCGCGCGGATATCGAGCCAGTCCCACACCGCGGCCGAGACGCGCGCGAGCTTGCCCTCGAGCACCGGCAAACGCGCTTCGACCTCGGCCTTCGGCCCCACCCACAGGTAACGCAGGCGTCCGAGCGCATCCGGTACGCGGATCAGCGAACCGGCAGGCCCGTCGACTTTCACATGCACGCCGTCCGGCAAGGCATCGAACACGCCCGAGAGCGCCTTGCGCACATCGCCCGCCAGGCCGACCACGGCGAGCTCGCTGCTCGCGTCGGTGAGCTTTGCCTTGGCGCGCAGCACGAACATCGACAGGCGCTTTTGCACGGCGGCCTGCACGTCTTTCGACACCAGCAGGCGGATCGTCTCGCCGCTGCGCCAGCTCAGAAACGAGGCCAGCAAGCGGCCCTTGGCCGAACAATAGCCGGCCAGACGGGCGTTGGCCGCATCCAGATGCTGGGTATCGTTGGTCAACTGGCCGTGCAGGAAGCTGGCCGCGTCGTCGCCGTTCACATCGATCACGCCGAACTGCGTGAGCGGCATGTAGGCGCCGTGCGCGGTGACAGCGTCGAATTCCTCGCGCGCGGGGCGCGGCAGCGGGGTGAGCGTGACCGGTGCGGCAGTCGCGGAGCCGGGAGCAGAAGCGAGCGGTGCATTCATGAAATGGGAGAGCAGTCAATTCTGACTTTTAGCTAAGGCAAGCAAGTATTATATGGGGTCCACCCCAGCCATGTTTCGCATGTCCCTTCTGAAGAAATGTCTCGTTGCCGGCGCGATCGTCGTTGCGCTGGCTGCAGCCGCCGTTGCCGGCGGATATCACTGGGCCAACTCCCCGATCACCCTGACACCCCCGCAGCTCGACGTCACCGTCAAACCGCATAGCAGCCTGCGCAGCGTGACTTCGCAGCTGAATCGCGGCGGCGTGCCAGTCGAGCCGGAGCTGTTCGTCATCATGACGCGCCTGCTCGGGCTGCAAAGCGAGCTGAAATCGGGCAACTACGAGTTCAAGAGCGGCGTGACACCCTACGAAGTCCTGCAGAAAATCGCCCGTGGCGACGTCAACGAATACGTCGCAACCATCATCGAAGGCTGGACCTTCAAGCGCATGCGCGCGGAACTGGACGCCAACCCCGCGCTGAAGCACGATACGGCCGGCATCACCGACACAGACCTGCTGATCGCCATCGGCGCGCCGGAAGCGACCACCGGCAACGGCGAAGGGTTGTTTTTCCCGGACACGTATCTGTTCGACAAGAACACGAGCGACCTCGATGTCTACCGCCGGGCCTATCATCTGATGAGGCTGCGTCTGGATGAGGCCTGGACGGCGCGCGCGCCCGGCCTGCCGTACAAGACGCCCTATGATGCGCTGACGATGGCGTCGATCGTCGAAAAGGAGACCGGCAAAGCCTCCGACCGGCCAATGGTCGCGGCCGTCTTTGCGAACCGCCTGCGCGTGGGCATGCCGCTGCAGACCGATCCGACGGTGATCTACGGCATGGGCGACAGTTACACCGGCCGTCTGCACAAGCGCGACCTGCAGACGGACACTCCCTACAATACCTATACCCGGATGGGATTGCCGCCAACCCCCATCGCGCTGCCGGGCGTTGCGTCGCTGCAGGCGGCGCTCAATCCGGCACAAAGCACCGCGCTGTACTTCGTGTCGCGCGGCGACGGCAGCAGTATTTTTTCTGACACGCTCGGCGATCACAACAAGGCCGTCGACAAATACATCCGAGGACAATGATGGTGCGGGGCATATTCATCACGTTCGAAGGCATTGACGGCGCGGGCAAGACCACCCATCTCGCGTGGTTTCGCGCACGCCTCGAACAGCGCATCGCGCTCACCGGCCGTGCGGTCGTCATGACACGCGAGCCGGGCGGCACCCGGCTCGGCGAGGCGCTGCGCGAGATCCTGCTGCATCAGAAGATGGACCTCGAAACCGAGGCGCTGCTGATGTTCGCGGCGCGCCGCGAGCACCTGGCCGAGGTCATCGAGCCGGCACTGGCGCGCGGCGACTGGGTGCTCTCCGACCGCTTCACCGATGCGACCTTCGCGTACCAGGGCGGCGGCCGCGGCCTGCCGCGCGACAAGCTCGAAACGCTGGAGCGCTGGGTGCAGGGCGGTTTTCAGCCGGACCTGACGGTGCTGTTCGACGTGCCGCCCGACATGGCCAGCGAGCGGCGCAGTTCCGCGCGAGAGCCGGACCGCTTCGAGAGCGAATCGGACGCGTTTTTCACCCGTACGCGCGCCGAATATCTGCGCCGCGCGGAAGAAGCGCCGTACCGGTTCGCTATCATTGACTCTTCGCAGAGCATTCCGCACATTCAGAAAAAACTCGAAGAGTTGATTGCAACACTCTGATTCAAAACAAATATAAGCTTCAATCATAACAAGCCGTCATGCTCGCGTAATGCCTGAAAAAGTGCTTTCAACCGATTGAATTTAAAAGAGAAACGATGATTTATCCGTGGCAAGCCGATGACTGGAGCCGCCTGCAGCAGCTGCGCGGGCACTGGCCGCATGCGTTGCTGCTTCATGGGCAGGCGGGAATCGGCAAGCTGCGCTTCGCGCAGCATCTGGCGCAAGGCTTGCTGTGCGAGGCGCAACTTGCCAACGGCGAGCCGTGCGGCCAGTGCCCCGCGTGCACCTGGTTCACCCAGGGCAACCATCCGGACTACCGGATCGTCGTGCCGGAGGCTCTCGCCGCCGAGGCGGGCCTCGTTGCCGCCGCAGACGAAAAGGCCGAGAAGGCCGACGCCGACGACGGCAAGAAGACCCGCGCACCGAGCAAGGAAATCAAGATCGAACAGGTGCGGGGGCTGCTGGACTTTTGCGGCGTCGGCTCGCACCGCGGCGGCGCGCGTGTCGTCGTGCTGGCGCCGGCCGAGGCGCTCAATGTCGCGGCAGCCAATGCACTGCTGAAAACACTCGAAGAGCCGCCGGCGGGCGTGGTGTTCCTGATGGTGTCGGCGCGCATTGACCGCCTGCTGCCCACCATCATCAGCCGCTGCCGCCAGTGGCCGATGACGGCGCCTGCGCCGGAGCTCGCCACCCGGTGGCTCGCCGCCCAGGGCGTGGCCGAGGCGCCCGCGCTCCTCGCCGAAGCGGGCGGCGCGCCGCTCACGGCGCTGGCGCTCGCGAGCGACGAGAACCGGGCGCTGCGCGACTGGACCCTCAGGCAGCTCGCCGCGGGCCCGGAGTGCGATGCGTTCGCGTGTGCCGAGGCACTGCAGAAGCTGCCGGTGCCGCTCGTCCTCGGCTGGCTGCAGCGCTGGCTGTACGACCTGCTCGCGCAACGCACCGCCGGCACGCCGCGTTACTTTCCGCAGGCCGCCGGAGCGTTGACGCGCTGCGCCGCGCAGGCCGACGCCAGCGCTTTCGCCCGTTTCATCAAGACCGTGACGCGTGAGCGCGCGGTGGAAAACCATCCGCTCAACGCCCGGCTGGTCTTCGAAGAACTGTTTATCGGCTATCGCGACCTGTTCGCCTGAGCCATGTCGATGGCGGCGCGTGCCCGCTCTCGCCCGGTCTCAGGCCGGACGGCGGGACGCGCGCCGCTGTGCCACCGTTGTACCACCTGTCTATCTGATTGACGCCTGACTGATGCCTGACGCGCCTGACACCATGAGCCTTTCGTTTCGCGATGCCACGCTCGACGACCTGCCCGCCATCGTCGCCATCTATAACTCGACGGTGCCGTCGCGCCAGGTCACGGCGGACCTCGAGCCGGTGAGCGTCGAGAGCCGCCTCGCCTGGTTTCACGCGCACGGACCGCAAAAGCGGCCGCTGTGGGTGGTTGAAGACGAGGGCCACGTGATCGCCTGGCTGAGTTTTTCGGATTTCTACGGCCGCCCGGCCTATTCGCGTACCGCCGAGGTGAGCATCTATCTGGACGAGCGCGCGCGCGGCAAGGGACTTGGCAAGCAATTGCTGGCCGCCGCGCTGGCTGCGGCGCCGGCCCTCGGGATCGATACCGTGCTGGGTTTCATTTTCGGCCACAATGAAGCGAGCCTGCGCCTGTTCCGCGGCTTCGGCTTCGGTGACTGGGGGGCGTTGCCGCGCGTGGCGGTGCTCGACGGCGTCGAGCGCGATCTCGTGATTCTCGGGTTGCGGCTCGACTCCGCTGCGTGATTGCGCGGACTGAGTCTGTCACCTGAGTCTGTCAGCTGAGTTCGCCACCTGAATGGGTGACCTGACCCAGCCGCCCGATCCCACCTCAGACACCAACCGGATTCATCGCAGGACACTACCATGTTTGTCGACTCGCACTGCCATATCAACTTCGAAGGACTCGCCGACCGCCTGCCGCAGGTCCTCGAGAACATGCGCACCCATTCGGTCAGCCATGCGCTGTGCGTGTCAGTCGACCTCGAAACCTTGCCGTCCGTGCTCGACGTGGCGAATGCCTATGACAACGTCTACGCGTCGGTCGGCGTGCACCCGGATCACGAGGATGCGCAGGAGCCAAGCGTCGCGGAACTCGTCGAGCTGGCGAGGCACCCGAAGGTCGTGGCGATCGGCGAGACGGGCCTCGATTACTACCGCCTCGAAGGCCGCACGATCGCCGACATGGAATGGCAGCGCGAGCGCTTTCGCACCCATATCCGCGCCGCGCACGCAACCGGTAAGCCGCTCATCATCCACACCCGCTCGTCGGCGCAAGACACGCTGCGGATCATGGCCGAGGAGCGCGCAGGCGAGCCCGGCGGCGTGATGCACTGCTTCACCGAACCTTGGGCGATCGCCGAACAGGCACTGGCGCAGAATTTCTACATATCGCTTTCCGGCATCGTCACGTTCAAGAGTGCGACGGACGTCCAGGACGTCGCGCGGCGCGTGCCGCTCGAGCGTCTGCTGATCGAAACCGACTCGCCGTATCTGGCGCCCGTGCCTTATCGCGGCAAGCCGAATGAACCTGCGTACGTAAGTTATGTCGGACGCTTCATCGCGCAACAACGCGAGATGCCGGAGGCGGCGCTGGCTGCCGCGACCACCGAGAACTTCTTCCGGCTGTTCAGGATTCCCGCGCCTGCTGGCGCTTGATGCATAAAATCGAATATTATTAACAGGATAGGGACGATTCCTAAAGCAAAATATGAGCAATTACTTGACGCAAACCCCCGCCCAGATCTCCTCGCAATCCCTCGCGTACCGCGCCCGCCGCCTGTCAGGACTGCGGCGCGGAGTGGCCCGCCTCGCGCTGGCGGGCGGCTTCGCCTGTGCGGCTCTCGCCGCGCTGCCGGCCGGGGCCGCGCCGGCCGACACGATGATCAAGGCCGTCAAGTTCGACGATGTGAACGAAGTGAACAAGCAACTGGCGCACGGCATGGACCCGAACATGACCGACAACCAGGGCATGCCGCTCCTCGTGATCGCAGCGCGTGAGAAGTCGGATAAGGTCGCCGCGGCGCTCGTCGCCAACCCGAAGACCAACATCGAGATCGAGGACAAGGCCGGCGAAAACGCCATGATGCTGGCCGCGCTGAACGGCGACATGGAGATGGTGCAACTGCTGGTCTCGAAGGACGCCGAAGTCAACAAGAAGGGCTGGGCGCCGTTGCACTACGCAGCCGCCAACGGGCATGACGATGTCGTCAAGCTGCTGCTCGATCATTCCGCTTATGTCGACGCCGGCTCGCCGAACGGCACCACGCCGCTGATGATGGCGGCGCGCGGCGGCCATGTGTCGACCGTGAAGCTGTTGCTCGACAATGGTGCGGACCTGACGGTGAAGAACCAGATCGGCATGAACGCGCTCGATTTCGCCAAACAGTACAAGGAACCGGATGTCGTCGAAGGCCTGACGGCGCGGATGCAGCAGAAGTAAGCCAGCCGGCATGCGTTGCGTGCCGTAAAACAGTGCAGAATAACGGCTACGGCGCGCTTTGGGGCGCGCCGTTTCTATGCGGCAACAGACCGCTCGATCATTACCCTGGAAGGATCACCATGCTGCGGGCTTTGATTTGCGCCAGCGCGCTTGCCGTACCGCTAACGGCCGCCGCGTTTACGGGAGGCGATCTCAACAAGCTGTGCGAGAAAACGGATGTGGCGTCGCGTAGCGCGTGCGCGGCGTATATCGAAGGCGCGGCCGACGGCGTCTTCAACACGATCGACGCGATCGGCGGCACCACCGGTCCGCGGGTCGGCCAGTATTTTTGCCTGCCGCCCGACGCCCGCTCGCAGCAGTTGACCGATGCGGTGCGCAAGTACATTGCGGAGAATCCGAACGTGGCGGGCTATAACGCCAGCACGGCGATTTCGCTGGGGCTGGGCAAGGCGTTTCCATGCAGGAGCGGCGAATAGGCCCTGAGCTCGCCGCGCAGCACCGAAATTTCCCCATCCGGGAGGACGGCTGAGCCTGCTGTCGTTTCCGGCACGGCAGACGCGTGAACGCACTGCCGGCGCGCCGTGCTTGCGGCGCGTGCTGCGGTTGCAGGCGGGTTGGTTGCAAGCGGGCGCGCCATGCGCCCGTACGAGGCGGCGCTTGTCGCTTCTTTGCCGCTTGTTTGCCGCCTGTTTGCCCGGCGGCGAAGTCCGCGCGGCATGCGGCACGTCCGGCCTGTTTGCGCCGGTTTCCGCGGGTACTATCGCTGGTGTCATTTTTCCCAGTGCGACTCATGAGGTAAACGCCTTTCATGCAAAGCATCGATGACCTGACCCATATCGCCGCCGCGCCGCTGCATAGCTGGCCTGGTGCGCTGGTCGTCACGGCGATCGTGTTGCTGCTGGCGATCGCGGTGCATCGGGTCGGCGCGCGCGTCGTCAAACGGATCGCGCGGCCGTATCCGCTGACGAGCGTGATCCTGCGCTACATCGACAGGCCCGCGCTTGCCGTGCTCGTGATCCTCGCGCTGCAGTTCGTCTGGTGGGAGGCGCCCGGCACGCTCGATTTCATCATCCCGCTGCGCGATGTGGCCGCCATCGCCCTGATTGGGGCGCTCACCTGGCTGTCGGTGCGCTCGGCAGCGGCGATCGGCGAAGCGATCATCCAGGCCCATCCGCTCGATACCGCCGACAACCTGCAGGCCCGCAGCATCCACACGCAGGCACGGGTGCTGGCGCGCTCGGTGATGGTGGTGATCGTGATTGTGGGCATCGGCGGCGCGCTGATGACCTTCCCGAATGTGCGGCAGATCGGCGCGAGCCTGCTGGCTTCCGCGGGCGTGGCCGGCCTCGTGGCCGGGATTGCCGCGCGGCCCGTGCTCGGCAATCTGATCGCCGGCTTGCAGATCGCGCTGTCGCAACCCATTCGCCTCGATGACGTGGTGGTGATCCAGAACGAGTG
The DNA here is from genome assembly GCA_035948995.1 of Paraburkholderia sp. Lineage (GTDB taxonomy): Bacteria > Pseudomonadota > Gammaproteobacteria > Burkholderiales > Burkholderiaceae > Paraburkholderia. The sequence goes on along the minus strand of DASZIR010000137.1, from coordinate 39,681 downwards.
GGGGCGCATCGAGGAGATTACCGGCACCTATGTCTCGGTGCGGCTGTGGGACCAGCGCCGCCTGATCGTGCCGCTGCAATGGTTCATCGAAAATCCCTTTGCGAACTGGACGCGCAGCAGTTCGCAGATCATCGGCACGGTGTTCCTGTACGTCGATTACCGCATGCCGCTCGCGCCACTGCGCGAAGAACTGGCGCGCATCGTCGAAGCGGCGTCCGAGTGGGACCGGCGGGTTCAGGTGCTGCAGGTCACCGACGGCACCGAGCGCTCGATGCAACTGCGTGCGCTCGTCAGTTCGCTGGATTCGGGGCTTAACTGGGACTTGCGCTGCCGCGTTCGCGAAGGGCTGCTGACTTTCATCCAGAGCCATTACCCGCAGTATCTGCCGCGCTCGCGTGCCGAAGTGTCCGCGGAGTTCGAGAACTCCGATGCCGGTCCGCTTGACTGGGTCCCGCGCCGCGCACAGGCGCCGGCAGGCAGTACCGCTGCGCGCACCGAAGCCGATCCGGTCGCCGGCCGCGGCGCATCTCGGCCGGCCGCCGCTGCTGTGCGCGAAACGGGCGAAGCGGGCGAGACGCAGGAGGCACGTGAGGCGCAGGAGCGCAGTGAAGCCCCCGGAAGGCAGTGAAGCCCGCGAGACCCATGAAGCGCCCAGCCTCGAAAAGCTTGCAACCGATCCATCCCGCGGCCGGTCGAACTGACAATCTCGTATGCGAACCTGGGCGGCGCCGCAGCCTGTGCGCCATCCAAACCGAGGAGGACAGCAGACATGGGCCGACTGATCGTCGTGTCGAATCGCGTGGCAACGCCGACGGAAACCAGGGGATCGGCGGGTGGGCTCGCCGTCGGCGTATTCGGTGCATTGAAAGATACGGGGGGCGTGTGGTTCGGCTGGAGCGGCGACGTCGTCAGCGAAACCGTGGCCAATGCCGGGCCGACGCTGGAACAGGAAGGCGCGGTGACGTTCGCCACAGTCGGGCTTGCGCGCAAGGACTATGACCAGTACTATCGCGGCTTTTCGAATGCCACGCTGTGGCCGGTCTTTCACTACCGCAACGACCTCGCGCGCTACGAGCGCGACGAGTACGCGGGCTACCGGCGCGTGAACGCGTGGCTCGCGCACCGGCTCATCAAGCTGCTCGAGCCCGATGACGTGATCTGGGTGCACGACTATCACCTGATTCCGTTCGCCGAAGCGTTGCGCTCGGAGGGCGTGACGAACCGCATTGGCTTCTTTCTGCACATTCCGTTTCCGGCCCCGCAGATCCTGCTCAACATTCCACCGCATGAAGAGCTGGTGAAGTCGCTCTGCTGCTATGACCTGCTCGGCTTCCAGACCGCCACCGACGAGCTCGCGTTTCAAGACTACCTGGTGCGCCACGCCCGCGGCAGCGTGACGGATGACGGCCATGCCGAAGCCTTCGGGCGCAAGCTGCGCACGGGCGTCTACCGGATCGGTGTGTTTCCGGACGAAATCGCCGAGCAGGCGCAGCGCTACGAAAGCCGCCAGCACGTGCTGGACCTGAAGCAGAGCCTCGAAGGCCGCAAGCTGATCATGAGCGTCGACCGGCTCGATTATTCGAAAGGTCTTGTCGAACGGTTTCGTGCGTTCGAGCATTTGCTGGAGCGCTCGCCCGAATGGCGCGGCAATGTCACGCTGGTGCAGATCGCGCCCCCCACCCGGTCCGACGTCGCCACGTATCAGCAAATCCGCCAGGACCTCGAATACGAAGCAGGGCGCATCAACGGCCGCTATTCGGGCCTCGACTACACGCCGATCCGTTATCTGAACCAGCGCTATGACCGCTGGAAGCTGATGTCGCTGTTTCGCGCGTCGCAGATCGGCTTTGTCACGCCCTTGCACGACGGCATGAACCTCGTCGCCAAGGAGTATGTGGCCGCGCAGAATCCCGACGACCCCGGCGTGCTGGTGCTGTCGATCTTCGCGGGCGCGGCGGCGGAACTGAGCGGCGCGCTGCTGGTGAATCCGCATGATGCGGTGGGCATGTGCGAGGCCTTGCAGCGCGCGCTGTCGATGCCGCTCGAGGCACGCCAGCGGCGTCATGAGATCAACATGGAAGCGCTGCGCAAGAACGACCTCGGTGTGTGGCGCGACACGTTTCTGCGCGACCTGCGTAGTGTGCCGGTGCGCGAACCGGGCGCTACGGGTGCGTCGTCGTAATGGGTGCGGGTTGGAGGGGGCTCGCGGTTTGCCGCGTTCCGTGCTGGTGAGGACCGCAAACCACCACGACCCGACCGGCCATGTCAGTTGGCGCAGCGCGCAGGGGCCGCTGCGCCGCGCAGCCGAAAACCGCCGCGATGCGCCCAGCCTTGCCTGCTGTCTCAGCGTGCCTCGGCTGCTACGCGCCGCAATCAGGCGCCACCGCACGCCGCTGTGGGAGACGCCATGCTGACCACGCTCGCCATCGCCAACTACCGCTCGCTGCGTGAATTCATCGCACCGCTCGGCCCGCTAAACGTGGTCACCGGGCCGAACGGCAGCGGCAAGTCCAGCGTCTACCGCGCGTTGCGCTTGCTGGCGGTGACGGCGCGCGGCGGCGTGATTCCTTCTCTGGCGCGCGAGGGCGGGCTGCCCTCCACGCTATGGGCGGGCCCGGAGCGTTTCTCGAGGGGCATGCTGGCAGGCGTTGAGCCGGTGCAGGGGACCCGCCGCAGCGAGCCGGTCAGCCTGCGGCTCGGCTTTGCCGGCGACGAGTTCGGCTACGCCATCGACCTCGGCTTGCCGGTCCCCGGGCAGACGCAGTTCTCGCTCGATCCGGTCATCAAACGCGAATGCATCTGGAACGGACCGCTGTTGCGTCCGTCGGCGCTGCTGGTGGACCGGCAGGGTGCCTCGATCCGTGCGCGCGACGACAGCGGCGAATGGCAGACCGTCCCGCAGCCGGTGGCGAGCTTCGACAGCATGATGACGGAGTTCTCCGACCCGCGCACCGCGCCGGAAATGATCGCGGTGCGCGAGCAGATCCGCTCGTGGCGCTTCTACGACCATTTCCGCACCGACAGCGAGTCGCCCGTGCGGTTGCCGCAGATCGGCACCCACACGCCGGTCCTGAGCGACGACGGTGCCGATCTCGCGGCCGCCTTGCAGACGATTCGTGAAATCGGCGACCCCGCCGCGCTCGACGCCGCCATCGACGACGCTTTTCCGGGTTCGCGGATTGCGATCACGAATCTCGAAGGCCGCTTCGAGGTGACCATGCATCAGCACGGGCTCTTGCGCCCGCTCAAGGGCGCGGAACTGTCCGACGGCACCTTGCGCTACCTGTTGCTGGTGGCCGCGCTGTTGACGTCGCGCCCGCCGGCCCTGCTGGTGCTTAACGAACCGGAGACGAGCCTGCATCCCGACCTGCTGCCGGCGCTGGCGCGCCTGATCGCGCGGGCCGCGCGGCATTCGCAGGTGCTGGTGGTCTCGCACGCGGCGCGCCTGATCGCAGCGCTGGAACGGGAGGACGGGAGCCAGTCGATCGTGCTCGAAAAACAGTTGGGTGCCACGCGGATTGCGGATGCGGACGATCTGGACCTGCCGCCGTGGAAGTGGCCGGGGCGGTGATCCTCCGGCCGCGGCGCGAATTGAATGGCGGGCCGGCACGCCGGGCCCGCGTCTTGCGGGATGTTTCCTGACTGTAACAGCGCACAGGATTTGCAAGGTAGTGGGTTTTTCGTTCGCAATCGGCAATAATCAGGATTCAGTCAGCGACGTAACCAAGTGACGTAACCGAGTGACGCGAGTAAGTGACGCAACTGAGTGACATAAAGTAAAGGACCTCAATAAGCGACCAAAGCGAACGCGCCCGAGCCGCGCCCGCCCGTCGCATTGATGGGAGACACCGGCGCTGGCATACTCGTGCGCCGCTGGGGTTGGCCTCGATGTGCTTCGATGTCCGCCGGGATATCCAGGCGCGTGCCCGGCCACTCGGGCGGCAGGGCGCGGAGCGCAGCCAGACCGTCAGTTTCACGGAGACATACAATGAGAATTGCTCAGATCGCCCCCTTGACCGAATCGGTGCCGCCCAAGCTGTACGGCGGGACCGAGCGCGTCGTGTCGTATATCACCGAGGCGCTGGTCGACCTCGGCCACGACGTGACGCTATTCGCCAGCGGCGATTCGGTGACCAGCGCCAAGCTCGAAGCCGTATGGCCGAGGGCGCTGCGCCTCGACCCCGGCATTCGCGACCGGGTCGCCCCGCATATGCTGCTGATGGAACTGGTGCGCCGTCAGGCCGATGAGTTCGACGTGCTCCATTTTCACATGGACTACTACTCGTTCTCGGTCTTCAAGCGTCAGGAAACGCCGTTCGTCACGACGCTGCACGGTCGGCTCGACCTGCCGGAGCAGCAACCCGTGTTCGACACGTTCAACACGGCGCCGGTGATCTCGATCTCGAACTCGCAGCGCCAGCCCTTGCCGCAAGCCCGATGGCTGACCACCGTGTATCACGGGCTGCCGGAGAAGCTCTATACGCCGCAGCCCGTCGAACAGAAGTACCTCGCATTTCTCGGCCGCATCTCCCCGGAAAAGCGCGTCGACACGGCCATTCGCATTGCGGGCCGCTGCGGCCTGCCGATCCGCATCGCAGCGAAGGTCGATGCGGCGGACCGCGAATACTTCGAGCGCGACATCAAACCGTTGCTGGATCTGCCGTATGTCGAATACATCGGCGAGATTGCCGACCATCAAAAGGCCGAGTTCCTGTCGGGCGCGCATGCGCTGCTGTTTCCGATCGACTGGCCAGAGCCGTTCGGCCTGGTGATGATCGAGGCGATGGCGTGCGGCACGCCGGTGATCGCCTTCAATCGCGGTGCGGTGCCTGAAGTGCTGGAAGACGGGGTGACGGGCTTCATCGTCGAAGACGAGATCGGCGGGGTCGCGGCCGTGAACCGTCTGGACAAGGTGCCGCGTGAAGGCGTGCGGCGCCGTTTCGAGGAGCGTTTTACCTCGCACCGGATGGCGCAGCAGTATGTCGATGCGTATCAGTCGGTGATTCGCGCGCAGAAACGCTCGCGCTTCAAGGTGATCGATACGTCCGCCCCGCGCTGAGCGCCGCGCCTGCTGAACGCGCGGAATGCGCTGAATGCACGGCACGACGCTCTCCGAGGCGGGCTAACGACGCAACAAAAAAACGGCGATGCGCAAGGCATCGCCGTTTTGCGTTGGAGCAGGCCGTCCTGACCTTGCATCGCGCGTTTAGATCTTCAGGCGCGACACCTTCGTGCCGTTGAGCGAAATGTCGGCCATCAGGCCGGTGTTGGTCATGACGAACACTTCGACGGGCGCCGTGGCGGTGGTGGTATCGATGGCGCCGTTTGCACCCATCTTCACGAGCGCGACCGAGGCGTCGCCGCCCACTGCCCAGCCATCGGAGTTGCGGAATTTGTCGAGCGAGTCCTGCGTCATGAACAGGAAGACGATGGCCTTCGACTGCGCACCGGCCTGCAGGCCCAACGAACCCGAGACCGTGCTGTAGTAGCCGACGGTGCCGCCGCCGACGCGCAGTGAGCCCTCGCCATACTGGCCGCCGACGATGAAGCCGGCCTGAAGCACAGACGGGAACACGAGTACGCCACGCGCCTTCGACACGAGCTCACGCGAACCGGGCACCGTCTGGAAGAGGCGCGACATCGTGCCGTCGACGCTGGCGTCGATGGACTGCCGCTTCGACATATTGGTCGAGGCGTTATCGGGGGTGCCCGACGACGTTGTACAGCCCGCGAGTGCAAGGCCTCCGAAAGCAAGCGCAGCGGAAGTCTTCAGCATGAAGTTTCGTCTTTGCATCGTTTTTCTCCATCATGGTTCCTGGGCGCAACCTCGTACTGCAGCCGGGTTGCTGCATCAGTTATATCATAGCCGGCTGTAACGGGTGCGTCTGCCCATCTTGCCAAAAGCCTTGTGGGGCGGGGGTTTGCGGCAAATGGAGGAGCCTCGTCCGGGTAACTTTGACCGATGTCGATGCGTCTGCAAGAGACGCCGGAGCGCACCGGGTGGACTGGGTTTGCGGCATGCGGCACGTTGTTGCATTCACCGGCGTACGGATGCGGGGGCACCCAGCGAGCAGCCATTTTTTACCGATTAGTGGGACGCGCGAGCACCGTGAAATAACTTTGAAAGAATTGTTCGGATGTGTTGCACAGACGCCGCAGCGGGGCGGGTACAGGCCGGACAAAGCGGGGTGCACGAGTGCCCATTCAATGATTGGGCGTGCTTTTGACGGGTGGCGGCCGGCGCAACGCGCGGCGGATGCCCCCGATCAGCAGGCCGATGAGAAACAGCGTGACGGCCGGCACGATCCAGTAACCGACGAACGCGTGCCACAGATAGGCGGCGAGGGTACTGCGGCGCAGGGCATACTCGTCGCGCGCTTCCTGCTGGCGGGGCGCATTGGCGGCCAGTACGTCAGCGGGGCAGCCTGCCGCGCGCGCTTCATCGGGCTCGCCATGGCAGCGCGCCGGCGCGCCGGCGGTGCGCTGCGCGTCAGTGAAGTCCCACGTGGTCAGGGCGCGTTGGAGATCGACGGCGTTGTAGGCCATTTCCTCCTGAATCTCGCGCACCGCGACGATCGCGACCGGCACCGCCCAAAAGACGATGACAACCAGCCACCGCCTGAACCAGCGGTTCTTGTGTCTCCATACCATTCTTGCCTCCGTTCAATGCTCTGTGGCATCAACGACAAGATGGCGGCCCTATCGCGCAGCAGGTTTTGTAATGGGCCGTCTCCGCAGCCATCATAGAAGAAAACCGTGCGCTCGGGCGAATGGGCTTGAAAGGCAGGGGGCAAGCGGGACGGGCGGGGCGAGCGGCGCTGCAGCGCCAAAGGCCAAAAGTTAAAAGCGGCGTTTGATACGCTTATGCGGATTCGCTCCCGCGCCGCAGGGCGGCGCGGGAGCAGCAATCGAACGGATCAGGTGCGTTTGACCCGCGTAAGACGCGTGGACCGGGTGACGCTCAGCTCTTGTTGCTCAGGCAGGTCTTCATGAAGGCCTTGCGATCGTCGCCTTTCTTGTCGGCCGCTTGCGTGTTGCAGGCCGTCATCTTTTCCTGCTGGGTCATCGGTGCGGCGGCCGGCGCCGAGCCCGACAGGCATGACTTCATGAAGGCCTTGCGGTCGTCGCCTTTCTTGTCGCCGGCCTGCTGGTTACAGGCGGTCATCTTCGACTGCTGGCTATTCTGGGCAAATGCCGGCGAGCAAGCCAGCACGGCGCCAAGGACGAGGGCAACGAGAGCGGATTGGATCTTCATGGGACACTCCATCGGTGGTGAAACTGTTATTGGTAGTCGTGGGACCGGTCCGGGCGTCATAGGCGTCATAGGCGTTCGAGGCATCCGTCACCCGTCGCCGTTACTATTGTGGCAAAACTGCCTGTCAGAACGGATCACGTTGTCAGCCGGTTGACAGGCGGCGGGGCAGGTTTTCCCTTACCGGAACGCCGGCGGGCCGGCGCTCCGGCGGCCGGAAGCGGAGTACCCGCGTCGCCCGGCGGGTGCTGCATGATGCCCGTCACCGCTCGCTCATGACCGGTCGCCCGGCGCGTGCAAAGCGCACAAATGTTATGGAGTCGAGATTGAATTCAGCGGGGCAATGATGCGGTTCGATTGAGTATTACTGTTTCGAATCGACAAGCGGAGCCTGTGCTTCCCTATAACGCCTATCCGATCCGGTGAATAAGAAATCGGAAGGAAATTCCGTAAAATATGTAATGCTGCAATATTGGCGCCATTGACTCTTTCCAAATCTTTTGTTTTGCGATTCGAGAGGCATACCCATGCATTACCTGCTGATGTACGACCTGTGCGCTGACTATCTCGAACGGCGCGCCAGCTGGCGTAACGAGCATCTGAAGCTCGCCTGGGCAGCGGCCGGGCGCGGCGAACTGCAACTTGCCGGCGCGGCAGGCGAGCCTGCCGACATTGCGGTCCTGCTGTTCGAAGGCGACTCGCCCGCTGCGGCTGAAGCATTTGCACGGGCCGATCCCTACGTGCGCGAGGGGCTGGTGACGCGCTGGCGCGTGCGGCCATGGATGACCGTGGTAGGTGAGCACGCATCGAATCCGGTGCGCTGAGCGTGCTATAGGCCCTCCACGGGCCTCGCATCGATCTGATTGGGAGAGGGGGCATGCGCCCGGTACCGGCAGGGGCGTCAGTCACCGCTGCATGCGCGTGTCACGCTGCGGGCATCCAATTGCCGCCGCTCATAAAAATAGCGTAAATAGTCGAAGCGGCTTTTGCCGCAAATAGCGCAATTATTCCGGCAGAAGGCGCTGCGCGATAGCCGGATGCGTTGTTGCCACTGCCTGGACTTCTGCCGCAGCCATTAGAGATACAACGCCGCAAAACGGACAAGATTGTTTCCATCCGTAACACTTGTCTTTGTCATATTCATGCAAACCCTGGTGATGGTATGCTTCGTGCACAAATTCTCCAATGCACGAGTGAGACCACGTTTTGTGCTTCGCGGTGGGGAAGGTTCGCACTAACCCAGTGCGACTTTCGCGATCCAGCCAGAACGTAAATACATATTTGTGCAACCGGGGGCACCACACGGATCGTGAACGCTGAATTCGTGCGTGCCCAAAGCCGCAGCCTGGCCAGGCTGTGTGGAGAACCGCATGTTTTTCGATGAGCTAAGCAATGACGAATGGGCGCTTCTCGCAGCGCTCGTTTCCGATGAGCCGGCGGTCCGTCTAAACCGACGCGGCCGGCCGCGCGCCGAACCACGTATTGTGGCGAACGCCGTCCTGTGGATTCTGACAACCGGTGAGCCCTGGTCGAAACTGCCAGGCCGCTATCCGTCGGGTCCAACGTGCCGGCGCCGTTTTGAGGAGTGGCAGTTAAACGGCACGCTCGCCGAGATGATCCGGCTGCTGTCGCAAACCGGCCGGACGTTTGTCTATGTCCCGCAGCCTTCGCCTCCTGTCGCCGCCAGACCCGCTCCGCAACCCGAAGCCGTCAGTGTGCGTGACGACAGTCCGCGCGGCGTGAGCTGGAAGAGCCCCGAGTCGTGGCAGACGCCTGCGGGCGTCGCGCACGGGTGGCGCTCGCTCGATCCGCTGGCCGACATGACGCGCCAGTTGTCCGGTACGGTGCCCCACGACGCAGTGCGTATCGAGCCCGCCGCAAGCAGGCCGGCCGAACTGGGCGTGACGCGTCATCGCGACCATCCGCGCAGTCCGCTGCCCATGAACCTTGCCGCACCACGCGGCACGCAGGTCGTCGACCGGCGCGGCTATGTGATCTACGTTGCGGCGGAGCGCGTGCCGAACGCCATGTATCGCGCCTGGGCGGAGATCGAGAAAGATGGCCGCCGCGTCGAGCGTTCCGGCCTCGTCGGTCCGCGTTTCGCCGCCCCCGATGCCGCTCAGGAATATGCGCTCGAGTGGGCACGCCAGTGGATCGATCGCGAAGGCCGCACCCAGAACGCTGCATCGAACGCAGCGGCGCCGGGCGCGTTCACGCGGCCGTTGCCGGGCGTGCGAACGATGCCGAACACGGCTACGGTCAGTTCAGCGGGGGTCCATGCCGACGGGCCAACGAACGGTCAGATGAGCGGTCAGATGAGCAGCGCCATGCATGGCCCGATCAGCGCATTGCGGGCGCCGCTGCGCCGCTATCCGGGTGAAGCAGCAACCAGCGACAGCGCGGCCGATCGGTTCCCGACGGTCCCAGAACTCATCTCCCACGCGGGATGAGCAGAGCTGCAGCCCGCGGCCGGTAGGAGCAACCGCCGCAGGACCCGCATGACCAGCTTGTGATGCACCGCTGTCTTTATTGCCGTCCGTAGGTATCGTCGAAGCGCACGATGTCGTCTTCGCCGAGGTAGGAGCCGGACTGCACTTCGATGATCTCCAGAGGCATCTTGCCCGGATTCTCGAGACGGTGAGTGGTCCCAAGCGGAATATAAGCTGACTCGTTTTCGGAGACGATCAAGCGCTCTTCACCGCGTGTGACGAGGGCCGTGCCGCGTACAACGATCCAATGTTCTGCGCGGTGATGATGCATCTGCAGCGACAGCCGTGCGCCTGGATTCACCACGATGCGTTTGACCTGAAACCGTTCGCCGGTATCGACGGAATCGTAGTGGCCCCACGGGCGGTGCACCTTGCGATGGTTCGCCGCCTGCGGGCCGCCCTCGGCGCGAATCCGGCCAACAATTTTCTTGACGTCCTGGACTCGGGACTTATCGGCTACCAGCACGGCATCCGCGGTTTCGACGACGACCAGATCCTGGGTGCCCACGCATGCGATCAGACGGCCTTCGGAGTGCGCGAAGGTCGAGGCCGAGCCTTCGAACATCACGTTGCCGCGGGCCACATTGTTGGCCGCGTCTTTCTCGCTGATCTGCCAGATCGCATCCCACGACCCCACATCCGACCAGCCCGCCTGCAACGGCACGACTACGCCGGTCGCGACCGACTGATCGTTGCCGAGCTGCTCCATGACCGCATAGTCGATCGAGTTCGACGGGGACGCGCCGAATGCGTCGCGCTGCAGCCGGAAGAAGTCGCCATCCGACTTGCCGCCTGCATAGGCCGCTTCACAGGCTTCGTAAATCGCCGGCTGAAAATGGCGGATGACCTTGAGCCAGGTCGACGCGCGCATGATGAAGATGCCGCTGTTCCACCAGTACTCCTGAGAATCGATATATCGCTGCGCGAGTTCGAGGTGCGGCTTCTCGACGAAGCGGTCGAGGCGGTGCGCAGCGCTCGCGTCACCCGAGTCGGCCCGGCTGAGCGGCGCGCCGAGACGGATATAGCCGTAGCCGGTTTCCGCATGCGTCGGCACGATCCCCATGGTGACGATATGACCGTTGCCCGCGTGCTGCACGCCCTCGGCGACCGCCGCATGGAAAGCGTCGATATTCGTGACTGCGTGGTCGGCGGGCATCACGACCATGATGCCGTCGCCGTCCTCGGCGGCCACCGAAAGGGCCGCGGCCGTCAGTGCTGGTGCGGTGTCGCGGCCGGCCGGTTCGAGAATCAGGCGGCTCGCCTTGCCGCTGGTGCGCAGTTGTTCGGCGGTCGTGAAGCGATGTTCTTCGTTGGCGACCACGATCAGCTGATCGGCGAGCGGGTGACCGGCGTCGAGCGCGTCGAGCCGGCGAGTAGTGGACTGCAGCAACGAGTCGGCGCCCAGCAGGCCGATCAGCTGCTTGGGATACTGCTCGCGCGACATCGGCCAAAGGCGCGTGCCGGAGCCGCCCGCCAGAATCACGGGATGAACTTTCAGCTTGACGTTCAGAGGTGCGGCGGCGCCTGGCCGGGTGTCGGCGACGGACGCCGTAACCGTTGCTGTCATGGTGTACTCCTCGAGGGCTGGGTGAGAGTGCCTCGAGTTGTATCACGGCGTAATTGACCAATAAAAGATCGTTAAAGCAGTGCAATAAAAAATTGATCGGAAAATTCGTACTCTGGGCTTTAAATAATTTATGTTTTATTGCAATCTGACTGATAAATAGAAAAATAATTGAAGAAAAAATTGCTGCGCTTTTTTGAGGGCCATGTCCGAGCAAAAAAGAGGGGCAGCACGGCATCTGGCATTTTATGCAAACTTTGCCCGGTGAGCGTGCAAAAAATGGTGGAATTTGTCGCTCATGGGCATGAGAGGGATCCAAAATCGGCAATTATTGCTCAAAAAATTAAACAAAAATCCTGCAAATTTGACCGATACATTTTGAGATATTTTGCGATCTTGCAGTATGAATTTTAATGCCGCCTTATCTAGGCTGTACGGGTATTCACTCATTTGGACTTGTGCTTTGGTTTTAGCCGCAATGCACAAGGCAACCGGGCAAACCACCTGTTCATTTGCGATCACGCCCTGTGCGCGAGATGAATGGAATGCCGGTTGCCGATGTCTCTCACACGGTGCGGACTTCCGCTTACTTCACGGATGGAACTTGACTGACGAACTGAGGTACAGCGCATGCTGAGCGTTCTATCGAGAATCATCGACATCGCGATGGTCGCCCTCGGCGCCCTGATCGCGGCGGCCGTGCACGGCGGGCAATGGGTCTGGCTGGACGACATGCAGAGCATCTCGCTGGCGTTCGATTGCCTGCTGGTGGTGGTGTTTTTTCCCGCGCTGGGCATCTATCAGTCGTGGCGCGGCAAGCCACTCACGGACCTGTTGTTCCGCGTGTCGGGAGGGTGGTTGATGGTGGAGACCACCGGCGTGCTGATCAGCTTCAGCCTGCACCGCTCGGACCTGCTGTCGCGGCTGTGGCTGGTGTATTGGGCTGCTGCCGTCATCGTGCTGCTGATCGTCACCAAGACGCTGGTGTACACCATCCTCAAGGGACTGCGCCGCGAGGGCTTCAACCACAAGGCGGTGGCGATCGTCGGCGGCGCGCCGTACGGCAGGTTCCTGATCGAGCAGATGCGCAGCCGCCCGGAAGCGGGCTTTAGCCCGGTTGCGGTGTACGACGAAGACGGCGCGATCGACCCGTACCAGGATCCCGACGCGGTGCAGGTCGTCGAAGGCGTGCCGGTCGAGCGCGATTTCGCCGCCATGATCCAGCTGGTGCGCGACCGGGCGATTCGCGAACTGTGGCTCGCCCTGCCGATCTCGAAGGAAAAAACCATCAATCGCTTCGTGATGGAGTTGCGCAACGACTTCGTGAACATCCGCTTCATTCCGGACATGCGCAGCCTCACGCTCTTCAGCCAGCCAATGGTCGATCTGCTCGGCGTGCCGGCGATCAACCTGGCCGCCTCCCCGATTACCGATCTGCGCGTGCTGCCCAAGCGGGTGTTCGACCGGCTGTTCGCGTTCGCCGCGCTCACCGCGCTGTCGCCGGTGATGCTGGTGATCGCCTTGGCGGTGAAGCTGTCGTCGCCAGGGCCGGTGTTCTTCCGCCAGAAGCGCAAGGGCATCGACGGTAACCAGTTCGAGATCTACAAGTTCCGCTCGATGAAGGTCCACGCCGAGACAGCCGGCAAGGTCACCCAGGCGACCCGCCGCGACCCGCGCATCACGGCGGTCGGCGCGTTCCTGCGGCGCACCAGTCTCGATGAGCTGCCGCAGTTCATCAACGTGCTGCGCGGCGAGATGTCGGTGGTGGGTCCGCGCCCGCACGCGCTCGAACACGACGACATCTACAAGGATCTGGTGAAGGGCTACATGCACCGCTATCGCATCAAGCCCGGCATCACCGGCTGGGCGCAGATCAATGGCTACCGGGGCGAGACCGACCGCATCGAAAAGATGATGGGGCGCGTGAAGCTCGACCTGTACTACATGCAGAACTGGACCTTCTGGCTCGACATCAAGATCGTCGTGCTGACGCTCTGGAAGGGCTTTGTCGGCAGCAACGCGTACTGAGCAACAGCGGGCCGAAGCTGGATTAGGCGAGCGCAGGCACGCATGACGGTGCGTGCGCTCTGTTTCAGAACCATTCAAATCTCCGAGGTGTAATTCATGAACCTGACGATCATTGGTAGCGGCTATGTGGGCCTCGTGACGGGCGCCTGTCTTGCCGACATCGGCAACGACGTGTTCTGTCTCGACCTCGATCAGCGCAAGATCGACGTGCTCAACAATGGCGGCGTGCCGATCCATGAGCCGGGCCTGCAGGAGATCATCGCGCGCAACCGCAAGGCGGGGCGCCTGAAGTTTTCCACCGACGTGGCCGCTGCAGTCGCGCACGGCGACGTCCAGTTCATCGCCGTCGGCACGCCGTCCGATGAAGACGGCTCGGCCGATCTGCAATACGTGCTGGCCGCCGCGCGCAATATCGGCCGTCATATGACGGGCTACAAGGTGATCGTCGACAAGTCGACCGTGCCGGTCGGCACGGCCGTGCGGGTGCGTGAAGCGATCACCGAAGAACTGGCCGCGCGTGGCGCGCAGCACATGTTCTCGGTGGTGTCGAATCCGGAGTTCCTGAAAGAGGGCGCCGCAGTCGAAGACTTCACGCGGCCCGACCGCATCGTGCTCGGCTGCGATGAGGACGTGCCCGGCGAAAAGGCCCGCGAGGTGATGAAGCGCGTCTATGCGCCGTTCAACCGCAACCGCGAACGCACGCTGTATATGGACGTGCGCTCGGCCGAGTTCACCAAGTACGCCGCCAACGCGATGCTGGCCACTCGCATCTCGTTCATGAACGAACTGGCCAATCTGGCCGATCGCGTGGGGGCGGATATCGAAGCCGTGCGGCGCGGCATCGGCTCGGACCCGCGCATCGGCTACGACTTCCTGTACGCGGGTTGTGGCTACGGCGGTTCGTGCTTCCCGAAGGACGTGCAGGCGCTCATCAACACCGCGGTCGAACATCGCGCGGGCCTGCGCATTCTGGAGGCGGTCGAGGCCGTCAACGAAACGCAGAAGAAGATTCTCGCGCACAAGATCGTCGAGCGCCTCGGCGAGGACCTGTCGGGCCGCACCTTTGGCGTATGGGGCCTTGCCTTCAAGCCGAATACCGACGACATGCGCGAAGCGCCGAGCCGTCCGCTGATCGCCGAGCTGCTCAAGCGCGGTGCGCGCGTGAAGGCCTACGACCCGGTCGCGATCGATGAAGCGAAGCGCGTCTTTGCACTCGATCTGCAACACGCGCCGCAACAGCACGCTCGCCTCACGTTTGCGACCGAAGAAATGGACGTGGCACGCGGCGCCGATGCCCTCGTGATCCTCACCGAGTGGAAGGTCTTCAAGAGCCCCGATTTCGAGAGCCTCAAAGAGTACCTGCGAACGCCGCTGATTTTCGACGGCCGCAACCTGTACGAACCTGACGCGATGAGCGAGCTCGGCGTCGAGTATCACGCGATCGGCCGCCAGCACGCGCAACACCAGGCGCCCGGCGTGACGTGGACGGCACGTTCGGCCGGTGCCGCTGCCTGAACGAGCACGAGGGAGGGATAGCGCCTATGTTCGCCAACGTTCTGATTGTCTGTCACGCCAATGTCTGCCGCTCGCCCGCGGCGGAGATGCTGTTCAAGGCGCGTCAGCACGGCGCTACAGGCGCTGCCCGCGGCGCGATCACGTTTCATTCGGCGGGCATCCGCGCCGTCGACGGCTACGGCATGGACCCGGTCATGCGACGCCTGCTTGCCGAGCGGGGCATTGCGCCGGGCGTGCATCATGCGCGGCGCCTGAACCGGCAGATCGTGCGCGATGCGGATCTCGTGCTCGTCACCGAGCGCCGCCAGGTGCAGGACGTCGAGGCGCTGGAGCCGACTTCGCGCGGCAAGGTTTATCCGCTCGGCAAGTGGGAAGACTCCGATGTGGTCGATCCGCACGGCTGCGCAGAGGGCGCCTATCAGGCGAGCCTCGTGCTCATCGAACATCTGGTCATGGGATGGCTGAAGAAAATATGCTGATACGAAATTTCACTGTTGCTCTTTCGCTGACGGCGCTGCTCTCAGCGTGCGCCACCGCGCCCGGCAACTATCTCGACACCTCGCGGCTCAAAGAGGATTCGCAGAACAAGCCGACCGAGACCTATCCGGTCCATCTGATCGACTCCGACCTGATCATGGCGCAGGCCCAGCAGGCCGCGGCCCAGCAGCCGGCGCTGCCGCCCGCCAAGTACACCGATCCGTCGCAATACGTCTACCGGGTCGCGCCGCAGGACATTCTCGGCATCACGGTGTGGGACCACCCCGAACTGACGACGCCGAACGGCAGCACGCTGTCCACCGGCGACAACACCACGCAGACCCTGGCCGGCGCGGTGCAGCAGCCGTACACCACGGCCTTGCCGGGCCAGGCCGATCCGTACGGGCAGACCGTCGCGGCCGACGGCACGATCTTCTTCCCGTTCGTCGGGCGTATACATGTGGCGGGCAGGACCGTGGGCGACGTGCGCAACGAACTGGCCACGAAGCTTGTGCCTTACATCAGGAATCCGCAGGTCGATGTGCGCGTGCTGTCGTTCCGCAGCCAGAAGGTACAGGTGACGGGTGAAGTGAAGTCGCCGGGGCCGCTCGCGATCAGCGACGTCCCGCTCACGCTGGTCGATGCCATCACGCGCTCGGGCGGCAGCACCGAAACCGCGGACATCCAGCGCGTGCGTCTGACGCGTAACAACCAGCTCTATGTGCTCAACGCCGACAGCATGCTCGACCGTGGCGACACCCGGCAGAACGTGATGCTGCAAGGCGGCGACATCATCAACGTGCCGGACCGGGTGGACAGCCGCGTGTTCGTGATGGGCGAGGTGAAAGCGCCGCAGACGGTGTCGATGCTCAGAGGGCGTCTGACGATTGCCGATGCGCTCACGCAAGCAACCGGGATTCTCGACACCGACGCGAACCCGCGCCAGATCTTCGTGATGCGCGGCATGCAGGACCACCCGACCAAGCCGGAGGTCTATCGCCTCGACATGACGCAGCCCGACTCCATCATGCTGTCGTCGAAATTCCAGCTGCAGCCGCTGGATGTGGTCTACGTCGGCACCGCAGCTTCGACCACCTTCAACCGCGTCATTCAGCAAGTGCTGCCGGCTATCCAGTCGGTCTTCTATATCAAGGAAATGACGCGCTAGGCGCCTGACCCGCCAACGGTCCTGTGTCGCGCGAGCGGGTGCGCGGTGCAGGACCAGAGGCGACCCAACCGGGATCGAATCGTGAGCACTCAACTGAATCCTCATCTGGCCATGCCGGCCAAGACCGAAGAAGAGGACGTCGTCCTCGGTCAACTGCTGCAGGTGATTCTCGACGACATCTGGTGGCTGATTGCCATCGCGGTGACGATCGTCGTGATCGCCGGCCTTTACTGCTATGTCGCGAAGCCGGTGTATTCGGCCGATGCGTACGTGCGCGTGGAGGAGTCCGACAACACCTCGCAAGCCCTCACGCAGACGCAAACCGGCGCGGTGATTTCGAGCGGCCAGACCTCGTTGCCGACGGATGCCGAGATCGAAGTCATCAAGAGCCGCGGCGTCGTGGGCCCGGTGGTCCAGCAGTGCAAGCTGAACTTCTGGGTCGAGCCGAAGACGATTCCGCTGCTCGGCAGCCTTGCGGCACGCCTCGCCACGCCGGGCGTGCCGGCTCACCCATGGCTTGGCCTCGCGAGCTATGCGTGGGGCGGCGAAGAGGCCAACGTCGACAGCGTCGAGGTCGAGCCTGCGCTGGAAGGCAAGAAGATGGTGCTGACCGCGCTGTCCGATCAGAAATACGCACTGCGCGATCCCGACGGGAAGCTGCTGCTCACCGGCGTGACGGGCCAGACCGAGCAGGGCGGCGGCGTGACGATCCTCGTCAACAAGCTGGTCGCGCGCCCGGGCACGGAGTTCACTGTGACGCGCGCCAACGACCTCGACGCGATCACCGGGTTCCAGTCGGCGATCCAGGTGCAGGAGCAGGGCAAGCAGACCGGCGTGATCGAGATCTCGCTCGAGGACAAGGATCCGGCGCACGGGGCACTGATCGCCAATGCGCTGGCGGAGTCGTACCTGCGCCAGCACGTGGCCGCCAAGCAGACCGATGCGACCAAGATGCTCGAATTCCTGAAGAGCGAGGAGCCGCGCCTGAAGAGCGACCTGGAACGCTCGGAAGCCGCGTTGACCGAGTATCAGCGCCAGTCCGGCTCGATCGACGCAAGCGACGAAGCGAAGGTCTATCTGGAAGGCAGCATCCAGTACGAACAGCAGATTTCCGCCCAGCGTCTGCAAATCGCTTCGCTTGAAGAGCGCTACGGCGACGAGCATCCGCTCATCAAGGCCGCGCGCGAGCAGATGGGCGAACTCGAGGCGCAACGCGACAAATACAGCAGCCGCTTCCGCGATCTGCCGGCGACCGAAGTGAAGGCGGTGCAGCTGCAACGCGACGCCAAGGTAGCCGAGGACATCTACGTGCTGCTACTCAACCGTATCCAGGAGCTGTCGGTGCAGAAGGCCGGAACGGGCGGCAACGTGCATATCGTCGATTCGGCACTGCGTCCGGGCACACCGGTCAAGCCGAAGAAGGCGCTGATCCTGTCGGCTGCGGTGATTCTCGGCCTGATTGCCGGTACGGGCTTCGTGTTCCTGCGCCGCAACCTGTTCAAGGGGATCGACAATCCGGAACGCGTCGAGCGCATGTTCCATCTGCCGATCTATGGGCTGGTGCCGCTCTCTGCCGAGCAGGCCTTGCTGGAGAATTCGTTCGAGCGCGGCGGCAACCGTCTGCGCTCGGTGCTGGCCGATGCGCGGCCTAAGGATGTCTGCATCGAAAGCCTGCGCAGTCTGCGCACCTCGATGCAGTTCACGATGATGGACGCGCGCAACCGTATCGTCATGCTGACCGGCCCGATGCCCGGCGTCGGCAAGAGCTTCCTCACGGTCAACCTCGCCGTGCTGCTCGCGCACTCCGGCAAGCGCGTGCTGATGATCGACGGCGACATGCGGCGCGGCGCGCTCGAGCGGTATGTGGGCGGCTCGCAGGACAACGGCCTGTCGGAACTGCTGAGCGGCCAGATCTCGCTCGAAGAGGCGATTCGCTCGACCAGCATCGACGGCCTGAGCTTCATCTCGTGCGGTCATCGTCCGCCGAACCCGTCGGAGCTGCTGATGTCGCCGCGCCTGCCGCAGTACCTGGACGGTCTGGCGAAGCGCTACGACGTGATCCTCATCGATACGCCGCCCGTGCTGGCCGTGACCGACGCGTCGATCATCGGCGGGTACGCCGGCGGGACCTTCTTCGTGATGCGCTCGGGCGTGCATAACGAGGGCGAGATCGCCGATGCGCTCAAGCGCCTGAAAGCGGCCGGCGTGCACGTGCAGGGTGGCATCTTCAACGCCATGCCGCAGCACGCCCGCGGCGGCTACGACCGCAGCTATGCCGCGGTGCAGGAATACCTGAGCGCCTGACAGGACCGGGGCCGTGTCCGCACCTGAGACACGCCAGGGCGTGCTAAGGCACGTGAAGGCACGTGAAGGCACGGCCCGGCATCAGCAGGCATCACCCACGAGGAGCATGAGCGATGAATGTTACGGTACTGGTTCCCACCTTCCACCGCCCCGGCGACCTGACGCGCTGTCTGGCCGCGTTGCAGCGGCAGTCGCGCGCCCCGGATGAAGTGGTGGTGGTCGCCCGCCCGGACGACAGCGCAACGCACGAGTGTCTGCGCGACCCGGCCGTGAAGGGCGCGCTGCGTCTTTCCATCGCGCTGGTCGAACAACCCGGCCAGGTCGCCGCGCTCAACCGCGGCCTCGACGCGGCGACGGGCGACGTGATTGCGATCACCGACGACGACGCCGCGCCCCATCCCGACTGGGTCGAGCGGATTGCCGCCGCGTTCGGGGGCGATATGCGCCTCGGCGCGCTCGGCGGGCGCGACTGGGTCCACGAGAAGGGCCGCGTGCTCGACGGTGAACGCCCGCTGGTCGGCAAGCTGACGCCGTCCGGCAAGATCATCGGCAACCACCATCTCGGGGTGGGCGGCGCACGCGAGGTCGACCTCCTGAAGGGCGCCAACATGAGCTACCGGCGCGAGGCGATCCGTCATATCCGCTTCGACGCGCGCTTGCGCGGCGCGGGGGCGCAGGTTCACAACGACATGGCGTTCAGCATGAGCGTGAAGAACGCCGGCTGGAAGCTCGTGTACGACCCGCGCGTGGCCGTCGATCACTACCCGGCCGAGCGTTTCGACGAAGACCGCCGCGACGCGCAGACGCTGACCGCGGTGCGCAACGCGGCCTACAACCTGCATCTGATCCTGCGCGACCAGCTGCCGCCGCTGCGGCGTGAAGCCGCGTGGTGGTGGTACGCGCTGGTCGGCACGCGGGTCTACCCGGGTTTTGCGCATGTGGTGCTGGCACTGCTCTCGAAGCAGGGCCGCGTGAGAGTGTCGCGCTGGCGGGCCGTGCGCACCGGGGCACACGAAGCGCGCCGGGCGCTGTCGTGAGGCTGCATTGTGACGTGCGTTTTCCTGGGAGTATTCCTGGGGGTGCGGGGCGAGTTCGTGCATCGGGCCATGCGCACCGATGCCTCTTTCAACCGGCAGACTGGAGCGCCTGAATGAGTACGAAAGTCCACGTTCATCTGTTTTACGGTGCCGATCCGCGCTTCTATCGCAAGGGCGACAACATCGGCTGCCTGTATGGCTATCACCACGCCGAGTCGGACGACTTCGCGCTGACCTATTCGCAGGACGCCCGCGAGAACGCCCCCGTGCGATTGCTGCGCCGCGGGCTGAAGGCGGTGCTCGGCTTCGACCTGATCCATACGCTGCGCAATCGCGCCGAGATCGTGCGCTCGGATGTGATCTGGACGCACACCGAACACGAATACCTGTCGGTCGCGCTGGTGCTGTTGCTGAGCGGCCGCCGCGAGGCGCCGCCGTTGCTGCTCGCGCAAAGCGTCTGGCTGCTCGACAAATGGCCCGGCTATGGGATGGTGCGGCGCTGGCTGTATCGCAAGCTGATTGCGCGTGCCGATGTGCTGACCACGCTTGCGAGCGAAAACGCCGAACTGTGCGAACGTTACCTGGGGCGCAAGGCGACCCACGTGTACTACGGCCTGAACACCGGCGATTTTCCGGTGCAGGTGCCGCACGCCTGGCAGCCGCACAGCCCGGTGCGGATCGCAGCCATCGGCAACGATCGCGATCGCGACTGGGAGACCCTCATCAAGGCGTTCGGCAACGACGCCCGCTATACGGTCAAGCTGGCGACACGGCGCCGGATTCCCACCACGCTGCGCGCGTCGAATGTCGAGATTGCGCCGGCTGCCGGGCTGAAGAAGGCCCGCGAGCTGTACGACTGGGCTGACGTGGTGCTGGTGCCGTTGCGGCCGAACTCGCACGCCTCCGGCATTACGGTGATGCTCGAAGCCGCGGCGCTCGGCAAGCCGATGGTGGCGACGAACGTGGGCACGCTCGACGATTATTTTTCACGTAGTGCGGCGGCGTATGTTCCACCGTTCAATCCGCCGGCCTTGCGCGAAGCCGTCGACCGGCTGGTTGCCTCGCCCGGCGATGCCTTGCGCCAGGCACAGGCCGCTGCGGAAGAACTGCTGTCGCGCGATCTGACGACGCGCCAGTTCGCCATGCAGCACGTGCGGATTACCGAGGAGCTGCTGCGCCGCCAGGCGTCGCCGCGCGGCCTTCCGGTGGAGGAGGCGCTTGCGTCGCGTGCGGTCAGGCCGCAGCCGGCACAGCAGGCCCAACGGCAAGCCGGCGCGCCGGCCCACGGGGCCGCTCAGGCGCCTGATCAGACCAACGCGCAGACCGCAGCACAGGCCACCAGGCACACGCCGACCCATGGCCCCGCGCGCGCGCCCACGCCGGTGCGGGCGCACAGCCAGTCTCGAGGAGGCCTCTAACCGATGTCAACAATCGCGCGCGCCGCCGCGAGCGGCGCGGTACGCCGCCTCAAGAGCGATCCGCTGGAATGGGGGCCGCCCGCGCTGCTGTGGTTCGTCACGGCGCTGCTGGTCGCCGCGCATCAGGGCACGGTCCTGACGCTCGCGTTTCCGGTGCTCGCCACGATGACGGGCTTGTGGCTGTACTTCAAGAGTCCGGCACGCTACGTGGGCTTCATGTGGTGGCTGTGGTTCCTGAGCCCCGAGGTGCGACGTCTGGCCGACTGGTCGAAGGGCGCCTTCACGCCCACCAGCCTGATCCAGATTGCTCCGCTGGCCGTCACGATGATCAGCGGCCTCTCGCTGATTCGCCACTATCCGGTGCTCGCGCAACGGCGCGGCCTGCCGGTGCTGTTGATTCTGGCGGGTCTCGTCTACGCGTTCATGGTCGGCGTCGTCTCGAGCGGGCCGCTAGCGGCCACCTATGACCTCGCCAACTGGCTCTATCCGATCCTGATCGGCTTTCACATCATGGCCAATACGCGCCACTACCCGGAGTATCGCGACACGATCGTCAATACCTTCATCTGGGGCATGCTGGTGATGGGCGCCTATGGGCTCGTGCAGTTTTTCATCATGCCGCCTTGGGACGTGCTGTGGATGCTCGGCTCGCAGATGAACTCGCAGGGCGATCCGGTGCCGATGGGCGTGCGCGTCTTCAGCACCATGAATTCGTCGGGACCGTTCGCATTCGCGATGATGGGGGCGATGGTCTTTGTCATGGCGGCGAACCACCGCGTGCGCTGGGTCGCCGCCGGGCTCGGCTTCTTCGCGTTTGCGCTGAGCCTCGTGCGCTCGACGTGGGGTGGCTGGGTCATTGCGTTGCTGATCCAGCTGGTCAAATCGAACAACCGCGTGCGCCTGCGCATCATCGCCAGTGGGATATTGCTCGCCGGGCTGTGCGTGCCGCTGCTGGCAGTCGGCCCGGTGGCCGACCGGATGCAGGAGCGTCTGAACACCATCGTCAACCTCAACGACGACCAGAGCTACGCCGCGCGTAACCAGTTCTACGCGACCTTCGCGAAGACTGCGTTTACCGACGTCTCCGGCGAAGGCATGGGCGCGACCGGCACCTCCACCAAGCTCTCGAACGACGGCGGCCAGCTCGGCCAGTACGGCAACTTCGACAGCGGCGTGATGAACATCCCGTTCGTGCTCGGCTGGCCCGGCACGCTGCTGTACCTGTCCGGCATCTTGTGGCTGCTGGTGCGCGCGTTGCTCGCTTCGTTCCGGATGCGCGACGACAAATTCGTCTCCGCTTCGATCAGCCTCGGGCTCGCCATCGTCGCGATGCTGGTGTTCACCAATTCGCTGGTGGGCACGGGCGGGCTGCTGCTGTTCATGAGTCTTTTTTCGATCCTCTCCGCGGCGCACTGGAAAAAGCAGCAGCGCCGGCGGGAGCTCATTCTCCACGGAGGCACCTGATTGAGAGTCGCCATTGTCACGCACGTCGTGCGCCATAACGACGGCCAGGGGCGCGTCAACCACGAGATCGCCCGTGCGGCCCTCGACGAGAATATCGCCGTGACGCTCGTCGCATCGCACGTTGCCCCCGACCTGCTGGCGCATCCGAATGTGCGCTGGGTGCCCATGAAAATCGGCCGCTGGTGGCCGACCAACCTGCTGCGCCAGCAGGTGTTCGCATTCAAGAGTGCGCTGTGGCTGCGCCTGAATCGCAGCGCGTACGACGTGCTGCATGTGAACGGCTTCATCACGTGGATGCCCGCTGACGTGAACACCGCGCACTTCGTGCATAGCGGCTGGTTCGGCAGCAAGTACTACCCGTTCGGGTTGACCAAAGGGGTCTGGTCGGCCTACCAGTTCGTCTATACGCGCGCGAATGCCTGGCTCGAGCGTTGGGCTTATCGCCGCTCACGCGTGATCACGGCCGTGTCGCAGAAGGTGGCCGACGAAATCCGAGCGATCGGTCTCACGCCGCGCAACCACGTCGACGTGATCTACAACGGCGTCGACACGCAAGGCTTCGCGGCCGCAACAGGCGACCGCGCGAAATTCAATCTGCCGTCCGATGCGTTCCTGCTGCTGTTTGTCGGCGACCTGCGCACGCCGCGCAAGAATCTCGGCACCGTGCTCGAGGCACTGCGCCATTTGCCGGAGCACGTGCATATCGCGGTGGCGGGTTATCTGCCCGGTAGTCCGTATCCGGAACAGGCACGCGCGCTCGGCATTGCCGGGCGCGTGCATTTCCTCGGTCTCGTCAAGGAGATGCCGGTGCTGATGCACTCGGTCGATGCCTTTGTTTTTCCGTCGCGCTACGAGGCGATGAGTCTGTCGCTGCTTGAAGCGATGGCCGCCGGCTTACCGGTGGTCACGGCGCGCACGGCGGGCGGGGCGGAGATTATCACGCCCGAGTGCGGCATCGTGCTCGATGACCCGGACGATCCCAAGGCGCTCGCCGCCGCGGTTGCGCAGCTTGCGCAAGCCGACGACGCGCGCCGCGCGATGGGCGTCGCCGCCAACGAGCTTGCCACCGGTTTTGGCTGGGCGCGCATGGCCGCGCAATACATCGCGCTGTACCGGCAACTGGCGGGCCAGCAGGAAGACCGCCGGCGGGCGGGCGCCGCCGCCGACACGGAGACGCTGGCCGCGAACGTGCTGGCCGGCCATAAAGGGGTGAAGTAATCGTGCAACCTCGCATGCACCCCCACCACCACATTCTTCACGCTGCATAAGGGACACAGTCATGAAAACGGGCTCAATCAAATCGTTGCAAATCGGCATGCACTGGTTCCCCGAGCGTGCGGGCGGTCTCGACCGTATGTACTACTCGCTGGTCGGCGCGCTGCCAGGGGCGGGCGTGGCGGTGCGCGGCGTGGTCGCCGGTTCGCCCCGCGTGGCCGAAGACACGGGCGGCGCGATCCAGGGCTTCGGCCCGGCGGCGCAGTCCTTGCCGCTGCGCCTGATGGCGGCGCGCCGCGCGCTGCGCCGCGAGATCAGCATCCAGCGGCCCGATGTGATCTCGTCGCATTTCGCGCTCTATACGTTTCCCGGGCTCGATGTGACGCGCGGCATTCCGCAGGTCTCGCACTTTCAGGGGCCGTGGGCGGACGAAAGTCATGTCGAAGGCGCGGACTCATTCGGGCAGCGGGCCAAACGCTATCTGGAGCAGGCAGTGTATGCGCGCTCCTCGCGCCTGATCGTGTTGTCGGATGCGTTCGGCAAGATCCTCACCACGCGTTATGGCATTTCGCCGGAGCGCGTTCGTGTCGTGCCGGGGTGCGTGAACGTCGACCAGTTCAACCTGCCGATCACGCCCGCCGAGGCGCGTCTGAAGCTGCAATTGCCGCAAGGCCGGCCCATCGTGCTGGCGGTGCGGCGTCTCGTGCGGCGCATGGGACTGGAAGATCTGATCGACGCAGTGAAGCTGCTCAAGACGCGCGTCCCCGACGTGCTGCTGCTGATTGCCGGCAAAGGGCGGCTCGAAGGCGAATTGCAGGCGCGCATCAGCGAAGCGGGACTCGACAACAACGTGAAGCTGCTCGGCTTCGTGCCCGATCAGCATCTGGCGGCCTTGTACCGCGCCGCGACGATCAGCGTGGTGCCGACCGTAGCGCTCGAGGGGTTTGGCCTGATCACGGTTGAATCGCTGGCGTCGGGCACGCCGGTGCTGGTGACGCCGGTGGGCGGGTTGCCGGAAGCAGTAGCCGGCCTGTCGCCCGATCTGGTGCTGCCGGCGACCGGTGCTGAGGCCATTGCAGAAGGACTGCGTGGCGCGCTCGACGGCTCGTTGAAGCTGCCCGATGCCGAAGCGTGCCGCGCGTATGCGCGGGCGAACTTCGATAATTCGGTGATCGCGAAGCGGGTGGCCTCCGTCTATAGCGAAGCGATCGCGGCGGGCGAGGTTCACTGAGGAGACGGGGCCTGTGGTCAAGGCGCCGGCCCGCGGACCGGTCGCCCGCCGCCGCGCGGGCGGCCGGATCACGCATGCCCGTCCATTACGCGCTCGACCCCGGCGGCGGTTGTGTATCAGGAGCGCCAGGAGCGCCACGAACACCACGAGCGGGTGAACAGCGCGATCTCGCCCGCCGTGGGCAAGTGCTCCACATAGCGCTGGAAATACCACTGACCGCGTTTCGAGCCGCCAGGTCTTGCGAGTGCGACTTCGCTCCTCGCTCAGGTAGCGCAAGGAGCGAAGGGCGTGCCGCGCATCGCTGCGGCACGCTCAAAACACCCTCAAAACGTTTCGTGATCCTGGTTGCGTGCGAGGTCGGCTGCGACCATCATCTGGCACAGGTGTTCGAGCTTCGTCTGCGGTTCCCAGCCGAGCTTCGCTTTCGCCTTGTCCGCGCAGCCGATCAGCAGATCCACTTCGGCCGGCCGGTAGAACTTCGGATTCACGCGCACGAGCGTCTTGCCGGTGGCGACGTCAATGCCGATCTCACGCTGCTCCTTGCCCGACCACTCGAGCTGATAGCCGGCCGCCGCGAACGCCATGCGCACGAAATCGCGGACCGTTTCGGTGCGGTTGGTGGCGAGCACGAAGGTGTCCGGCGCGTCGACCTGCAGCATGCGCCACATGCCTTCCACGTATTCGAGTGCAAAGCCCCAGTCGCGCTTGGCGTCGAGGTTGCCCAGTTCGAGCGCGTCCTGCTTGCCGAGCTTGATCTTGGCCACCGTGTCGGTGATCTTGCGCGTCACGAACTCGCGTCCGCGCAGCGGCGATTCGTGATTGAACAGAATGCCGCTGCTGGCGAAGATCCCATACGACTCGCGATAGTTGATCGTGGTCCAGTGCGCAAACAGCTTGGCGACGCCATACGGGCTGCGCGGATAGAAGGGCGTGTCTTCACGCTGCGGCACCGCCTGCACCTTGCCGAACATCTCGGAGGTCGAGGCCTGGTAGTAGCGCGTCTTGGGACTCAGAATGCGGATGCCTTCGAGCAGGTTCAGTGCGCCAATGCCGGTCACTTCGGCGGTGGTGACCGGCTGGTCGAATGACACGCCCACAAAACTCTGCGCAGCGAGGTTGTACAGCTCATCGGCATGGGCGCCTTCGAGCAGGCGCAGCGTCGAACCGAAATCGGTCAGGTCGTGTTCGACCAGACGCAGGTTCGGATGCCCGGTAATGCCGAGCTCGTTCATGCGCCAGAAATTGACGGAACTGGTGCGCCGATACGTGCCGGTCACCTGATAGCCCTTATCGAGCAGCAGTTTCGCCAGATATGCACCGTCCTGACCGGACACGCCGGTGATGATCGCTTTGCGTTGAGTGCTCATAAGTCGCCTTGGGTAACGGTAAGGAAGTCAGAGGTAAAGGGAATTCAGGGTCGGTCTACGACGCACCGTCCAGTTGCTGCCGCACCAGCGGACCGATCACGCGGTAGTCCTGCGCGGCCTTCAGCCGGTACAACTCCGGCTTCGGATGCGCGCCGTCCGACATCAGCGATCTCCAGTCCGGCAGCGCCGAAATGTAGGCGTACTGGTCGACCAGCGGCACATGCTGCTCGGCGGCGACCCGCCGCGTCATCTCGACCATTGCGGCGAGACGGGCGTTGAGCCGCCCGTCGGGCATCGGGTTGGAGGTCTGCAGCACGGGCTCTTTGCCGAGCGCACGGGCGGTCTTCACCAGCGCGGTTTCGGCCTCGTAGAACTGTTCGGGCGTCTGGTTATGCATGACTTCGTTGATGCCGTAATTGATCGTCACGATCTGCGCGTTTGATGCCGCCAGCCGCTGCGCCCACGGCTCGCCGCGGCTCCGATCGGTACCATCGCGCAACTGGTACGCCATGGTGCCGCCCACGCCGAGGTTGATGACGCGAACCTGTTCGCCGTACGCGGCGCGCAACGCGTCCTGCAGATACGCCACCGCGTTCTGCGCGTGCGGGGCGCAGTGGCGGTCGCTGCACGAGATGCCGAGAGTGGTCGAATCACCATAAGCCTCGATCAATACCTGGGTCTGCGCAGCCGCGTGAGCAGACTCCGCCTGGGGTTGCGGGGCCGGCGCAGCCGCGCCCGCATAGCCGCACGACGCGGCAAGCAACAGGGCAGCGCTGACGGCGCGAGTCCCGCTGACGAGCTTCATACGCGCGTCTGCGGCGATTGCGGTGATTGCGCCGGGCCGCGCATCGATGTCTCCGCACGCCGCGCCTGCGACGCCGGACCATGAATCAAACGCCGCTCGAAGGCGAACCACGTCAGGCTGGCGTAAGCGAGCGTGATCGCCAGCGCGAGGGCGGCGGTCACATAGCGGTTCATGTCTAACGGCCACAGCGCGTACAGGATGCTCAGGTGAATCAGATACACCGTGTAGCTGATGGTGCCGATATAGACCAGCACGGGATTGCACAGCAGCCGTTTGACGATGCCTTTGCTTTGCAAGGCGATGACCACGATCGATGTGCAAAGCACCAATGAAACGCTGTACAGCGCCGCGTTGGAGAGCGGCGTGTTCTCCGCCCTGAAGCGCGGATAGTGAATGTGCAGCCCGGCGAGCACGGCGAGCGCAGCGAAACAGCCCAGCACGGCAAGCGGCCTGAAGGGCTGCAGCGCGTCCGGATTGCGCCGCACGGCAACAGCAAGCAACGCCCCCGCCGACAGCAGATCCATGCGGAACGGCGTCAGGTAGTAGATCGGCCAGAACGAATCGAACCATGGCGTCGCCACGGCGCGCAACACGGGTACCGCGACGATCAGTGCGGCGGCGACGTACCCGAGCGCACGCTCGGGCAGCAACAGGATTACGAACGGCCAGAAAATATAGAACTGCTCCTCGACGGCGAGCGACCACAGCACATTCAGGCTGTCGTGGCCGCTCTGGTTGAGCGCGTCGCCGATGTTGGTGGCGAAGAACGCATACCACTCCCAGTGTTTCGCCCAGCCAAAACCGAACAGCACCGACGATACAGCCATCAGCAGCAGGTACGGCGGCAGGATGCGGCGCGCGCGCCGTGCATAGAAATAGCCGAAATACGATTGCTGACGCGCCTTGCGATCGAGCAGGATGCCCGTGATCAGAAAGCCGCTCAGCACGAAGAACAGATCGACACCCATCCACAGCGGCGCTTTCAACGCATGCTGCGCGAACACCGCCAGCACGGCGATCGCACGCAAGCCGTCGAGCTGCACGATGCGGCGTGAATGGGAAGGCGGGGCGGGCAAGGTGCTAGCTGTCATGAACCGTCCATGTGGGGCATCGGGTGGGCCGTCAAGTCAAGCGAACTCGTTTGCGGCATGGGCATTGCGTTGTCTGTATCGGGTCGGCGCGGTTCACCGTGCCGCAGGGTCGCCGCGCAGGTTCGCCGGATTACCAGCACAACGGAAGTGGAATTCATTCTAGGGAAAAGAAAATGATGAAAAAACGGGAATGAAATCAAGAAATAGACCGCTTCCTTGCACGCTTCAGCAAATTAATCCGCAAGCGCGCGGCAGCAAGCCATGAACAGTACCTCACAGCACGGTTGAGAGAGCCTGAAGCGGGTAATCGTGATGAGCGCGCGTGATGAGCGTGGCGCATTGTCATACGGCTGCAACCCGGTTCTGCGGGGTGGCAATTTTTTTAAGCGAATTATTTCGTTGCACTTTAATTGACGAATATTTTTGAATTATTTTCGATTTTCGTCGCGGCGAATTTTCCGCTTAATGTGACGCAGTGGAGAGCCCGCATGGCGTGGGCCGGTCTCGCGATTCGCAATACGGCGTTCGAATGACCCGGCGGCGCCGATGGCCTGCGGCTTGCTCCATAGCGTTGTTTCGCGTCGTTTCGACTTTCCTGTGCCGCTCCGGCCATCACTTCATTGGATATTGCCCGCTTTTGCGCGCCCCTGGCTGCCGCGTGGCACTGACTGGAGGAACACCTTGTCCCGTCTTACCTTCGCAAAATTGCTCGCCGCAGGGGTGTGTTTCGCAGCGCTCGCTGCCTCGGGCGAAACCGTGCTGAACGCGAAGACCTCATGGATCGGCAACACCTTCGGCTTCGGCGACGGCACGTGGACGCAGATCAATATCACGGCAATTGCTGTTGCGCCTGACGGCAAGGTCTACAGCAACGCGCCGTGGGACGAAAGCGGCGCCGAGGCCAGCACGTATCAGAACGGCAAGATGCTCGGCTTTGCGGGCGGCACGCACGGTTGGGGCACCGCGGGCGGTAACGCGATCGCGCTGAACCACCGCTATCTGTTTGTCGCGACCGCGGTCGGCAATGAGAAGGGGCATTTGGTCGGGCAGGGCATCTGGCCGCAAAAGGGCAAGCAATGGTTCGGCATTTCGCGGCGCCAGATTGGCGATCCGAAACTCGCCGCGCTGTTCCAGCCCGCGGCGAATGTGGCCAATGGGGTGGCCAATGCGGCGGTCGATCCGCATGCGCAACTCGCGGCCGGCTTCCTGATGATGAACGAAGTGCCGAGCGGCACCAGCGCCGATATCAACGGTCTCGCGGCAAGCGACACCGCGCTGTATGCAGCGAACACCACGCAAAACCGCATCGAGGTGTACGACGCCGAATCGATGCAGAAGAAGGCCGCATGGACCGTGCACGAACCGGGCCGCCTCGCGCTGGCAGCCGACGGCACGCTATGGGTGCTGACCGGCACGCTCACCGACAAGACGCCGCGGGTCGCACATTACTCGGCGAGCGGCCAGCTTCTCAATGACGAGCTGCCGCTGCCCGCCGACTCGGTGCCGGTGGACATCGCCGTGGATGCGCACGGCCGCGTGCTGATTGCCGACAACGGTCCGCGTCAGCAGGTGCTGTTTTTCAGCAAGAGCGATGGGCGCTATACGGCGTCCGGCACGCTCGGCGAGCGCGGCGGAATTTTCTCCGGCGTCGCGGGACGGCCGGGGCCGCAGCGCTTCAATGGGCTGACCGGCGTCGGCGTCGACGCGCACGGCAACGTGTATGTCGCGACCAACGGCATCGGCCCGCGCTTCGAGCCGACCGGCGCGGGTCTCGGCGCGACGCTCGAAAGCTATGCGCCCGACGGCAAGCAACTCTGGCAAGTGCAAGGCCTGTTGTTCGTCGACGGCGCGTGGGTGGATCCGGCGCGGCCGGACAGCGTCTATACCGGCAACAAGCGCTTCGAACTGGACCTGACGAAGCCGCCAGGACAGGACTGGAAATACGTTGGCTTCCTGTCGAACCGCTTCAAATATCCAGACGATCCGGTGTTTCACACCGACCAGTGGCCAGGCTTGCCGATCGCCCGTCAGTTGAAGGGGCACACGTTCCTGTATCTGACGGACATGTACGCGGACCATCTGAAGATCTATCGCTTCGATGCCGCGCACGACGGTGAAACGGCGATTCCGTCGGGTTTCATTGCGGGCCGTGAACGGGCTGTGGCCAAGGTGCCGAACGCACCACCCGGCGGCGACTGGATCTGGCGCGATACCAAGGGCGATGGCAGATTCGACAGCGACGAATTTACGCTCAACACGAGCGGCGCGAGGCTTGCAGGCGGCTGGGGCTGGTGGGTGGATACCGCCGGCGACATCTGGCGCACGAGCGATACGAAGGGCATTCACCGCCTGCATTTCGGCGGACTGGATGCCAGGGGCAATCCGGTCTACGCGTATTCGGACATG
Organism: Paraburkholderia sp.; assembly: GCA_035948995.1. Taxonomy (GTDB): domain Bacteria; phylum Pseudomonadota; class Gammaproteobacteria; order Burkholderiales; family Burkholderiaceae; genus Paraburkholderia. Next base: position 8,850 of record DASZIR010000137.1, on the reverse strand, counting down.
ACCACGTATCCGATACCGCAGCCTTTCACCGAGTTGCGCCGCGCAATCTATGTGCCCGAAACCGACTCCCTGTATGTGACCGGTTATACGGCCGATACGCCCTTCGATCGCGGCTTCTGGAAAGAGGTCGGGCGCGTGCTGGTGCGTTACGACAACTGGTCGAGCGGCAAACCGGTGCAGCGTTACACGATCACGCTGCCGTGGCAGACGCAGGCCAAACCGATCGAAACGATCATCGGGCTCACCGTGGAAGGGCAATACGTGTTCGCGGTGGAGCCGGTCGGCGCGGTCCACGTGTACGACAAGGACAGCGGTAAGGAGGTCGGCGTGATCCGGCCGGGTCCTGAGGTGGGCAATGCGTCGGGCTGGGTGGATGTGCCCAACGGCGTGAGTGCTTCTCGCCGCAGCAACGGCGAGTACCTCGTGTTCGTCGAGGAGGACGCGCGCGGCAAGGTGATGATGTACCGCTGGAAGCCGGCTTGAAGCGTCCCTAAACCCGGCTCCCTGCAACGCATTCATCGTGCTGCGAATTATTTTTCTGTCGATTTATGTGAGCCGGCGCGCAATTTTTACGTGCTTTACTCGAAGCGGACTCCACGGCGTCGCTTTCGCACTATTGCACGTGTCGCCGCACGCGCCTGCGTCCTGCCGTTGCGCGATAGCGACGCGCCGTACCTCTGAATCAAAAGGCATCCGATGGACAAAGGCATTCTCAAGAACGTAGCGATCAATTTCTTTGGATTGGTGCTGCCGACCTTCGTTTCGCTCGTCACGGTGCCGTCCTATATCCGGCTGCTGGGCGTCGAGCGTTACGGCGTGATCGCCCTTGTGTGGACCCTGATCGGCTATTTCTCGATTCTCGATCTCGGCATGAGCATGGCCGCGCAAAACCACATCTCGAAGGCGCTCGCGTCGAACGATGCCGACGAGAGTGCCCGGGTGTTCTGGAGCGCGACATGGCTCAACCTGGTGACCGGCATTATCGGCGGGCTGATTATTTATTTTGGCGCTTTTCTTTACACCGCGTATTTCACCAAAGTGTCACCGGAATTGCAGCACGAAGTGTATATGGCGCTGCCGTGGCTCGCGATTGCGATTCCGATCGCCAACGTGTCATGGGTGTTTGCCGGCGCCATTAACGGTGCCGAGCGTTTTGGCATCTACAACACCAATCAGACCATCGGCACCTTCATCTTCCAGTTGTTGCCGCTAGGCGCTGCGTGGCTGATGGGTCCGAGCTTGCAGAACGTGCTCGCCGCGGCGGTGGTGGCGCGCCTCGTGGCCGCGGCGCTGCTCGGACGCTCCGCGCTGAAGGTGCTCGACATTCGCCGGATGCTTCCGCCGCAGCTTGGCGTGGCCAAGGGGCTCTTTAACTTCGGCGGCTGGATGCTGATTGCGAGCATTACGACCATGGTGGCCGACTCGCTCGACAAGGTCTTTCTCGGCACCGGGCTCGGCGCGCGCTTCGTGACCTTCTACACGGTGCCGCAAAACCTCGTCACGCGCCTGAACATCGTGCCGACCGCCCTGGTGCGCACGCTGTTTCCCCGCCTGTCCGCGGTGGGACGCGACCACGCCGACCTGATCACGCAGCAGTCGCTGGAATTTCTCAACGGCGCGTTCACCCCGGTCGCGCTGGTCGCGATGTTCGTGCTCGGACCGTTCCTGCATCTGTGGGTGGGCAACGAGATCGCAACGGTTGCGGCACCCGTGGGCCGCATCCTGATCGTCTCGGTGTGGCTGGTCGGGCAGGCCAATGTGACGCGCATCATGATCCAGTCGCAGGTCAACCCCGCGGTGGCCGCGCGCGTCGGCGTGTTCGAATTGCCGCTCTTCGCCGCCGCCTTGTGGTTCGGCATCAAGTATTTCGGGCTGACCGGCGCCGCCGTGGCCGTCGCCGGCCGCGCGCTGTTCGACTACGGCGTGCTGCTGTGGCTGTCGTCGATTCGCGCCCGGCCGATTGCGCTCGACATGCTCGCGCATCTCGCCTTTTTGCTGGTGAGCCTGTGGCTCGCCAGCTTCCTGCCCAGTCTGTCGCTGGCGATCGCCGCAGGGGTCGTGGTAGTGGCCGCCAATGTGGCCTGGTCGATCACGATGACGCCTGCTTCGCGCGATCTTGCGCGTTCGCTGCTGTTGCGACTGAATCCGAGGAAGAGCGCATGAACCAAGATGTCCTTGATGAGGCCGTCCTGCGGCCCAGCCAGCGCAGCGCGCTGGCGGAACTCACCACACCGCCCGCTGCCCTTGCGCCGGCGCGTCGCGCGCCGCGCGCGGACCGCAACGTGCGGGTGGCCATCGTGCACGACTGGCTCGTCACCTATGCCGGCGCGGAGCGGGTGCTCGAGCAGATCGTCGCGTGCTTTCCGGACGCGGATCTGTTCAGCGTGGTCGACTTTCTCGATGACCGGAGCTTCCTGCGCGGCAAGCCGGTGACCACTTCGTTCATCCAGAAGCTGCCGAAGGCGCGCACCAAGTACCGCGCGTACTTACCCTTGATGCCGATCGCCATCGAGCAGCTCGATGTTTCGGCCTACGACGTGGTGATCTCGAGCAGCCATGCCGTCGCCAAAGGCGTGCTGACCGGTCCCGATCAGATTCACATCAGCTACGTGCATTCGCCGATCCGCTACGCGTGGGATCTGCAGCATCAGTATCTGGAACAGTCGAAGCTGACCAACGGCCCGAAGTCGGCATTGGCCCGGCTGATCCTGCATTACATCCGCAACTGGGATATCCGCACTTCGAACTCGGTGGACACCTTTGTCGCCAACTCGCAATTCATCGCCCGGCGCATCAAGAAGGTGTATCAGCGCGACGCGCACGTGATCTTTCCGCCGGTCGACGTCGCGGCCTTCACGCTGAACGAGCAGAAGGAAGACTTCTATCTGACGGCTTCGCGCATGGTGCCGTACAAGAAGATCGATCTGATCGTCGAAGCGTTTGCGCGCATGCCGCAGCGGCGGCTCGTCGTGATCGGCGATGGTCCGGACATGCAGAAGATCCGCGCGAAGGCCACGCCCAACGTTGAGATCATGGGCTATCAACCCTTCAAGGTACTGCAGGACCAGATGCAGCGCGCCAAGGCATTCGTATTCGCGGCCGAGGAAGACTTCGGCATCTCGGTGGTCGAGGCGCAGGCGTGTGGCACGCCGGTGATCGCCTACGGCAAGGGCGGGGCGCTCGAAACGGTACGCGATCTGTCCGGCCCGCGCCCAACCGGCATGTTCTTCGAGGAACAGCGCGCCGAGTCGATCATCGCAGCCGTCGAGGCATTCGACGAACACGCTACGCGATTTTCAGCTACCGATTGCCGCGCCAACGCCGAACGGTTTTCGGCCGAGCATTTCCGTGAGCGTTTCTTTGCGCACGTGCGTGCCGCCGTGCCGGCCTTGCAGGGCGCGTCGCTGCCTGCGTTCGAACCGTATGTCGCGGCACCCGCCGCTGCCAGCGGGGCCGCTCAGGCACCGCGCGTGCTGGCGATCGATCAGAGCGGCGTGCTAGGCGGCGCCGAGCTGTCGCTGCTCGAAATCGTGAAGGCGCTGCGTTCCCGGATCGAGGTCGTGCTGTTCGACGACGGGCCGTTCCGCACGGCCCTCGATGCGGCCGGCGTGAGCGTGCGCGTGCTCGACTCCGGCGCGCTGCGCGAGGTGCGCAAGCAGGGCGGCACGCCGCCCCTCGCGCAAGCGCTCAAGGGCATCGCCTCGCTGGTGCGGGCCACCGTGGCACGCGCGCGCCACGCCGACGTGATCTATGCCAACACGCAACGCGCGATGGTGATCGGCGCGCTCGCAGGACGGCTTGCACGGCGTCCGGTCGTGTGGCACCTGCGCGACATCGTGAGCCCCGAGCATTTCGGCGGCAAGCAGCTGAAAATCATCAAATGGTGCGCCAGACTGGGTCTTGCGCACGTGATTGCGAATTCGGCTGCGTCGGCGCGTGCCTTTGCCGAGCTGACCCGCTTCGATGAAAAGAACATCGACGTCGTCTTCAACGGCATTTCGCCGGCGCCGTTCGACGTCTTGCGCAACGTGCCGAAGGCGGCGCTGCGCGCCCGTCTGAACCTGCCTCAGGACGCGTTTCTCGTCGGCTCGTTCAGCCGCCTCGCGCGCTGGAAGGGGCAGCATGTGCTGCTCGAAGCGATGGTTCTCAATCCGCATATGCACGCGGTGCTGGTGGGCGCGCCACTTTTCGGTGAAGATGCCTACGAAGTGGAGTTGCGCGCGTTTGTCGCCACTCACGGACTGGGCGAACGGGTCCATTTTCTCGGCTTTCAGCACGATATTGCCGCGTGTATGTGCGCGGTCGATGCGGTTGCGCATACGTCGATCACGCCTGAGCCGTTCGGACGGGTGATCGTCGAAGGGATGCTCGCGCAGCGCCCCGTCGTGGCGGCCCGGGCCGGTGGCGTGCTGGAAATCGTCGAGGACGGTGTGAGCGGTATGCTGTGCACGCCAGGCGACGCGCACGCGCTGGCCGATGTGCTCGCCGAGTTGCGCAGCGATAGCGTGCTGCGCGAACGGCTGGTGAAGAACGGTTATCAGACGGCACTGAGCCGGTTTGGGACCACGGCTTATGTCGCCGGTGTGGAACGCATTCTGAAGGACGTGGCAGGCGGGCGGTAAGCGGCGGCGCGCGCCTGATCCAGGGGCGTGTGCTTCACTGCGGCAGGCAGCAGGCAGCGCGGATGGGGCAGCATCAGGGAGCAGCAGGAAAGGAAGCGGGTAGCAGGAAACACACACGGTAAGCAGAAGGGCCGCAGTGCCGTCCGGATTCGACGACGCTTCGGCCCGATGTCTTTCTGCGCTCTGCGCCTCTCAGGCTCCTTTTGCCACGTGTCCCAGGATGCACGACTACTTTTCCCACTTTCCCGCGAAAGGCGCCGCGTCTAGCCCTGCGCCGCGACCACCTTGGCTTTGGGTTTAAGGCTGGCAGACCACTTCATTGCCGGCAGTTCGACCAGCCGGTAGAAGACGTAAGCAATCGGGATAGCGACCAGCATGAAACCGAACGACGGCCAGATCGACTGCTGCAGCGCCGAGCGATACAGCAACGACGACAGCAGGATGAAGATCGGCAGGTGGATCAGGTAGAGCGAAAAGCTGAAATCGCCCAAGCGCGACAGAACGCGCGACACCGGCGTATCGGCTGCGCGGCGATCGAGCGCCTTGTAGAGATAGAAAGCGAAGCCCAACGCCCACAGCTGGAACGCGCCGTACTGGCCGTAGTGGAAGGCGGCGCAACCCAGCGCCACGAACGCCGCCGCTGCGGCATAGAGCCACTTCGACGCCGGCTGCGCATCAGACGTGGTCCGGGCCTTGACGTCGGCGATCCACGCGCCGAGCGTCCACGAGAACCAGTACGAGGTGAAGAACTGGATATCGTGCCGTTCGAGCGCGTAAGCCGACACCACATTGACGAGCGCCACGATTGCCAGCACCGGCGTCATGCCGATCCGGCGCCGCAGCGCGAACAGCAGCGGGTAGATCACATAGAACTGCACTTCGAGCGACAGGGTCCAGAGCGCGCCGTTCGACCCATACGTTTTGCCCGCTACCCCTTGCAGGGAAAACAGATTGACCAGGAACGCCTGCAGGCCGATCTCGCGCAGCTTGTGATTGACGGGCGGCAACTGAAAGCTGATGCAGTCCAGCGCGAACGTGAGCAGCAGCGCCGCAAGCAGGACCGGATAGATCCGCGCAAAGCGGCGGGCCCAGAAATTGACCGTATCGAGCTGGTAGCCGGGGTTTTGCGCGAGACGCAGCGCAGCGCCGCGATGAATGCAATACCCGCTGATGACGAAGAAAATCGGCACGCCGGCCGAGCCCCACGCAATCGGAAACGTCAGGTAGGCCACGATCGAACTGAAATTCAGGGCGTGGCCGACGCTCTGGTGAAAACTCTGCATGCCGACCCACACAACCTGGCGGCAGTGGAAATAGGCGACCAGCAAGGCGGCGAAGCCACGCATCGCATCGATGACGTGTTCCTTGCCGGTGCTGGCCACGCGCGCGTCGCGCTGCGGCCGGGCCGAAAAGGGCAGGGATGCGCCGGTGGCATCGAAGGCTGAATCGCTCATGCGCGGTCCTTTTCCAGACGGGTGAGTGTGCTGATGCATCGGCTGGTGGACACCAATGCACGGGGCAATGCAGGGAGCAATGCCACGGCAATATGCGCGCCCGCAGCCGCATGGACATCGTAGTGCACCGTCAGCGCAAAAAATGGATAAAAAAATCGCGGCCCGAGCCTGCAGGCAATCTGAAGTTGTGACGATTTGTAATCGGAAACGGTGCAATTTACGCCGGGAATTATTTGACGATTTTTTCGTGGTAGGTTGATACCCTGATTCTTCTGACCAGAGGTGGAGTCATGAACCTGCATCTGCTCGCCGGCATTGCCGTGCTCCTGATCCTTGTCGCCGCGTCGGCTTACCGCGAGGCGCTGCGCAACGAACCGATCGGCCGCTTCCGGATAAAGCCCGGCAAGATGCCGCCGATAGACGAAAACGAGGAAGGCGCCGCCTAGGCATCCCGACCCTATGGGGCGGCCGCACCGTAAAAATTACGGCGGCCGGTCCGTTTTTAACGTAACTATTTCCTGCTTTGTCATGCGAAGTTAATACGCGACCGCGGGAAATATTTTTTTAATGGGAATAACTTTAATTTTATCGAAACGTGAATTAGTTTTCTAAGGATCGTTTGCCGGAAAGCCATTCGACGCCTTGCGGGCGAATCGCACACATTCATTAACCGATGTGGGAATGCATACCATGCTGAAAGTCACCAAAGCCGTGTTTCCCGTGGCAGGTCTCGGGACACGCTTCCTGCCGGCCACCAAGGCAAGTCCCAAGGAAATGCTGCCGATCGTCGACAAGCCGCTCATCCAGTACGCGGTGGAAGAGGCGATTGAGGCCGGCATCACCGAGATGATCTTCGTCACGGGCCGCAGCAAGCGAGCCATTGAAGATCACTTCGACAAGTCGTACGAGATCGAAGCCGAGCTAGAAGCCCGTGGCAAGGAGCAATTGCTGGAACTGGTGCGCGGCATCAAGCCGGCCAACGTCGACTGCTTCTACGTGCGCCAGGCTACCGCGCTCGGTCTCGGTCATGCGGTGATGTGCGCGGAGAAGCTGGTGGGCGACAGCCCGTTTGCCGTGATTCTTGCGGACGACCTGCTGCACAGCACGCAACCGGTGATGAAGCAGCTCGTTAACGTATTCAACCACTACCATAGCTCGGTGGTGGGCGTTGAAACCATTGCGCGCGAGGACAGCCGCTCGTATGGCGTGGTCGACGGGCGGGAGTGGGAAGAAGATGTGATCAAGCTCTCGGGGATCGTCGAAAAGCCGGCACCGGAGAAGGCCCCGTCGAATCTCGGCGTGGTGGGCCGCTACGTGCTGATGCCGACCATCTTCAAGCATATCCGCGCGCTGAAGCCGGGCGCCGGTGGCGAGTTGCAGCTGACTGACGCGTTGCAGTCGCTGCTCGCGGAAGAGCAGGTATTGGCGTACCGCTACTTCGGCACGCGTTTCGATTGCGGCAGCAAGCTCGGCTATCTGAAGGCGACCGTGGAGTTCGCGCTGCGCCATCCGGAAGTGAAGGCGGAGTTCGAGGAGTACCTGCAGAGCTACCTGCCGATTCAGCTCACGGCTGCGGCGGCCTAAGCGCAGCTTCGAGCAACGCGCGGACTTCGTCGTCGGTCGTTTCGCCAAAATCCTGGTAGAACTGGCCGACGCTGAAAAATACCCGTGGCGTGAGCGCGCAGACGAATTCGTCAGCAGCATCGCCGAGTCGCGCCTCGCCTTCCGGTGGTGCGACCGGCAATGCCACGACGATCCGCGCGGGTGAGCGGCTGCGCAACGCGCGCACCGCCGCCTGCAGGGTCGCGCCGGTGGCCATGCCGTCGTCGACAACAAGCGCGGTGCAGCCTTCCAGCTTCGCCGCCGGCCGGTGATCGCGGTACAGCGCTTCGCGCCGCGCCAGTTCGAGCCGGGCATCGGCGAGCACCTGTTCGAATTGCGGCTCGGTGACGTCCGCTTCGCGCATGAGCCACCGGTCCACATACAGCGCGCCGCCTGAGGCAAGCGCGCCCATTGCCAGTTCGGGTTGCCACGGCACGCCGAGCTTGCGCACCATCAGCACGTCGAGTGGCGCCCGCAGCGCCATGGCGACTTCAAACGCGACCGGCACGCCGCCGCGCGGCAGCGCAAATACGATCACGTCCTGACGGTTCGCGTAGGCTTGCAGATGGCGGGCGAGGGTGCGGCCGGCTTCCGCACGGTTGAGGAAAATGCGTTCCATGATGGGCCACTTCGCGGGTGACGCCTATAGTGTGCCACGCGTGGAAAAGCGGTGCGCGCAGGACAGGCGGGCACGCGCCACTCCAGAGCGTCCAATGAAAAACGGGCGCCGCACATTCGCGGCGCCCGTTGCTGCAACGCTGAACCAGACCCCATTCAGCCGGCGTTAAATCTGCTTCACCTCGAGCCGGAATTTGTGCAACAACGGCTCGGTATACCCGCTTGGCTGCGCGCGCCCTTCATACACCAGCGCACATGCCGCCTTGAACGCCAGCGAGCTGTCGAGATCCGGCGCCATCGGCTTGTAGTGCGCGTCGCCGGCATTCTGTTCGTCGACCACCTTGGCCATCCGCTCGAAGGTCGCCTGCACCAGTTCGCGCGTCACGACCCCGTGATACAGCCAGTTGGCGATGTGCTGGCTGGAAATGCGCAGCGTCGCGCGATCTTCCATCAAGCCGATGTTGTTGATGTCCGGCACCTTCGAGCAACCGACGCCCTGATCGACCCACCGCACCACGTAGCCCAGGATGCCCTGCGCGTTGTTCTCCACTTCC
>DASZIR010000136.1:0-27323 GCA_035948995.1 Paraburkholderia sp. | reverse complement strand
TATTTTCCCGGTAACACGACGGTAATGGGAGACGAAAAAAGAAAAAGGACTTACGGCACGACACCGTAAGCCCTTGATTTTTATGGTCGGAGCGAAAGGATTCGAACCTTCGACCCTCTGATCCCAAACCAACCGATCATCGTACGCATGTGCTGTATGAATCGCGCTCCGGGTATGTGTCATAGCCACCGCACTACACGCGCCCTAAGAATCTACTGACGGATCGGGCGCTTCGGGAATGGCATTCAGCGCAAAGCTGACCTTGTATTCGAACAGCGAAACATTGGGCACGGCCGCAACCGCATAGCGCAGGTTATCACTTATCGTCTTGGCGACAATCACGCCACATACCTGACGATCGCGCCCGATCGTTTTTTTCAGCCACCCCATGTAACGGGCAATTTGCCCAATGGCTTGGTCGGGAACCCTCGCACGTTTAAGCTCGAACACGACGAACGCGCCGTCGGAGTCGATCGCGAGGATATCAATTGTGCCAACCGAGGTCGGGTATTCAATCCCGTCGCGCCCGGTCGAATCCACATACAGCCGCAAGCGCTTTCCGTTGACCCCTATAGCATCGAGATTGTGCGCTAAGAAATCACGGAGCTGATATTCCAGTTCGAACACGGTTTCACGCGTCTCTGCCAAGTCCCCATCACCCCAGGAAGCAGAATCGTCGTTCCCAAGCGTTTCATCAACCAGAGCCTGATCCACCGAAACGCCAGGACGATAGAGTCGAACTTGCGTGTCCGTCTCGTCAATTCGCCATCCCAGCCGCCGAAATGCGGCGCGCAATTGTTGCGAATTCGTCTCGTTGGGATTCATCGGCGGTGCTTCGTCGAAGTGATCGCGGCACCAAGCTTTCATTGGATAGATTTCAATCCCGCCGTCTTCTCTTGTCTCAACAACGATGTATTTTTTGGGTGGGCGCATACCTGTTCTCATCTAGGAAAACGAGCAGGGAAGTCGAGTGCCAAACGGATGCTCAATCGCGTCACGCTTGACCCAAGCAGGAACCGGAATCATGCACGAAACGGCTAGCGTGCAGCAAACGACGCTAGATGCGCGAAATTGTTTTGATAGTCGATTTGCGAGCCGCAAAACAAAAAACCCCGCAAGTCGTTGACTTTACGGGGTTTTTTGAGGAATTCTGGCGGAAAGGGTGGGATTCGAACCCACGGTACAGCATAACTGTACACCGGATTTCGAGTCCGGCGCATTCGACCACTCTGCCACCTTTCCGGCATTGTCGATGGTGGGCTTGAACTACGCTACCCCATCTACACCAAGCGGGTCGCTGCTTGGCGAAGCGAAGATTATAGAACACCTGAAACAGGTTTCCAAGCCCCTTTTCACAAAATCTGCAAAGCGGCTTGGAAAACCACCAGCACGACATCAAGCAGCCGGCACTTCCAACCGTTCAACACCACCGATGTACGGACGCAGCGCCAACGGCACCGTCACCGAGCCATCCGCGTTCTGGAAATTCTCGAGCACCGCGACGAGCGTGCGGCCCACGGCAAGCCCTGAACCATTCAGCGTATGCACGAGCTCAGGCTTGCCCTGCGCGTTGCGATAGCGCGCCTGCATCCGGCGCGCCTGGAACGCCTCGGTATTCGAGCAGCTCGAAATTTCGCGATACGTGTTCTGCGCCGGCAGCCACACCTCGAGGTCATATGTCTTCGTCGAAGAAAAGCCCATGTCCCCGGTGCACAGCGTAATCACACGGTACGGCAATTCGAGTTTCTGCAGAATCGCCTCGGCATGGCCAACCATCTGCTCGAGCGCGTCATACGATGTTTCCGGCGCCACGACCTGCACCATCTCGACCTTGTCGAATTGATGCTGACGGATCATCCCGCGGGTATCGCGTCCATACGAGCCCGCTTCCGAACGGAAGCACGGCGAATGCGCCGTCAGCCTGATGGGCAACGCGTTCGCTTCGACGATGCTCTCGCGCACCGTGTTCGTCAGCGAAATTTCCGACGTCGAGATCAGATACTGCGTCACCGTATTCTCGGCACCGCCCTTCTCGACTCGGAACATGTCGTCGGCAAACTTCGGCAACTGGCCGGTGCCGTACAGGATCTCCGGATTGACGATGTACGGCGTGTAGATTTCGGTATAGCCGTGCTGCTGCGTATGCGTGTCGATCATGAACTGCGCAAGCGCGCGATGCAGCCGTGCAATCTGCCCACGCAGCATCGTGAAGCGCGCACCGGAGAGCTTCGCACCCGTCTCGAAATCGAGGCCGAGCGGCGTGCCGACATCCACGTGATCCTTCACTTCGAAATCGAACTGACGCGGCGTGCCCCAGCGGCGCACTTCGACGTTGTCGGCTTCGTCCCTGCCCGCCGGCACGCTTTCGTGCGGCAGGTTCGGCATGCCGAGCATCAGGTCGGACAGGCCCTTCTGGATGTCTTCGAGCTGCGCGGCCGAGGTCTTCATCTCGTCGCCAATGCCCGCCACTTCCGCCATCACCGACGAGGTGTCCTCGCCCCGCCCCTTCATCGCGCCGATCTGCTTCGACAGGCTGTTGCGGCGAGCCTGCAGCTCTTCGGTACGGGTTTGAACGGCACGGCGTTCCGCTTCGAGGGCGGTGAAGGCCGCCACATCGAGGGTATAGCCGCGGTCGGCGAGGCGTTTCGCGACGCCGTCGAGGTCTTTGCGCAGCAACTGGATGTCAAGCATGGATTGGGGCGGGTATTCGTTGTATGAAGGGGGGATTTTAGCGCACCGGCGCGGGCGGCCGGTGCATCGGCTGCTCAGCTCTTTTTCGGCCTGTTCTCACTGCGCCATTGCGCATCGAGTTCAGCAAGACGCGCCATCTTCTCGCCGATCTTGCCTTCGAGGCCACGCGGCGTCGGTTCGTACCAGTGCGGCTCACGCATGCCCTCAGGCAGATACGTCTCACCCGCCGCGTACGCGTCCGGTTCGTCGTGTGCGTAACGGTACTCATGGCCGTAGCCGAGTTCCTTCATCAGCTTGGTCGGCGCGTTGCGCAGATGCACCGGCACCCCGCGCGACTGATCCTTGCCGACAAAGCGCCGCGCCTCGTTGTACGCCATGTAGCCCGCATTCGACTTTGGCGCCACCGCCAGGTAGATGATCGCCTGGGCCAACGCCAGTTCGCCCTCGGGCGTGCCGAGCCGTTCGTACGTTTCGGCGGCGTCGAGCGCGATGCGGGCCGCGCGCGGATCGGCGAGGCCGATGTCTTCCCACGCCATCCGCACGATGCGCCGTGCGAGATAACGCGCGTCCGCGCCGCCGTCGAGCATCCGGCAGAACCAGTACAGCGCGCCGTCGGGATTGCTGCCGCGCACCGATTTATGCAGCGCGCTGATCTGATCGTAGAACGCGTCGCCACCCTTGTCGAAGCGGCGCAGGTTTTCCGCGAGCGCGCTGCCAAGCAGCGTGCCGTCAATCTCCGTGGTCTTCTGCTGCGCCGCCGCCCGCGCAACGATCTCCAGGTTGTTGAGCAGCTTGCGGCCGTCGCCGTCGGCAGAACCGATCAGCGCGTCACGCGCCTCATCAGTGAACGTCAAACCGCCGAGTTCTTTCTGCGCACGATCGAGCAGTTCGCGCTGCTCATCGTCATCGAGACTCTTCAACACGTACACCGCCGCTCGCGACAGCAACGCGCTATTCACCTCGAACGACGGGTTCTCCGTAGTCGCACCGACGAACACGAACAATCCCGATTCGACGTGCGGCAAGAACGCGTCCTGCTGGCTCTTGTTGAAGCGATGCACTTCGTCCACGAATACCAGCGTCTGATGGCCATGCGCGCGATGCACCTGCGCAGTCTCGACCGCCTCGCGGATATCCTTGACGCCCGAGAGCACCGCCGACAGCGCGATGAACTCCGCGTGGAACGCGTCGGCCATCAGCCGCGCGAGCGTTGTCTTGCCGACGCCGGGCGGCCCCCAGAGGATCATCGAATGGGCCTCGCCCGATTCGAATGCGACCCGCAACGGCTTGTTCGGCCCGAGCAGATGCTTCTGGCCAATCACTTCATCGATATTGCGGGGCCGCAGACGCTCGGCGAGCGGGACATTGGCACGGGTTTCTTCAAACATGGCGTTTTGTGGATAATCTCGGCTTTCCGGGCGTTGCTCGGCTGCATGACGCGATCCCGGCACGACACGCGCCCGGACCCGCGAAACAGCCGGCGCGCAGTCTGCGGCACGGTCCTGCATTATGACAGTGACAGCGCAATGACGAGCCGGGACGACGCGCAAGCGGCGCTGGCACCTCTTCCGGGCCGCCCCGTGCGGGTCTGGGAGCCCAGCCCGCAAGCAGACGCACCCAGACATCAGACTTAAACATCACCGATCAGCGACAAGACAGGGACAACACCAGATGGCACAAGATCCACTCGCCGGCAACGCCGGCTCCACCTACGCGCCGCTCACGCCGGTGCCCGACGCGCGCCGCGCGTTTCGCACCGGCGACGCCTTCGCGTTGTGGTTCTCGCTCGGCATCGGCCTGCTGGTCGCCCAGGCAGGCGCGCTGCTGGTGCCGGGGCTATCGCTGCCGCATGCGCTGGCGGCAATTGGCATCGGCAGTGTCATCGGCGTTGTGCTGCTCGCGCTGGCCGGTGTGATCGGCACGGATACGGGGCTAGCCGCGATGTCGTCGTTGCGGCCGACGCTCGGCGTGCGCGGCGCATCCATCCCCGCGGTGCTCAACGCCGTGCAGCTGGTCGGCTGGGGCTCGTTCGAAGTGATCGTGATGCGCGATTCCGCCGACGCACTCGCCAAGCAGGCATTCGGCCTGTCGATGCCGCTCATCTGGACCATCCTCTTCGGCCTGCTCGCGACGCTGCTCGCAATCAGCGGCCCGCTGTCTTTCGTCCGGCGCTTTCTGCGGACATGGGGCATCTGGCTACTGCTGGCAGGCGCTGCATGGCTGTCGTGGAATCTGCTGGCCAAACATGATCTGGCCGCGCTGATGCGCCGTCCCGGTACAGGCGACATGTCGTTCGGCGGAGCGATTGACCTCGTCGTCGCGATGCCGCTGTCGTGGCTGCCGCTGATTGCCGACTACACGCGCTTCGGCCGCCGTGCCGGCGAATCGTTCCGCGGCACGCTGCTCGGCTACGGGATTGCGAATATCTGGTTCTATGCGCTTGGCGCGATTTACGGGCTCGCCGCGGGCGGGGGCGACGCGCTGCTGACCGGGGCGCTGGCGCAGGCGGGCGGCGGCTTTGCGCTGCTCCTGATCCTGATCGATGAAGTCGACAACGCATTCGCCGACATCCACTCGGCCGCAGTCTCGACCGGCACGTTCTGGACGCGAGCGGCTGTGCCGCTGCTGTCGGCGGCGTTCGGCGCGCTGTGCACGGCGATCGCGCTGCTCGTGCCGATGGCGAAGTATCAGAACTTCCTGCTGCTGATCGGCTCCGTGTTCGCGCCGCTGTTCGGCGTGGTGCTGGTGGATCACTTCATCGTGCGCAGGCGCCGGGTCGAAGCGGCAGCGCTCGCTGACGTCCAGGGCCGTTACGGCTTCTCGGGCGGATGGCATCTGAGCGCGTTCGTCTCGTGGGCAATCGGCATCGCCGCGTATCAGGCGATCAACCAATGGCTGCCGAATCTGGGCGCGACGCTGCCTGCGCTGGCAGTGGGCGCGCTCTGCTATCTCGCCCTGGTATCGACGCGCAAAGCCGCGTACGCGTAAGAAAAAATGAATCGCCGGCCCGCGCAATGCGGGCCGTTTGCTGGACTTCTCTAAACGCCACCCCTCCCCTTCGAACACCACGCGTGCACGCCGGATATTCCGCCCGTCCTACGGCTTCTGGCGGAGGGGCCTTCTATTTCAGAAGGCCGTCAGTCGTGATGCCGTTATCAGGTTGTACAGCTGTTTTAAAGATAAATACACTCATTTTCAGTCGCTTCTGAAAACGAATCACTGGCGCGTCAAGAGCGGCGGCAAAGGGCACATCCTGAGGAAAAATGTACTGTCCGTACAACGACTCGGAGTGCCGGTGCGGAGAGTTCTGCATCACCAGTGTCTGGAGCACGCCCAAGAATCCCGGCGATCATGCCCGTCTGCCCGGAAGGGGGGTCGACAATTGCACGACTCACCGGCAAACGCGCGCGCCTCAGTGCTTCGCCCCCCGGTATTCCACACCTGGCAGCACGCACAACAGTTCGAATGCCAGATTGGCGCCCAGCAGTGCCGTCGTACCGAACGGATCGTACGGCGGCGCTACCTCGACCAGATCGCAGCCAACAATATTCAGGCCGCGCGAGCCGCGAATAATCTCCAGCGCCTGCGGCACGGTCAACCCTGCAATCTCAGGCGTGCCGGTTCCTGGGGCAAACGCCGGGTCGATCCCGTCAATATCGAACGTGATGTAAACGGGGCCATCGCCCATCCGCTCACGCACACGCGCCATCAACGGTGCGAGCGACTGGTTCCAGCATGCCTCGGCCTGCACGACCTCGAAGCCCTGGTCGCGGCACCAGTCGAAGTCTTCCGCCTCATAGCCGGTCCCGCGCAGGCCGATCTGCACAACCCGCTCGCAATCCAGCAGGCCCTCCTCGACCGCCCGGCGGAACGGCGTGCCGTGTGCGATCTTCTCGCCCATCATGGTGTCGTTGACGTCCGCGTGCGCATCGACGTGGATCAGGCCGACCTTGCCGTATTTGCGATGAATCGCTCGCAGGATCGGCAGCGCGATGGTGTGATCGCCACCCAGCGTGATTGGCTTCGTGCCATGCCGCAGGATCTCGTCATAGGCGGTTTCGATGCGCGAGATCGAATCGAGCAGGTTGTACGGATTGATTGCGACGTCGCCAATGTCCGCCACGCGCAACGAGTCGAACGGTGCGGCGCGCGTTGCCATGTTGTACGGGCGCAGCAACACCGATTCACTGCGGATCTGACGCGGCCCGAAGCGCGCACCGGTGCGATTCGATGTGCCGAGATCGAACGGCGCGCCGACGAAACACGCGTCGAGTCCTTGCGCCGAGCCGAAGTTGGACAACCGCATCATCGTCGCAATGCCGCCGCAGCGGGGCATCGCATTGCCGGACAGCGGCTGCGGACGTTCGGTGACATCGGGGGAAACGAAGGAAGAAGTATTCATCGTGGAACAGCAATGAAAAAGGACAAACGGGCGAACCGGGCAGTAGCCGAAGCGCCCCGCCGGATGAATCTTCATTCTTGAGCACTTTTTAGCAATGTAAAATGCCCATGGAACAAACTACACATCGATCGTCAGCGATGTATCCGCCCCCATGTTCTCGCAACTCACCGATCTAGACCTGCGCCTGATCCGCGTCTTTCTGGCGATCGTCGACGCCGGCGGCGTCTCGCCCGCTCAGGCAACGCTGAACATAGGCCAGTCGACCATCAGCACCCAGCTCGCGACGCTGGAGACACGGCTCGGCTACCGGCTGTGCGAGCGCGGGCGCAGCGGCTTCAGTCTGACGGCGCGCGGCGAGCGGTTCATCGAGGCAGCCCGCGCACTGCTGGCCGCCGTCGATACCTTCGGGATGCAGGTCCGCAATGTCGGCCGCAGGCTGGTCGGCACACTCGACATCGGCATGATCGGCCACACCCCTGTGTCGGCCAGCGCGCGCATCAGCAATGCGATCGGGCGGTTCCGCTCGCGCGATCAGTCAGTGCGCTTTTCGATTCTGGTGCGCTCGCCGGGCGAATTGGAGGAGTTGCTGTTAAACGGGCGGATTCAGGTCGGCATCGGCTACTTCTGGCATCGGGTGCCCTCGCTTGAATACACGGAGGTGTTTGCCGAAGATCAATTCGCCTATTGTGCGAAGGGGCACCCGCTATTCGACGAGGCGGGCATGGTCGAGCCCGCCGAAGCCGCGCAGCACCAATAGGCGTGGCGCAGCTATCCCCTGCCCGAGGCCGAAAGCTCGACGACGCCGCGCAACGTGACGGCGGTGGCCGACAACATGGAAGCGGTGGCGATGCTGGTGCTATCGGGCCACCACCTCGGCTATCTGCCGGGGCACTTCGCAGCGCCCTACGTCAAGGAAGGCCTGCTGGCCGCGCTCAACCCCGCGCAGATGAAGTACCGTGTTGCGTTCCACATGGTCACGCGTTCACGGCAGCATCGGACCGACATCGTGGAAGCCTTCATCGACGATATGAAAGCGGCGCATCCGGCTCCTGGCGCCGAGGCCGGCGAATAACGAACGCAACCACGCGAAATACAGAACACGCGTTGCAACGCTAAAAGGGCCGCGCATACACTGCGCGGCCCCTTGCACAACCGAACGCGTCACGTGCTCAGCCGTTGATCACATCCGCGCCCTTCGGCACGGTGAACTTGAATGCATCCGCGGGCAGCGGCGGGTTCTTCTGGATGTTCGAAAAGGTCAGCAAGGTCACGTTGCCAAATACGTCGTGCAATTCCATCGCTTCCAGATTGCCGTCGCGAAAGCCGATACCGACGCGCTGGAACTGCGTGTCTTTCGCCTTGGGGATCAGTTCGAGCCAGTCGATTCCGGCCTTCACACCCGCATCGTGCAGCGTGAAGTTCTTGTCCAGATCGTTGCTGCCGAAAAGGATCGCCGCCGGACTCGCACCCAGCGCGCCGCCCAGGGCACGCACCGTCACCTGGTTCAGATCCTTGTCGTACACGTAAAGCTTGTCGCCGTCGGCCTGCAGCACCTGTTCATACGGTTTCAAGTACGACCAGATGAACTTGCCCGGTCGCGCGAACACAAATGTGCCGCTCGAGGTGACGTTTTTGGGCATGACCTGCGCGGCGTCGCTCGCGCTTTGCGCCTTGCTGGGCGCCCGCACTTCCTGCTGCACGAAATCGCCGCGCGCCGAATGCACCTGGGCGACAAACGCCTTCAGTTGCTCGGTGCCGCTGGCGAATGCCTGTTGCGCGACCAGCAACGACGCGCCAATGGCAACGCTGCCAATCCCACGCGCCAGCGTGCGGACCAGATGACCAAGGCGGCCAGGGTGGGCACTCTGCCCGGCGTATTGCTGCATATCATTCTCCGTGGATTGAATCGGACCAGGGGACCAGGAATAGGGGGTGGCGAAACGCGTAGCACACGTCGCACGCCTTTGGGTGCTGGATGCGTGGGCCGCTTAATGGGTAGCCTGATGGGCAACCTGATGAGCAGTTTCGCGGGCAACCCGGTTCGCAACGCTGTCGGCAAATTCGTGGGCAAATTAGTCCGCTTCGCGTGCGGGCGCGAGAATCTCGCGATTGCCGTTCGACGACATCGCCGACACGAGCCCGGATTGCTCCATCTGCTCGAGCAGACGCGCGGCGCGGTTGTAGCCGATCCGCAAATGCCGCTGCACCAGCGAAATCGACGCACGGCGATTCTTGACGACCACTTCGACTGCCTGGTCATATAGAGGGTCCGATTCGCCGCCACCCGCGCCGGTTCCCTCAGCACCTGCGGAACCTTCGTCGCCTTCGCCCGTTACGCCGCCCTCGAGGATGCCCTCGATGTAGTTCGGCTCGCCCTGTTCCCTGAGTTTATCGACGACGCGGTGCACTTCCTCATCGGAGACGAACGCGCCATGCACGCGCACCGGCAAGCCGCTGCCGGGCGGCAGATACAGCATGTCGCCCATGCCGAGCAGCGATTCTGCGCCCTGCTGATCGAGAATCGTGCGCGAGTCGATCTTCGACGACACCTGGAAGGCCATACGGGTCGGCACGTTGGCCTTGATCAGACCCGTGATCACGTCGACGGAAGGCCGCTGCGTCGCCAGAATCAGGTGAATGCCAGCCGCACGCGCCTTCTGCGCGATCCGCGCAATCAGCTCTTCGACCTTCTTGCCGACCACCATCATCAGGTCGGCCAGTTCGTCGATCACCACCACGATGTTCGGCAGACGCGTGAGCGGTTCCGGCTCGTCCGGCGTCAGGCTGAACGGATTCGGCAGCTTCTCTTCGCGCTTGGCCGCTTCGTCGATCTTGTTGTTGTAGCCGGCGAGGTTACGCACGCCAAGCTTGCTCATCAGCTTGTAGCGACGCTCCATTTCGGCGACCGCCCAGTTCAGCGCGTGGCCGGCCTGGCGCATATCCGTGACGACTGGGCACAGCAGATGCGGAATGCCTTCGTAGACGCTCATTTCGAGCATCTTCGGGTCGATCAGGATCATGCGGACCTGCTCGGCACTCGCCTTGTAGAGCAGCGAGAGGATCATTGCGTTGATCCCCACCGACTTGCCCGAACCGGTAGTGCCGGCCACCAGCAGGTGAGGCATCTTCGCCAGATCGGCGCAAACCGGCTTGCCGCCGATGTCCTTGCCGAGGCCCATCGTCAGCGGCGAGGCCGCGTCGGCATACACGGCCGAGCCGAGAATCTCGGACAGGCTGACGGTCTGGCGGCGCTGGTTCGGCAACTCCAAAGCCATGTAGTTCTTGCCCGGGATCGTCTCGACCACGCGGATCGACACGAGCGACAGGGAACGCGCCAGATCCTTCGCCAGATTGACGATCTGGCTGCCCTTCACGCCGGTGGCGGGCTCGATTTCGTAGCGTGTGACGACCGGGCCCGGATAGGCCGCGACCACGCTCACTT
Source organism: Paraburkholderia sp. (assembly GCA_035948995.1). GTDB lineage: Bacteria > Pseudomonadota > Gammaproteobacteria > Burkholderiales > Burkholderiaceae > Paraburkholderia. Next base: position 16,788 of record DASZIR010000136.1, on the reverse strand, counting down.
CGACGCCGAAATCCTTGAGCTTCTTCTCGATCAGGCGCGAGGTAAATTCAAGCGTATCGGGCGAAATGGTTTCCTGCGCGGCCGGCGCCGGGTCGAGCAGCGCGATGGGCGGCAGCGTCGAATCACCGGGCAGATCGGTGAAAAGCGGCACCTGGCGCTCTTTCTCGACGCGCTCCGACTTGGCGGGCGTGACCACCGGCGGAACGATCATCACCGGCTCGTGCTCATCGATGCGCACACGGCCCTGCTCCACCTTGCCTTCGCGCTTGACGGCGGCAGCCTCGCCCAGCTTGCGGTCGCGGCCGGCTTCACGGCGCAGGCGGGCAAACGTGACGGCGGAAATAATCGATTCGCCGACCCGTTCGGCCACGGAAAGCCACGAAAAGCGGAAATACAGCGACAGGCCGATTGCGAGCACCACCAGCAGCGCCAGCGTGCCGCCCGTGAAGCCGAGCGCATGCGAAACGCCACGCGCCACGCCTTCACCGATCACGCCACCCGGCGCGCGCGGCAGTTGCACTTTCAGGGACCACATCCGCAGCGCTTCAATGCCGTCGCTCGCGAGCAGCACCAGCACGAAAGCAAACGCTTCGGCGAGCCAGCTCGCATCGCGCGGGCTATCTTCGGGCAGCACTTCATGACGCGTAATGCGGCGGTAGCTGGCCGAGATGCTGCGCCCGAGCAGCACCACCCACCAGTAGGCGGACAGGCCGAACAGCAGCAGCAGGATGTCCGAGGTCCAGGCGCCGACGCGGCCGGCCCAGTTGGCAATGCGATCCACCTGCGCGGCGTGCGTCCAGCTCGGGTCGTGCCGGCTATAGCTGACGAGAGCCATCAGCAGGAAAACGCCGAGCGCGACCTGCAGGATCCAGCGGATTTCAGTGAAGAGGCGCGACATGCGGTGCGGCAATGCCTGCGCGCTCGCGGAATAAGGAGCTTTTGCCATTGATCCTGTTGCGTGTGCTGCCAATTGGGCGGCCCGATGCTCGGCCCAAAGCGGTGCTGGGTGCCCGGTCGTGGCCGCCGGGCCGTTCGATCCGGCCTATTGTAAACGCAGTGCCGCGCGCAAGGCTGTAAATGACGGTAACTGGGGCCAGCCAGCGTGGTTTTCGGGCCAATCCCCGGCAACAGGCTATCGCGTCGATCAGGAAGCTTCATGAAGCGGCCCCGCTTCCTGACCTTTATAATGCCGGACTGATACCCATCTACCGTTTCAGCTCAAGTTCAGTTGCAGTCGCGCGGCCTCGCATGGGCGAGTCCGGGCGCTTTTTACGGATTTCGATCATGCCCGCATCCTCCACGAAACACGCCAAAGTCCTGATTCTCGGCTCCGGCCCCGCTGGCTACACCGCTGCCGTCTACGCGGCGCGCGCCAACCTGAGCCCGGTGCTCGTCACGGGTCTTGCCCAGGGCGGCCAGCTGATGACCACGACGGACGTCGAAAACTGGCCGGCCGACGGCAACGGCGTGCAAGGCCCGGAGCTGATGGCGCGTTTTCTGGAGCACGCCGAGCGCTTCAACACCGAGGTCATTTTCGACCATATCCACACGGCGAAGCTCAATGAGAAGCCGATCCGCCTGATCGGCGATGCCGGTGAATACACCTGCGACTCGCTGATCATTTCGACCGGCGCGTCGGCGCAATACCTCGGCCTGCCGTCGGAAGAGGCGTTCATGGGCAAGGGCGTGTCCGCCTGCGCGACCTGCGATGGCTTCTTCTACAAGCAGCAGCACGTGGCGGTGATCGGCGGCGGCAATACCGCAGTCGAGGAAGCCCTCTACCTCGCCGGCATCGCGAGCAAAGTGACGGTGATCCACCGCCGCGACAAGTTCCGCGCCGAGCCGATCCTGATCGACCGACTGCTGGCGAAGGAAAAAGAAGGTGTGGTTGACATCAAGTGGAACCATGTCCTCGACGAAGTGACGGGCGACCAGTCGGGCGTCACCGGCCTGCGCATCAAGCACACGAAGAGCGGCGAAACCACGGATCTCGCGCTGCAAGGCCTCTTTGTGGCGATCGGCCACAAGCCGAACACGGATATTTTCGAAGGCCAGCTGGAAATGAAGAACGGCTACATCATCACCAACGGCGGCCTCTCCGGCAACGCAACGGGCACCAGCGTGCCGGGCGTGTTTGCCGCCGGCGACGTGCAGGATCACGTGTATCGTCAGGCAATTACCAGCGCCGGCACGGGCTGTATGGCCGCCCTGGACGCACAGCGTTACCTCGAGACCATCGATGAGATGGGGGGCGAACACGTGATGAGCGCGGAAGCGGACCGGTAATCGGACAAGCAAGCGGGCAACCAGGCGGGCAACTAACCGGGCAACCAGGCCGGTTGAGTGAAGCGGCACCGGTAAAATAGCGCTCGGGCACGGCCCTGGGCGCGGACCGCACGCAGCACATGGAGGGCCGCGGCTCGCAAGCTGGCGGCCCTTTTTGCGTCCGGGATGCGTCGTTATGCGTGTCTGGACGGCCGGATGAATGCCCAGCGCGAGACCTGCGATGGCCTCGCGCGACAATCTACTCTTGAACGCGTGTCACCCGTTATGGCGAAGAACCTGCCTCATCCTAGCGAACCGAAACGCCCGCGCGCGGCGGCCGTGAAACCCACGCCCACGCCGGTCGCTCCGGCCAACCCGGCCATCGAGCCCGCCGCGGGGCTTGCGGGCCTTGGCGCCTTGCGTAGCGCGCTGAAGGGCGACGCCGAGCGCCGCGAGCGCGAACGCGCGGCGGCCGCCCAGGCCGAGCGTGAAGCGTCGGCGGATGCCGATCTGTTTCGCCGCGAGATTGGCGCCGTTGCGCCGCTGATCGTTCCGCCGCGTGTGGCGCCGGCCCGTACGCCGCCTTCGCCTGTTCCGGCGCAGACCAGGCTCGATGAAGAAGCGGTCTTGCACGAGGCGATCTCCGACGAGTTCGACCCGGAAATACTGCTCGAAACCGACGAAACCCTCTCCTACTGCCGCCCCGGCATCAGCCAGGAAGTCGTGCGCAAGCTGCGGCGCGGCGCGTGGATCGTGCAGGCGCAACTCGACCTGCATGGCATGCGCCGGGAAGAAGCGCGCGAGGCGCTGGCCGAATTCATCCGCGAATCGGTCAAGCGCGGACTGCGTTGCTTGCGCGTGATCCATGGCAAGGGTCTTGGGTCGATCGGCAAGGAGCCGGTGCTCAAGGGCAAGGTACGCGCGTGGCTCGTGCAGAAGGAAGAAGTGATCGCGTTCTGCCAGGCGCGCGCTCATGACGGCGGCGCAGGCGCCGTGCTGGTGCTGTTGCAGCCGGCGGTGCAGCCCCCTCACCCCAAACCATGACGGGGTTGCGCTGATGCACCCGAGGCTTACGCTTGCGCTCACCATCATGGAGGCGCTGGCAATCTTCGCCTACGCCATCTCCGGTTTTATCGAAGCCCGCACGCGGCGGCTCGATGCCGTCGGGACTTTTCTGGTGGCCATGGCGACCGCGTTCGGCGGCGGCACCGTGCGCGACGTGCTGCTCGAGCGCAGGCCGTTTTACTGGGTCGAGCACCAGCCGTATGTGATTGCGATCTTTGTGATGTCGCTGTTCGCGCCGACGCTGCTGAAAATGACCTCGCGACTGCTGTCCGAGCGGGTATTGCTGGTGGCGGATGCGATCGGGCTGGGGTTGTTCAGCATTTCCGGCACGTCGCTCGCGCTCGACGCGCAGATGCCCTGGTTCACAGCGGTGATGCTCGGCGTGCTGACGGGCGTGTTCGGAGGCATCATCCGTGACGTGCTCTGCAACGAAGTGCCGCTGATACTGCGAGATTCGCGGCCCTATGCGACGTGCGCGTTCATCGGGTGCTGGATATACGTGCTGCTCGACTACGTCGACGTCGATACGGTGTATAGCGTGCTGGTTGCGACCGGTTTCATTCTGCTGGCACGCCTCGTGACGTTCCGGTTTAACGTGAGGTTGCCGCATTAAGAGGCGGCGTCCCGCGCCCGACATCTGCTACTGCCGCGGCGAAGCGGGCCAGACACGCCCGGCCCGGCTGCACGGCGGCCGCTCCCCCACCTCAGCTTTGCACTTCCGTCTCAGGCGCCGGTTCAAAACCCGCATCGCCTTCGCTTCGATCGTGTTCGATCCGGTGGGCCAGACGGTCGAACCACAAGTACACCACCGGCGTCGTGAACAGCGTCAGCATCTGCGAAAGCACCAGACCGCCGACGATCGCAATGCCCAGCGGCACGCGCAATTCCGCCCCTGCGCCGTGACCGAGCGCCAGCGGCAACGCACCGAACAGCGCAGCGAGCGTCGTCATCATGATGGGACGAAAGCGCAGCGCGCAGGCCTGGCGGATGGCGGCGGCGGGCGACAGCCCCTGCTCGCGCTCTGCAACCAGCGCAAAGTCGATCATCATGATCGCGTTCTTCTTGACGATACCGATCAGCAGAATGATCCCGATCATGCCCATGATCGACAGATCCTGGCGGAACAGCATCAGCGCGCACAAGGCGCCTACCCCCGCCGACGGCAGCGTCGAGATGATTGTCAGCGGATGAATCGGGCTTTCATAAAGGATCCCCAGCACCAGGTACACCACCACAAGTGCCGCCAGGATCAGATAAGGCTCGCTTTTCAGCGATGCCTGGAAGGCCTGCGCGGTGCCCTGGAAGGTGCCGGTCAAGGTGTCCGGTTTGCCCGCCGCCGCTTCGGCCGCACGAATCGCCGTCACCGCGTTGCCGAGCGATTGCCCCGCCGCGAGATTGAACGAGATCGTCACGGACGGGAACAGGCCCTGGTGGTTCACGGAGATCGGCGACACGTTGTTGTCGATGCTCACGAGCACATTCAGCGGCACGAGTTCATTCGTCAACGGTGAGCGTACGTAGAGATGCGCGAGCGCGTCGGTCGTCAACTGGAACTTCGGATCGACCTCTTCGACCACGTGATACTGGTTCAACTCCGTAAAGAGCGTCGCAATCTGGCGCTGGCCGAAGGCGTCGTACAGTGTGTCGTCGATAGCCTGCGCAGTGATGCCGAAGCGCGAGGCGGTGCTACGATCGATCACCAGCGTGGCACTCGTCGCCGAGGCCTGCTGGTCGGACGTCACGTCGGTCAGTTCCGGCAGGGTAGCGAGCCGCTTCGTGAGAAGCTGCGCCCAGTGGTCCAACTCCTGCACATTGGGGTCCTGCAACGTGTACTGATACTGCGCGGCGCTAATCCGGCCGCCCACCTGAATGTCCTGACGCACCTGCATCGACAGCGTGATACCCATGACTTTTGCCAACTGCGGCCGCAGCCTGTTGAGCACCTGCCCCGCACTCGCCGTACGTTGATTGAACGGCTTCAGGTTGATCATCATGCGACCCTGGCTGACGGTCGGATTCGCGCCAATCCAGTAGTACACGTTGTCCACCGCCGGATCGGCTTCAACGATGTGGCCGAGCTGCTGCATTTTCGCGGCCATCGATTGCGGCGAGATATCCGGCGCGGCCTGCGCAACGCCCTGAATCAGGCCCGAGTCCTCTTGCGGGAAGAAGCCTTTCGGGATCACGACGAACAGCACGCAGGTCGCGATCACGGTGGCGATCGTGACACCCAGCATCGTCTTCTGGTGGCGCAGCACCCAGTCGAGGCCGTGCTCATAGCGTCGCTCCACCGCGACGAAAACCGCCTCCAGCCAGCGTTCGAGCTTGCCCGGCCCGCGGCCGCCGGCAGCCGGCGTGCGGATCAGCCAGCCGCACAGCATCGGCGTGACGCTCAGCGAGACGAGCGCAGACATCACGATGGCGGCGCTCACCGTCACCGCGAACTCGCGAAACAGACGGCCGACGATACCGCCCATCATCAGGATCGGAATGAACACGGCGATCAGCGAGATCGTCATCGAAACGATCGTGAAGCGCACCTCGCGCGCGCCGAGCAACGCAGCGCGCATGCGCGGCACGCCCTCCTCGACGTGGCGCATCACGTTCTCGATCACCACAATCGCATCGTCGACGACGAAGCCAACGGCAATCGTCAACCCCATCAGCGACAGGTTGTCGAGGCTGTATCCCAACAGGTACATGACGCCGAACGTGGCGACCAGCGACAGCGGGATGGTGAGGCTCGGAATCACCGTGGCCCACACGTTGCGAAGGAACGAGAAGATCACCATCACGACCAGTGCGACCGTCAGCAACAACGTGAACTGCACGTCGTGCACCGACGCGTTGATCGTCTGCGTGCGATCGCCCACTACATGAACATGGGCGGCCGCGGGCAGCGATGCTTCCAGCGCCGGCAGACGGGTCGTGATGTTGCGGATGGTGTCGACGACGTTGTAGCCCGGCTGCTTGTGAATATCGATGATGACCGCGCGCTCATGCTGCAGCCACGCGGCCTGTTGCGTGTCTTCAGCAGCATCGATCACCGTGCCGAGGTCCTGCAGGCGGACCGGCGCGCCGTTCTTGTATGCGACGACGAGGTCGCGATAGCCGGCGGCCGTCGTGATCTGATCGGTTGCGTTGAACACGACCGAGCGATCCGGGCCATTGAGGCTGCCCTTCGGCGCGTTGACGGTCTGCACGCCGACGATCGAGCGCACGTCCTCCAGCGTCAGGCCACGCGCGGCGAGTTTGTCCGGATCGACACGGATACGCACCGCAGGGCGCTGCTGACCGTGAAAATCAACGAGCCCGACACCCGGCATCTGCGAGATCTGCTGGGCGAGAAAGTCCTCGGCGTAGCTGTCGAGTTGCGTCAGCGTGAGCGACGGTGACGTCAAGGCGAGCGACAGCAGCGTGAAATCGGCTGGATTGGTCTTCTCGTAAGTCGGCGGATTCGGCAGGTTCTTCGGCAACGTGCCACCCGCTGCGTTGATCGCGGTCTGCACGTCCTGCGCCGCGCTATTGATGTCGCGCGACAGATCGAACTGGATCGCAATGCTCGTCGTGCCGAGCGAACTCGACGAAGTCATCTGCGTGATACCGGAGATGTTCGAGAGCTGCCGTTCGAGCGGCGTCGCCACCGAGGTCGCCATGGTGTCTGCGCTCGCGCCGGGCAGATTCGCGACGACCTGAATGGTCGGAAAATCTACTTGCGGCAACGGCGCGACCGGCAACAGAAAGTACGCAACGATGCCGACCAGCAAGACTGCAATCGCCAGAAAACTCGTCGCAATGCGCCGCTGGATAAACAGTTCGAGCAGGCTCATGATGGCGCGTCCATGCTCATCGCGGGTGCGGCAGCAGCGGCTTGCGCCCTCGCGCCGACAATCGTCGCCGCCACCCGCACACCTGGATTCAGGCGGCTTTGCCCTTCAAACACGATCAGGTCACCCGCGTTGATGCCATTGCGGATCTCGGTCATGCCGTCGACGCTCACGCCCGTCTGCACTGCCCTCATCTGCGCCTTGCCGTCCGGCGCGATCACGTAGACCTGCGTGCCTGCCTGCGTATTGACGACGGCCCGGCCCGGCACCGCAATGCGCTGACGATCGGTCTGCAACAGCACGCGGGCATTGACGAGTTCCCCCGGCCACAGCTTGCGGTCCGTGTTGGCGAACGATGCCTTCAGCTTGATCTGGCCGGTAGTCGGATCGACCTGGCTGTCGATGAAGACGAGCGATCCCTCGGCGAGCGCCTCGCCGTCGGTACGCGTCGTGACGCTCACCGGCAGCGGCGCCTTCGCCTGATTCGCGAGCAGGGCCGGCAGCACATCCTGCGGCACGGAGAACAGGACGTCGATCGGCTCCATCTGCGTGAGCGTGACGATGCCGGTGGTATCGGTTGGATGGACAATCGCACCGACGTCGGCCTCACGAGCACCGACGCGGCCGGTAAACGGTGCCGTCAATGTCGTAAAGCCGAGTTGCAGGCGGTCGTTCTGCACCAGCGCGGCATCGGCAGCGACGGTCGCGACGAGCGCCTTGACCTGCGCCCTTGTCGTATCGACGCTTTGCGAGGTCGCCGCGCCAATGCCGACGAGCTTCGAATAGCGCGTGAGGTCGAGTTGCGCATTCTCGAGGCTCGCCTCGTCCTTGTGTTGCGTTGCCTCGGCCTGCCGCAACTGCGCCGTAAGCGGCCCCTGGTCGAGTTGCGCGAGCAATTGCCCCTGCTTCACGTCCTGCCCTTCGTTGAAGGCGACGCGCTGCAACTGGCCGTCCACGCGCACTTTGACATCGACGGTATTGAGCGCCTGCACTGTCCCGACCGCGGCGACGCGAATCGGAAAATCGATGATGACCGCGTGGCCGGCATTCACCGGAATGGCGACGACGGGGGGGCCCGCCTGGTGTTTTGGCCACTGCCACCACGCCAGCAGCGCGAGCGCCACCACAAGTCCTGCGACGGCGCGAAGGGGAAACCGGCGGCGCGGCCGGGGCGGCTGGTGCGGAGGAATATCTGCGGGGTGATTCATGGCGCGATGGGATTCGATGGAGATGGGCGCTGCAGGGCGGCATCGGTGGCGACGGCGGTCGTGGCGGCGGCACCGATGGTGCTGTTCGCGTCAGCCAGACCGAGGCCGCCGCCGAACGCCCTGAACAGACTGACCGACGCCTGCAGGCGCGCGAGACGCGTCTGCACGAGCGCGTCCTCGGACTGATAGAGCGTGCGCTGGGTGTCGAGCACTGTCAGGAAATCGATCGTGCCGAGTCTGTACTGCGCATCGGCCAGCGTCGCGGCCTTGCGTGCGGCATCGGCCGCCGCCTGATCGGCAAGCTCGACCTGTTGCTGCTGTGCGGCGGCGGATAACGAATCCTCGACGTCCTGCAACGCGCTCACCACGGTCTGGCGATAGTCGGCGACGCTCTTCGCTTCGGCCGCCTGGCTGGCGTGCAACTGCCCGCGCAGCGCGCCGCCGTCGAAGATGGGCGCGGCCAGCGACGCCGCCAGGCTCGTGAACGGACTCGCGAGAAAGTTCGACAGCGACCGGCTGCTCAACCCGCCGTCGGCGGTCAGCACGATACTGGGGAAGAACGCCGCCCGCGCGGCGCCGACGTTGTAGTTCGCCGCCTGCAATTGCGCTTCCATCGAGCGGATGTCGGGCCGCGTATCGAGCAGGCTCGACGGCAGGTTCGGACGGGGTTGTGGCACCGGAATGCCGGCCAGTTGGGCCTCGGCCACGCTAAATCCTTCCGGCGCGGCACCGGCCAGCGTGGCGAGCAGATGGAGGTTCTGGTCGAGTTGCTGCTGCAGCGCCGGGATCGCCGCCTGGAACGTCGCGAGCGCGTTGCGTTGCTGCTGGACCTGCAACTCCGTCGCGACGCCCGCCTCCTGCTGGGCCAGCAGCAGCGTCAGGATTTTCGCGGCATCGTCGGAAATGGTCTGGGCGAGCGCCACGCGCTGCCGCAGGCCCTGAATCTGAAACCAGGTATCGACCACCGACGCGGTCAGCGTCAGCGCGACCGTATCGCGGTCAAACACGCTGGCTCGCGCGAGCATCTGCGCCGAGTTGGCGTTGGCGGCATTGAGCCCCCAGAAATCGACCTCGTAGCCCGCTTCCGCGAACAGGCTCTGGCCGTGGCTGGACGAACTGCCGCTATTGTTGCGCTGGTGGCTGCGGGCGAATGTGCCATTCAGTGTCAGCGACGGATACAGCGGTGCCCCGGCCTTTTCGGCGTTGGCGCGCGCCGCGGCAACACTGGCGACGGCCGACGCCAGCGAGAAATTGTTCTGGAGGCTGCGCCCGACCAGCGCGTCGAGCGCCGGGTCCTGATAGGCGCGCCACCAGCCGCTTCTAACCGGCACCGTATCGGCGAGCGACGCCTGCGCGGCGCCGCTCCAGGCTTGCGCCATCGGCGCGGCGGGACGCTGGTAGGCGGGCACGAGCGAGCAGCCGGGCAAGAGCGCCACGGCGAGCGCCAACGCCGGCACGCAAGCGAAGCGCGGCACCCGCGACACGCGTGAGGCTGCTCGAGCCAACGGTGGCGAACCGGACAACCGGGGCATAAACACGATTCCTCGCAACATGAACGTCGCGAGGATAGCGGGACCGTCCTGTCCGGCCTTTCGCTCGATTATTAAAAAACTTTAATGCGGGGCAGCCACCTGCCAGGCGCCCGTTCAGCTGTCCGTGCGGAGCACGTAGCCGGCCCCCACCACGGTATGAATCAACGGTTTGGTGAAGTCCCGGTCGACCTTGCCGCGCAGCCGGTGCATGTGCATATCGATGACGTTGCCGCGCGGGTCGAACTGGTAGTTCCACGCCGATTCGAGCAGCATGCTGCGCGTGACGACCTGCCCGGCGTGGCGCATCAGACACTCCAGCAGCAGGAACTCCCGATGCTGCAGATGCAGATCCCGCCAGGCCCTGCTCGCGCGGCGCGCGCGCCGGTCCAGCGCCAGATCGGCCACCTGCAGCACGTCCTGCAAACGCGCGCGGTCAGCGCGGCGCGCGAGCGCTTCGACACGCGCAAGCAGCTCCGCAAAAGCGTACGGCTTGGCCAGATAATCGTCACAGCCCGCGCGAATCCCGTCCACCCGGTCGGTCAGTCCCGCGACGGCGGAGAGCATCAGGACCGGTGTCGCGTTGCCATGCGCGCGCAATTGCGTCACGAGTTCGATACCGTCCATCGCAGGCAACCGGCGATCCGTGACGATGACGTCATAGATGCCTTCGCGGGCCAGCGCGAGCCCGGTGGCGCCGTCGGCGGCCGTATCGACGATGTGACCGCTTTCGGTCAGTCCACGTGCGATGAAGTGACTGCCGCGCGTGTCGTCTTCGACAATCAGGATTCGCATGCTCGACAACCGTAAGCTGAATTGGGTTAAATTTTTTTAATGTTGACGCGAAACGGATGTTTTCCGCACCAAGGCATACTGTGAACGCATAGCGTAGCGCAAAGCCGTCTGTCCGATCGCGGCGTGCCAGCACGCCCCAACTCCGGAACCCCGTATGTCGAACGTTTTGGTCGTCGAGGACGACCGCCAGACACGTGAAGAAATCGTCAGCGCACTCACCGATCACGGGTGCCGCGTCGACTCGGCAGAAACCGGCCGTGACGGCCTGATGCTGGCCGTCGCCGGGCAGTACGACGCCATCGTGCTCGACCGCATGCTGACAGGCGGCCTCGAAGGACTCGGCATGCTGGCGGCCTTGCGCAGCGCCGGGGTCGTGACGCCCGTGCTGATCCTGAGCGCGCTCTCCGCGGTGGACGAGCGGGTGCGCGGTCTGCGCGCCGGCGGCGACGACTATCTGACCAAGCCGTTCGAATTCATCGAACTGACCGCGCGCCTCGACGCACTGATGCGCCGCCGCGAGGCGCCGGCCAGTGTCCAGGAATATCAGGTAGGGCCGCTGCGGCTCAATCTCCTCACACGCGAAGTCACCTGCGCCGGACGCGTCGTTGCACTGCTGCCGCGCGAATACCGGCTGCTCGAATATCTGATGCAGCACACCGGCCAGACCATCAGCCGCACCATGCTGTTCGAGGCGGTATGGGATTACCGGCTCGACGAGCGCACCAACGTGATCGACGTTCATATCAGCCGCCTGCGCAAGAAGCTCGATCCCGAAGGTTCGATGCCGATGATCCACACTGTTCGCGGTTCGGGATATACGCTCCGTGCGCCTGAGTGATCTGCACCGCACCACCAGTTTCCGGCTCGCGACGCTGTTTCTCGCGATGTTCGGTGTCGTCTCGCTGGTGCTGTTCGCTTACCTGTACGTCGAGATCACGGGCTTCGAAATGGAGCGCGTCGACGACTGGCTGCTGCGCGAGCACGCCGCGCTCATCCGCGAGGGTCCGGAAGAACTGGTCGCGCGCTTCAATCATCAGAGCCAGTTCGATCCGCGTCACCAGCGTCCGTTCGCGCTGTTCGATGCGCAGGGCAAACACATCGCAGGCGGCTTGCCCGGCGACCGGCCAGCGCTGCCGTACTTCAACCAGCCGTTCTCGACGCGCCTCCAGCTGCCGGAGCGAAGCGTGCCGGCGCGCTGCATCGCCGAGCAGATTGCCGACGGACGCACCGCGCTGCTGTGTCAGAACATTCGCGAGCTCGACCACTTCGACGAAGAGCTATTGCATGCGTTACTGTCGGCCGGCGTCCTGATGCTGTTCACCGGGCTGATCGGCGCGGCGATCGTCGGCGTCGGCGCCGTGCGGCGGCTGGATGCCGTGACCCGATCGATCGAGGAGATCGTAGCGGGCAATCTCAGCCGCCGCTTGCCCGAGCACGCCAAGCAGGACGACATCGACCGGCTGGTGCGCGTCGTCAACAGCATGCTCGACGAAATCGAACGGCTGATGCACGAGGTCAAGGGCGTGTGCGATGCGATCGCCCACGACATGCGCACGCCGTTGACGCGATTGATGGCAGGACTCGAGCGTGCGCAACGGCGCGCCGCTTCGGAACAGGATTACCGGCGCGCCACCGAGGACGCGATCGTCGAATTGGCTGGCATCCTGCGCACCTTCAACGCATTGCTGCGCATTTCGGAAATCGAGAGCAATGCGCGGCACGGCAATTTCGTGACGGTCGATCTCGCGACAGTCGCCGACGATGTCATCGAGTTCTATGAACCGACCGCGGAAGAAAAGCGCATTGCGTTCGACTATCAACGCACCGCGCCCGGCGCAATCGAAATACAGGGCGACCGCAATCTGCTGTTCGAGGCGCTCGCCAACCTGGTGGAGAACGCGATCAAGTTCGCACCGGACGGCGGTCACGTGTCAGTGCAACTGTTCCACGACGCCACGGGCTTCGGCATCACGATCGCTGACGACGGCCCGGGCATCGCGCCGGACGAGCGGCAGGCCGTGTTGCGCCGTTTCTATCGGAGCGAAGCCAGCCGTCATACGCCAGGCAACGGTCTCGGACTGAGCCTGACCCATGCGGTCGCCGGCATGCATGGCATGTCGATCCGCTTTAACGATGTGCCCGCGGGTTGCAGCGTCACGCTCGTCAGGCTTGGCGCACCGCTACTGGCGCGAGTGGCGGACTGAGGATGAAGCTGGCGGCGCCCGGCAATCGGTCACGCGCTGCTTTGACCGGTTGCCGGGCGCCGCGTTAGCTGAAAGCGCACACTCATCGAGTATGCGCAACGGATCAAAGCGAGCCGGATTAATCGCCGACGAAGATCAGTCCGTGCGGCGTTTTCATACCGGTATAGACAGGCGTCATCACGCCCGTCGACGTGTTGACTTGCAAGACGGTACCCTGGCCAGCGCTATAGGCCGTGCCGGCAGTGAAGCCTGCAGTCGCGTCGATGCGATAGATCAATTGCGCCGTATTGTCCGCCAGCAGCATGAACGAATTGCCTGAAGGCGCCCAGCGCGTGTCATCCACCGGCCACGAGTTGCCGTACAACGTGAGCGGCAGCACGCTCACTGCCTGACTTGCGCCCGGGTTCTTGACGAACACGAGTTCCGAATCCTGCTGGCTATCCACCACCAGGTCGCCGCTCGAATCGATTGCCATCGAATCCGGGTCGGTCATGTTGAGCGTGACCTGCGTATTGGTCGGGATGTTGGTCGCCGTGGCGTTGCCCATCAGCGCGGGCGTCAGGTGAAACGTCTTCTGATCCGAATTCAGCGTGACCGTATAGACCGACGGCACCGTGCTCACCCCATTGGGCGCCGTTGCGGTAGCAGCGCTCACAGTGGGATTGGATGCGGACGCATACACGACGCCGTTGAGCATTTTCATGTCATCGAGGCCCCCGCCATGTACCGGCGTGGCGTCAGGGGTGAGCGTTACCTGAGTATTGGCCGTCGTGTCGATCACGATGATTTCCGTGTTGGCGTCTTCGTTGGTGCTAACCCACACGGTGTGCGAATCGTACTCGAGCAGCCCATCCGGGTGACCCGGCACGTTGAAAGTCCGGATCAGATTTCCGTTCACGTCGTACTCGATCACTTCACTCTGGGGCGATGTGCCAGCGACGTTTGTGCCATCCGGATTGTTATTGTTGTCCTGGGCAACCACGAAGATATTGCTGCCGTGCAGGAGAAGGTCATCAGGCCGCAGCGTGCCGGGCAGCTGCGCAAAAACCGAAATCTTGTAGCCCGAGGCTGCAGCGGCGACCGACGCTGGAACCGCAACGGCGGACGTCGATGTCGATGTCGAGGGGTTCGTCGATACGCCATTGCCGCCACCGCATGCCGCAAGCGTCGAGACGAGGCCAGCAATGCAAACCAGTTTTTTTGAGTTCATATCGGTCGAAGGTTTTCATTAAGAAGACCCTTACCGTATATTTCGCGCTTGAAAACTTGATGACGCTCAGCTAGTGGTCTGCCAACGAATTGCCAACAGAATGCCTTCACCGCGAAGGCGCGCCCGAAAATAAATCGGATTCCTATATAACGTAGTGCCTTGATTACTTGAGCAAATAGCGCGTTGGGCGGGCAGCTGCAAGCAAAAGGCCCCATGCGTCTTCCGACGCACGGGGCCTTGTTTATTTTTTTCAACCAGCTACAACAAAACTTAAGGCGCCCTTAGGATATCCTTAAGAGAACCTTAAGCGATTCGCTCCTCGTTGGCCGGATCGAACAGCACCGCCTTCGACACATCGAACAGCAGCGTCATGTTCGTCAACGGCTGCGGGTTCGACGCCGGGTGCACACGGCTCACCACACGCTTGCCGTTGACCTGTGCGAACACCAGGGTATCGGGTCCGGTCGGCTCGATCACATCAAGCTTCACTTCGATCGGCTGCAACTGGGCATCTTCAACGTTATGTGCGCTGCGTGCGTCAGTGATACGTTCCGGCCGCAGACCGAGAATCACCTCTTTACCCACATAACCCTTCACCCTGGCCGTATTGAACGGCAGGCTCAGCACGCCACGCTTCACCCCGGTATCGATCTCAACCGCGACGCCAGCCCCTTGCTCAACCAGCTTGCCCTGAATAAAGTTCATCGGCGGCGCGCCAATGAACCCGGCCACGAACAGGTTGGAGGGCGAATCATAGATATCCTGCGGTGCACCGAACTGCTGCACGATACCGTCCTTCATCACCGCGATCCGGTCGCCCAGCGTCATCGCTTCGATCTGGTCGTGGGTCACGTAGACGATCGTCGTGCCGAGGCGTTGATGCAGCAGCTTGATTTCCGAGCGCATTTCGATACGCAGCTTGGCATCGAGGTTCGACAGCGGTTCATCGAACAGGAACATCACCGGATCGCGCGCCAGTGCACGGCCCATTGCAACACGCTGGCGCTGGCCACCGGAGAGTTGACCCGGCTTGCGGTCCAGCAGATGCTGGATCTGCAGCATATTCGACACCCGGTCGACAATCTGCGCCTGCTCGTTCTTCGGCACCTTGCGGATGCCCAGGCCGAACGAAATGTTGTCGCGCACCGTCATGGACGGATACAGCGCGTACGACTGGAACACCATCGCGATATCGCGATCTTTCGGCGACAGGTTGTTGACCATCTTGCCGTCGATCTGGATCTCGCCCTTCGTCACGGTCTCGAGACCGGCGATCATGTTGAGCAGCGTCGACTTCCCGCAGCCCGAGCCGCCGACGAGAATCAGGAACTGGCCGTCTTCGATGTCGATATTGACACCCTTCAGGACCGGCACCCCGTTCGGGTAGGTCTTGTACACGTCACGGATGGAAAGGCTTGCCATGCTGTGAATCCTCTTGTCTCTGGTACAGCTTCAGGTGCGTCGCCCGAGGCGGCGCAGGCCGGATGCCGGTTCGCACCACAGCGGCACAGGTGGCGCGCTGCGGCAATCGTTTTGGGTTAACCCTTCACTGCGCCCGCCGTCAGGCCGCGCACGAAGTAACGGCCGGCGACGACGTAGACGAGCAACGTAGGCAGTGCGGCGATAATTGCACCCGCCATGTCGACGTTGTACTCCTTCACACCGGTCGACGTGTTCACAAGGTTGTTCAGCGCCACCGTGATCGGCATCGAATCGACGCCTGAGAACACGATACCGAACAGGAAGTCATTCCATATCTGCGTGAATTGCCAGATCAGGCAGACCATGAAGATCGGCAACGACACCGGCAGCAGAATCTTCGTGAAGATCAGGAAGAAGCCTGCGCCGTCGATGCGCGCCGCCTTCACCAGTTCAGCCGGAATGCTGACGTAGAAGTTGCGGAAGAACATCGTGGTGAACGCGATGCCGTACACCACGTGCACCAGCACCAGTCCGGCCACCGTGTTCGACAGGCCGAGGAAGCCTTCGAAGCGTGCCATCGGCAACAGGATGGCCTGGAAGGGAATGAAACAGCCCACCAGCAGCATCGTGAAGAGGATGTCGGCACCACGGAAGCGCCAGTGCGTGAGCACATAGCCGTTGAACGCACCGATGATCGACGAGATCAGCACAGCGGGAATCACCATGCGCACCGAGTTCAGGAAGAACGGCTGCATACCGTCGCACCGCACACCCGTACAGGCCTGGCTCCAGGCCTTGATCCACGGTGCAAAGGTTGGATGCGACGGCGGCGTGAGCAGGTTGCCGGTGCGTAGCTGGTCGATGTCCTTGAACGACGTGGACAGCATCACATACAGCGGGAACAGGAAGTACAACGCAAACAGTATCAGGGCCGCATAAATGACGGCACGGCTGATCGTCATCTTAGGCTGCATTACGCGTGCTCCTCGATTCCATATACATCAGCGGCACGAGCACGGCCACGACGGTGGCGAGCATCATCATCGACGACGCTGCGCCGACGCCCAGTTGCCCGCGATTGAACGAAAACGTGTACATGAACATCGCCGGCAGCGACGACGAGGTACCCGGGCCACCCGCCGTCAGCGCGACGACAAGGTCAAAGGTCTTGATCGTGATGTGGCAGAGAATCAGCAGCACCGAGAAAAACACCGGGCGCATGCTCGGAATCACGATCTTGCGGTAGATGGTGGGCAGCGTGGC
>DASZIR010000135.1:0-9684 GCA_035948995.1 Paraburkholderia sp. | reverse complement strand
CCCGCCCACCCGCCCACCCGCCCACCCGCCCACCCGCCCACCCGCCCACCCGCCACCCAGACTGCGGCTCAACCTCGGCTCACGGCTGGACCGCCTGCCACGACGGGTCGGGATCGAACGTCTTGATGGCGGCTGCGGCGCGCGCCGTCTGGGGGCCGAGGTTCTTCTGGTAGACCTGGCCGTCCTGGTTGACGATAAAGGTCATCACGCCGGTCTTGCCATACCCGGCCGGCGAGGCGATCAGGCCGCAGCCCTTCGTCATCACACCCCCTTCCAGATAGCTCTGCGCGCCGCCCTTCGCGTGCGGCCCCTGCGCCGTGAGAATCTGGTAGTGATAGCCGTGGCAAGCCTCGGTGGGCAAGGTGCCGTTGGGCATCGTGGCCGCGAGCGGCCCCAGCTCTGCTGTTCGCTTGTCTTCAGGTTGCCGGCTTGCTGCGCCTGCTTGCGCAGCCGTTGCACGGAATCCATCACGTCGTTCGGCTAGGCCAGAAACGCGTTGCCGAGCTGCGTGACCCAGTCGGGCTTCGACGCCATGGTGGCGAGCACCTGCGGAAAGGCCACCGGCGATTGCACGCTCGGGTCCCACGGCTGCGACGCAACGGCCTTCACGGCGTCGTCGCCCCTGAGATTGGGATTGGCCTTCGACCAGGCGGCTGCGGCCTCGACGTCTTGCTCGAAAGTAGAGGCCATCAGCACCTGGGCGAGCAGGGCGTCCGGGTAAAGGATAACGGGCGCGGTCAGCGAGTCCAGTTGCTGGCTGGAGAGATTCGCGGCATTCTGTGCGTAAGCGTTAGAAGGCACGAGTACGCCCACGAAGAGTGGCGCACTGGCGAGTGCGGCGCAAAGAAGCAGCGCACCCGAACGGTGTGCTCCGGATCGTTTCACGATGGAATCCCCCCGGCTGGCTGAGGGGCGCATGGTTGTTGCGCAGCGCGTGCTGCGTCGTCATGGCGCGATGAAATGGAGAAGGAAGCGGCAAGCGGAACGGGGGAGCGCGCGGCACATGGGCTCTCGCCGTGCATGGGCTGGGCAAGACGATTCATTCGACACGTTGGGCCATGCGAGTCGGCATAGGTCATGCGTGTACGTCCAACCTGCTGTAATCGGGAATCAGCACGTTCCTGGGAGACGGCACTCAGCAAATTAGGGCGCGCAGCAGAGGCTGTCAATCAGTATAACGAAGCGAATATTTCGCTTTTGTGCACGATTGGATGTGTTGTGCCGATCCGTTAAACAGACGATGCGCAGCGTCGGTCAGGTGCCTGGCGCAGTTTGATCTGGATAACCAAAGTATTCGTAGCAGTCATCTGGCTTGAGGCCTGGATGTCGCTAGCAGGAACGAGTGAAAGAAAGGGCGCGGGAGGGGCGTGTGCTGGCCAGGCCCAGACAGGCCCAAAGGGCCGGCCAGCAAGGTGCTGAAGCGGGGTTACTGCGCTTGTTGCGGCTTGTTCGACAACGCGAGTCGCAACAGATCGGCGACCGTATTGACGTTCAGCTTTTCCATGATGTTCGCGCGGTGCGCTTCGACGGTCTTGATGCTGATGCCGAGGTCGTCGGCGATCTGCTTGTTCAGACGGCCGGCAATGATCCGCTCGAGCACCTGGTGTTCACGCGCCGTCAGCTTGCCGAGGCGCTCCGCGGCGGCGCGCTGTTGCTGCACGCTGCTGCTTTCGCTGCGCGCCTTGTCGAGCATGCGCTCGACGAGCTTGCGCAGCTCGGCTTCGTCAAACGGCTTTTCGATGAAGTCCATCGCGCCTTTTTTCATCGTCGACACCGCCATCGGCACGTCGCCATGGCCCGTGACGAAGATGATCGGCAGCGAAGCGTTGTCGGCGATCAGGCGTTCCTGCAACTCGAGCCCGCTCATGCCGGACATCCGCACGTCGAGAATCAGGCAGGCGATCTGGCCCGGATGCGTGTGCGGCTGCCAGGCGTCGATGAACTGCTCGGCGCTGGAGAAGCACTGTACGCGGTAGCCGTTCGCCTCCAGCAGCCAGCGCAGCGAATCTCGCACGGCCTCGTCGTCGTCGACGACAAAGACAGTTTCCTGAGTGGTGACTGGGCTGTTCATAGCTCTCCCGTAACGATTTGTGGTGTCGGCGCCTTGGACCCGCCGTTGCTCGGGCCGTCAGGCTCTCCAATAGGCAGACTGCAATGGAACGTGGCGCCCGTGATGTGGCCGTCAGATTCGACGTTGTTGATCACCCACAGGCGGCCGCGATGCGATTCGATAATCGAACGGCAGATGTTCAACCCCATGCCCATACCATCGGACTTGGTGCTGTAAAACGGTTCGAACAGGCGCTCCGCCGTCGTCTCGTCGACGCCCGGACCCTGGTCGACGACGCTGATGCAGACGAAGCCGCTCTCGAGCCGCACGACCACGCGGATCACCGGATCGACTGCATGCGGCCGGGCGTCGTGCATGGCTTCGGCAGCGTTCTTCAGCAGGTTGACGAGCACCTGCTCGATCAGCACCGGGTCCACGTAGATCACCGGCAGGCGCGAGCGCAGATCCGTCACGATCCGGATACGGCGCTTGCGCGCCTCGATTTCGGCGAGCCCGACCGCGTCGGCGACGATGTCGGCGACACGGGTGGCCTGGCGTTTCGGTTCGCTGCGTTTCACGAATTCGCGGATCCGCTTGATGATCATGCCAGCCCGCACGGCCTGTTGCGCGGTCTTTTCGAGCACGGGCAGCAGATTGTCGGGCGTTGTCCGACCAGATTTAACCAGTGCTACGGTTCCGGAGCAATAGTTATTGATGGCGGCAAGCGGCTGGTTCAGTTCGTGAGCGAGCGACGAGGCCATTTCGCCCATCGTCATCAGGCGGCTGGTGAACTGCAGTTTTTCGTCCTGCTGGCGGGCGAGTTCCTGCGCCTGCTTGCGAGTGGTGATGTCGGTTGCGATCTGCATCTGCGCCAGATGGCCGTCCACCCACTGGATGTACTGGCGCCGCACTTCGAACCACTTCTGTATGCCTTGTACATAAACTTCCTGCGCGTCGGCGGTGCTTCCGGTCAGCGCGGCGGCCGGCAGGCCGGCGTAGGCGTCGACCATGTCGATCGAGTCGGACGACGCCTGCGCGCTGTCGAAGCCGCCGCCCGCCAGCTCCAGATGGCCGTCCGGGCGGATGCCGAATAGATGCCGGTAATAGCGGTTGGCGAACAGCAGCTCGGCTTCGTCTGCGGCCAGCACGGAGACGGCGGCATCGAGGCTTTCGAGCACGGTGGTGAAGCGCTCATGCGCAGCGGCGAGTTCTTCGCGCGCGCGTTTCGGCTCGGTGATGTCGGTCATCGACGACATCCAGCCGGTCTGGCGGCCCGAGCTGTCGATCAGCGGCGACACGTAGAGCCGCGCATGGAACAGCGAACCGTCCTTGCGGCGCACGCGCAACTCGAAGCCGGACGAGGGCGCCTTACCGCGCAGCGTCATGTCGAGCTGGCGCTGCATCTCGGGGTAGGCGTCGCGCGGCCAGTAGGGGAAGGGCGCGTTCTTGCCGACCAGGTCGCTCTCATCCCAGCCGGTCATGCGGCAAAAGGCCGGATTGACGTGGGTGATGCGCCCGTGCATGTCGAGCACGCGCATGCCGATCAGCACCGAGTTTTCCATGGCCCGCCGGAAGAAGGCTTCAGCGTACAGCGCCTGCTGCGCCTCGAAGCGCTGGCGCGTGTGCTTCCACAGGCTCCACAAGCTCCACAGCACGAAACACGACAAGCCTGCGACCAGCCACACGAGCGTGTTGTTCGTGAAGTTGGTCATCTGCGGGAACGCATAGACCCTGACCGACACGCCCTGGCCCGGCGGGTCGAGCGGCAGGTCGTAGAACGCGTCGCGCGGCAGGCGCGGGCGCGTCGAGGTGGTGGCGAGCTCGCGGTTGTTCAGGTCGACGATCGAGATCTTGTACTTCGCCGACAGCTCGGGCGGGATGTCGTGTTTCAGGATCCCTTCGATCGAGAATACGGCGGCAATCGTGCCGAGAAAGTCGCGGTCGCGATAGACCGGGGTCTGCAGCGTCAGATAACCGTTGCCGAGGTCGTCGTAGATGAGCGGCGAGTAGACCTGGCGGCGCGACGTACGCGCTTCGTTGAAGGCGGCCTTCACCGCCTCGTCCATCTGCGCGTCACTGGGTCTGGCGAGGCGCTGGCCGAACACCGGCAGCGCCGTATTGGGCCAGCGCGGCTGCTGCTGGCTCGTGTACCAGTTCATGTAGAGGATTTCGGGATGCCCCTGCATGATGTCGGTGGTAGACACCTGGAACGAATGCGGATCGGCGTGGCCGGCGACGAGGTCGCGCGCGAGCGCCTGGATCTGTTCCTGAGCGCCGGTCATCGACAGGCGTATTTGTTGCTGGGCCCAGGCGACGTTGCGGTAGAGCGTGTCTTCCTGTTGCTGCTGCTCGCGCCGGTTCAGGCTCCACAGAATCAGGCTCATGACGACCAGAAAAACCAGGATCGACAGGAGCGGCGTCAGCAAATAGGAGTTCGACCACCATGGTCCATGGTGCCAGCGGGACGGCGACGAGTCCGCGGGCGTTCCGGCGGTCCGCGCCGAGCGTGCGAAAAGCCGTTCGGTCAACATGGCTGGCATTGTAGCGCAGCGTGTCGCTACCAAAAGGCGCAAAAAAGCGCTGAAAGTGCCGCTAATCGGAGCAAACTAGCCGACGTATCCGCTGATGGGCAGTCAAACCAGGGTGCGCCGCAACAATTTTCCGCATTATGAGAAACGATCTCGTAATTCGAAAATTTTGTTGCGCAGACGACGAGCCCCTTATTACAATCGGCCGAAGCTGCCGCGGCCACACTCGTCCGCGTCGTCTGTTCAAAGAGCGTTCCTTATCCCCAGGAGACGAGCATGTCCGCTGTACCCGACGAAGTCATGAAATATGTCGCCGCCGAAAAAGACGACGATCCCCAGGAAACCGGCGAGTGGCTGGAAGCGCTGGATGGCGTGATTTCTGCTGTGGGCCCCGACCGCGCCCACTACCTGATCGAAAAGCAAATCGAATTTGCGCGCGTGCACGGCGAACATCTGCCGTTCTCCGCCAACACCCCCTACATCAATACGATTCCTGTGTCGCGTCAGGCGCCGATTCCCGGCGACCAGGACCTCGAACACCGTATCCGCTCGTACACGCGCTGGAACGCCATCGCCATGGTGCTGCGCGCGGGCAAGGACACGAACGTCGGCGGCCACATCGCATCGTTCGCGTCGGCCGCCACGCTGTATGACGTCGGCTACAACCATTTCTGGCACGCAGCCTCGGACAAGCATGGCGGCGACCTCGTGTTCGTGCAGGGCCATTCGTCTCCGGGTGTGTACTCGCGCGCGTTCCTGCTCGGCCGTCTGAGCGAAAACCAGCTCGACAACTTCCGTCAGGAAGTGGGCGGCGAGGGCATCTCGTCGTATCCGCACCCGTGGCTGATGCCGGACTTCTGGCAATTCCCGACCGTCTCGATGGGCCTTGGCCCGATCATGGCGATCTACCAGGCGCGCTTCATGAAGTACATGCAGGCGCGCGGCATCGTGAAGACCGAAGGCCGCAAGGTCTGGGCCTTCCTTGGCGACGGCGAAACGGATGAGCCGGAATCGCTCGGCGCAATCGGCATGGCCGGTCGCGAACGCCTCGACAACCTGGTGTTCGTGATCAACTGTAACCTGCAGCGCCTCGACGGTCCGGTGCGCGGTAACGGCAAGATCATCCAGGAACTCGAAAGCGAATTCCGAGGTGCAGGCTGGAATGTCATCAAGGTGATCTGGGGCAGCCGCTGGGATGCGCTGTTCCAGCGCGACAAGTCGGGCGCGCTGATGCGCCGGATGATGGAAGTCGTGGACGGCGAATATCAGACGTACAAGTCGGAATCGGGCGCGTACGTGCGCGAACACTTCTTCAACAGCCCGGAACTGAAGGCGCTGGTCGCCGAATGGTCCGACGAGGAAATCTGGAATCTGAACCGCGGCGGCCACGATCCGCACAAGATCTACGCAGCGTTCCAGGCAGCGTCGAATTCGCAGGGCCAGCCGACCGTCATCCTCGCGAAGACGATCAAGGGCTACGGCATGGGCGAAGCCGGCCAGGCCATGAACATCACCCACCAGCAGAAGAAGATGCAGGTGGAGCAGCTGAAGAAATTCCGCGACCAGTTCCGCCTGCCGATCGCCGACGAAGACCTCGTCAACGTGCCGTACATCAAGTTCGAAGAAGGTTCGAAGGAACTCGAGTACATGCGCGCTCGCCGCCAGGACCTCGGCGGCTACCTGCCGGCGCGTCGCCAGAAGGCCGAGTCGCTGCCGGTGCCGGCGCTGGACGTGTTCGAGCCGTTGCTGAAGGGCACGGGCGAAGGCCGCGAGATTTCCACAACGATGGCGTTCGTGCGGATTCTCAACATCCTGCTGAAGGACAAGACGCTCGGTAAGCGCGTGGTGCCGATCGTGCCGGACGAGTCGCGTACCTTCGGTATGGAGGGGCTCTTCCGCCAGATCGGTATCTGGAATCAGGACGGCCAGAAGTACGTGCCGGAAGATTCCGACCAGTTGATGTTCTACCGCGAATCGGAAACCGGCCAGATCCTGCAGGAAGGGATCAACGAAGCCGGCGGCATGTCGGACTGGATCGCAGCCGCGACGTCGTACTCGACGCACGGCGAGATCATGATCCCGTTCTACATCTTCTATTCGATGTTCGGCTTCCAGCGCATCGGCGATCTGGCATGGGCCGCGGGCGACATGCGTTCGCGTGGCTTCCTGCTGGGTGGCACGGCAGGACGTACCACGCTGAACGGCGAAGGCCTGCAGCACGAAGACGGCCACTCGCTGCTGTGGGCGGCTTCGGTGCCGAACTGCCTCAGCTATGACCCGACGTTCGGTTACGAACTCGCCGTCATCATGCAGGACGGCCTGCGCCGCATGGTGGCGGATCAGGAAGACGTGTACTACTACATCACGGTGATGAACGAGAACTACGAGCACCCGGCGATCCCGCAGGGCGACTCGGTAGCGGCAGACATCATCAAGGGCATGTACGCGTTCAGGAAGGCTGAGGCCGACGCGAAGGCGCCGCGCGTTCAGCTGATGGGTGCGGGCACGATCTTCAACGAAGTGATTGCCGCAGCCGATCTGCTGAAGAACGACTGGGGTGTCGCTGCCGACCTCTGGAGCGTGCCGAGCTTCACCGAACTGGCCCGCGAAGGCCACGAAGTGCAGCGCTGGAACCTGCTGCACCCGACCGAAGAGAAGAAGGTCTCGCACGTCGAGAAGCTCCTGAAGGGCGCGCCTGGTCCGGTCATCGCATCGACCGACTATGTGCGCGCGCTGACCGAGCAGATTCGCGCGTTCGTGCCGCAAAAGTTTGTCGTGCTGGGTACCGATGGCTACGGCCGTTCGGACACGCGTGAAAAGCTGCGCCACTTCTTCGAAGTCGACCGCTACTGGGTCACGGTTGCCGCGTTGAATGCACTGGCAGATGAGGGCACGATTGAACGCAAGGTCGTCGCCGAGGCGCTCAAGAAGTACAACCTTGATCCCGCCAAACCCAACCCGATGACCGTCTAAGGCATCATTCCCCGTGTGCCACGGCGTGCGCGCTTGCCCCTGATCGACAGGGGCAAGCTGCGTGCGCGGCCCAGGAGACACCAACAATGAGTCAAGCGATCGAAGTCAAGGTGCCGGACATCGGCGATTACAAGGACATCCCTGTGATCGAGGTGCTGGTGAAGGCGGGTGATACCGTCGAGAAAGAGCAGTCGCTCGTCACGCTGGAATCCGACAAGGCGACCATGGACGTGCCGAGTTCGGCTGCCGGCACCATCAAGGAAGTGAAGGTCAAGGTTGGCGACAACGTGTCGGAAGGTTCGCTGATCGTCGTGCTCGAAGGCGCTGAAGGCGGCGCCGCGGCGGCGAAGCCTGCGCAGGCCAACGGTGCCGCCGCGGCGGCTGCCGTGCCGGCCCCGGCGCCTGCTGCTGCCCCGGCACCTGCGCCCGCACCGGCTGCAAGCGGCGGTGGCGTGCAGGAAGTGAAGGTTCCGGATATCGGCGACTACAAGGACATTCCCGTGATCGAGGTCGCGGTGAAGGTCGGCGACCGCGTCGAGAAGGAACAGTCGCTCGTCACGCTGGAGTCCGACAAGGCGACCATGGATGTGCCGAGCACGGCCGCCGGCGTCGTCAAGGAACTGAAGGTCAAGGTCGGCGATACGGTGTCGGAAGGCTCCGTGATCGTGCTGATCGAAGTCGAAGGTGCGGCGGCTGCTCCGGCGCCCGCAGTGGCGCCGAAACAGCAGGCGGCTGAAAAGCCGTCCGACGCGCCGGCTACGCCGAGCCCGGCACCGGCAGCGCCGTCCGCGCTCGCGCAGGCACCGGTGATTCCGGCTGGCGAGGGTGGTGAGCGCAAGGCTAGCCACGCGTCGCCGTCCGTGCGCAAGTTCGCGCGCGAACTGGGTGTCGATGTGTCGCGTGTGCAAGGTACGGGTCCGAAGGGCCGCATTACGCAGGACGACGTGACCGCGTTCGTCAAGGGCGTGATGACAGGTCAGCGCGCGGCTCCGGCTGCGGCACCTGCTGCTGCCGGCGGTGGCGAACTGAACCTGCTGCCGTGGCCGAAGATCGATTTCACCAAATTCGGTCCGGTCGATCCGAAGCCGCTCTCGCGCATCAAGAAGATCTCGGGCGCGAACCTGCATCGCAACTGGGTCATGATCCCGCACGTCACCAACAACGACGAAGCGGATATCACCGAGCTCGAAGCGCTGCGCGTGCAGTTGAACAAGGAACACGAAAAGGCCGGCGTGAAGTTCACGATGCTGGCGTTTGTGATCAAGGCGGTGGTTTCTGCCTTGAAGAAATTCCCGACGTTTAATGCCAGCCTGGATGGTGACAACCTGGTGTTCAAGCAGTACTACCACGTCGGGTTTGCTGCTGATACGCCTAACGGGCTGATGGTGCCGGTGATTCGCGATGCGGACAAGAAGGGTCTCGTCGATATCGCTAAAGAGATGGCTGAGCTTTCCAAGGCCGCTCGTGAAGGCAAGTTGAAGCCCGATCAGATGCAGGGTGGGTGCTTCTCGATCTCGTCGCTCGGCGGTATTGGCGGCACGCACTTCACGCCGATTATCAATGCGCCCGAAGTGGCTATTCTTGGTCTGTCGCGCAGTGCGATGAAGCCCGTGTGGGACGGTAAGCAGTTCGTGCCTCGCCTCACCATGCCGCTGTCGCTGTCGTATGACCATCGCGTTATCGATGGGGCTGAAGCTGCGCGCTTCAATGCGTATTTGGGTGCGATTCTTGCCGATTTTCGGCGTGTGATTCTTTGATCTGCTGATTTGGGTTTTTGCCGCCGGCGGTTGGGGCGTGGTGGATGTGTTGTTGTCGGATGATCCACGCCCCTCATTGAACTTGCTTTCTTATCGGTCTATTAGCGTTGCCCCTGTGTGGGGCGGCACCTACTTTTCTTTGTCCCACGGGGACTTCCTTCGGGGCGTCTTCCAAAGAAAGGTAGGCAAAAGAAAGGCGCGTCCCTGGGCGGACAGCAAAGGATGTTTCTGTCCATGTGGTCGCTAGCTTTTGGGCTGCTTTTAGGCTGTTCTTAAAGTTTTGTTCGCGGCGCTCCCTCGTCAACGATCAATAAGAGAAGGGGACACTATGAGTCTCGTCGAAGTGAAGGTGCCGGACATCGGTGATTTCAAGGAT
>DASZIR010000134.1:0-13401 GCA_035948995.1 Paraburkholderia sp. | reverse complement strand
GCTACAGCCAGTTGATCGTGCCGGACGACGTCGATTACGTCTGGCGTGGGGTGCAGGAAGCACTGGCGGATCGCAGGCCGTTCGAACTGCGTTATCGCATTCGCGGCGCGAATGGCGATCTGAGAAACGTATGGGAGCGCGGCGTCGGTATCTATTCGGCCAGCAGCGAGGTGTTGGGTATCGAAGGCGCGATCTTTGCTGTGCGATGAACTTCGCCCGTGTTGCGCGGAGATTCGCGCAACTGGGGCGTTCGGTCTTTAGCAAACGTGCGCAATCAGGTCGTGAGCCAGTGGCTCGCGAAGACGACCACCACGCCGAGCATTAACGCCGCGTACGGTAGGAAACCCGCGCGCCGCTGGCTGCTGGAGTTCGACAGATCCATATCGTCCAGCATCGCGTCCGGGAAGCGGCCTTTGTCAGTCACGTAGTGGCGCCAGATGAACACCGGCACGATCAGCGCCGAGAAGACAATGCCCGAAATCAGCGTGCCCTTGCCCCATACATCCGCCCCCAGTCCCATTAGTGCGAGATTGACGAATGACAACACGGCGCCGGCGCCGAGTACCCATTTCGGCGCTTTGAAAGGGCGCTCCCAGGTTGACCGGTCGAGCCGATGGATCCACGCCGCATTGAGATTCAGGAAGTTGAAAATGATGTAACCGACGTTCGACATCGCGAGTACGACGACGTAGTCGGACATCAGCAGGAGCACAAGATTGAATACGAGGTCGGTCCACATCGCGCGGGTCGGTGCGCCGTTGTGGTTGACGTGCGAAAGATATTTGGGTAGCCAGCCGTCGACGGAAGCCTAGTAGAGCGTGCGCGACGAGCCCGCCATCGAGGTCATGATGGCGAGCACGAGCGCGAACACTAGCATCGGCTTCAGAATGAATTCGCCCCAGCTGCCGGCATGCACGATTTTCGCCATCGCTTCGGAAACACCCATGCCGCTGTAGATGCCAGGCGAAAGAATGCCGTCATAGACAGCGGCTTGCGTGACATTGCCCGCGGCATCCTTGACCTCGGGCGAGACGAGTTGGCCGAGACCGAGGGCGCCCTGGAACGCGAGCGGGACGAGCGTGAAGAACACGAGGCACAGGAGTCCGGAATAGACGATCGCCTTGACCGTATCGCGGCGCGGATCCTTGAATTCGCGCGTGTAGCAGACCGCCGTTTCGAATCCGTAGGTGGACCAGGCGGCGATAAAGAGTCCGCCGGCCATCAGTTCGATGCTGCTCAGATTCCACGTGCCGTCGATCACGCGGCCGCCCGCGTCTTTTGCCAGCGGGTAGAGCGGGAACAGATGCTGCATCGGCAGATCGCCCGTCAGCAACGGATAGACGCCGACCAGCAGGAGCGGCAGCAGCGCGGAGATCGCGAGAATCATCTGGAGCCGCGCGGCTTGCAGAATGCCGCGATGCTGGATCGCGAAGGTCGTCAGCAGGATCACGGCGCCGATCACGAAGGTGGCATTGACCCGCAGACTCAGCCCGCTCGACAGCCAGCCCAGATCGACCAGTGTGATTTGCCACGTGTTGATTGCGGAGGTTGCGGGGAACAGCATGTTCAGCACGTAGCCCGCACCGAGGCCCGAGCCGATTGCCAGCACCGGCGACCACGCGAACCAGTTGCACCACACGGAGAGCGGCGCGAGCAGCTTGCTGTAGCGCACCCAGGCGACCGCGCCATACACCGATGCGCCGCCTGACTTGTGCGGAAACAGCCCGGCGATCTCCGCGTAGGAAAAGGACTGGATGAAGCCGAAACAGATCGAAATCGCCCAGATGATCCACGACGGCTTGCCGACGGTCGCCGCAATCGAGCCGATTGAGAACAGCACCAGCGCCGGTACGCCGCTGGCTACCCAGAATGCGCCTGCCCAGCCGATCTTTCTATGAAGTCCCGTCGCGTCTACTGGTGGTGCGACAAGATGAATCTTCTGATCTGCATCGCTTACCGAACTCATGTTCGTCTCCCCAAGGGTGTGTCGTCACTCAGACGACATTCACCGGCCAATATCGGCGGATCAAGGGGCGCGAAGAGGTACTCCCTCGGGGGGGGGGGGAAAGGTTCCTTAAGATTGAGCCGGTAGCGCCGGCGAGGCCGAAACGTGGCCGCTTGTTATAGGACCAAGGTCCAATGTGCACGCGATGGCAGGTCGCGCATTTCGATATATACATTGAAATGCGCGAAGGGTGTGCGTACCGATGGGCGCGCGGGATGCCGGTGGCGTGGCGCTCGCGTTTTCGTTCTCGTCCTCGCCAATCGGTATGATGATTGCCTGATCCCGCAAGCCTGTCCGCACGGGACATGTCGTCGTTTTGACAGCATGTCCCGCGGCACCTCCCCTTAGCGCAGGGAATTTTGCTGCTGCGTACCGCCGGTCCAAGCCGCGCGCCTTCACCCACGCGTTCTCCCGCTTGCGCCGCTGCGCGTCCCTGCGCGCGCTTCACGGCCATCACCCATTCGCAAGTCCGATTCGTCACTGTTCAATATTATGGTATTCCATAATATTGAATTGCTTGCGTCGACGGATTTGATGGAATACCGTAATACCATCCGCGGCGCCATCGCGGTCGACTCACGGTGGGCCTACGCCATTCTGTGCCGACGTCCACAGCAAGACACACCTGTCGTTTTTCTGGGAGTAGGTCGATCATGAAATTCTCGTTGTTTGTTCATATGGAGCGGTACGAAGCGACGACCCCGCATCGGCAGCTCTTTGATGAATTGACCGAGCTGGTCCGGATCGCGGAGCGCGGCGGCTTTGAAACCGCGTGGGTGGGCGAGCACCACGCGATGGAATTTACGATCGCCCCCAATCCCTTCGTCAACCTGGCCTACCTTGCAGCGCGTACCGAGCGCATTCGCCTCGGCACGGGCACGGTGATCGCGCCGTTCTGGCATCCCATCCGCCTCGCTGGCGAAGCGGGCATGGTGGATGTCGCGAGCAATGGCCGGCTCGATCTGGGGATTGCTCGCGGCGCCTATTCGTTCGAATACGAGCGGCTTTTGCCGGGGCTCGACGCGTTCGGCGCCGGCGCGCGCATGCGCGAACTGGTGCCGGCGCTGCGCAAGCTCTTCAAGGGCGATTACGCCCACGACGGCGAGTTCTGGAAGTGGCCGTCAACCACTCCGGTGCCGCGCCCGGTTCAGCAACCTTATCCGCCGTTGTGGCTGGCCGCGCGCGATCCTAATTCGCACGACTTCGCGGTGGCGAACGGCTGCAACGTGCAGGTGACGTCGTTGTCCGCGGGCGATGCTGAGGTCGTGAGTCTGATGGAGCGCTTCAATGCGGCCTGCAAGGCGCATCCGGAAGTGCCGCGGCCGCAGATCATGATGCTGATGCATACCTTCGTGGGCGTGGATGCGGCTGAGGTCGACGCCGCGGTAGAGGACCTGAGCCGCTTCTACTGCTACTTCAGCAAGTGGTTCAAGAACGAGCGGCCGGTCGAGCAGGGTTTCATCGAACCGTTGACCGAGGTCGACCTCGCCAGCTTCCCGAACTATGTGCCGGAGCTGATCCGCAAGAACCTCGTGATCGGCCAGCCGCAGGATGTCGTCAAGCGTCTGAAGCAGTACGAGGAGATGGGCTTCGATCAGTACAGCTTCTGGATTGACAGCAACATGAGCTTCGAGCGCAAGCGCAAGTCGCTCGAACTGTTCATCGCGGAGGTGATGCCGGCCTTCATGGCGGGTTGAGCGGCGCGAACCGAACCAGGAGCAGGTGACATGTTGAAGTCGTTTCAGCAGTACATCGACGGCGCCTTCGAGGACGCAAGCCAAACCTTCGACAGCGTGAACCCCGCGACGGGCAAGGTATGGGCGAAGATGCCGGCAGCCAGCGCGGCGGACGTGGACCGCGCCGTGCAGGCGGCACATCGTGCGCTGAGCGAGCCCGCGTGGGCGGATTTGACGGCCAGCGCGCGCGGCAAGCTGCTGTACCGGTTGGCTGACCTCGTGGCCGCCAATGCGCAGCAACTCGCCGAACTCGAGACCGCCGACACCGGCAAGATCATTCGCGAGACGCGCAGCCAGATCGGCTACGTCGCCGAGTACTACCGTTATTACGCGGGCGTAGCCGACAAGATTCAGGGTGCGTATCTGCCGGTCGACAAGCCCGATATGGAAGTGTTCCTGCGCCGCGAGCCGGTGGGCGTCGTGGCCGGCATCGTGCCGTGGAATTCGCAATTGTTCCTCTCCGCGGTGAAGCTCGGCCCGGCGTTGGCGGCCGGCTGCAGCATCGTCCTCAAGGCTTCTGAGGAAGGTCCGGCGCCGCTGCTTGCGTTCGCGCGTCTCGTCGATGAAGCAGGATTTCCGCCGGGCGTGGTCAACATCCTGACCGGCTTTGGCGCCGATTGCGGGAAAGCGTTGACGAGTCATCCGCTCGTCAACCGTATTGCCTTTACCGGCGGACCCGAAACGGCCCGCCATATCGTGCGCAATTCCGCGGAGAACCTGGCGGCGACCACGCTTGAACTGGGTGGCAAGTCGCCGGTGCTGGTGTTCGACGATGCCGACGTCGAAAGCGTCAGCAACGGCGTGATCGCGGGCATCTTCGCCGCCACCGGGCAAAGTTGCGTTGCGGGTTCGCGGCTCCTGGTGCAGCGTGGTATGCGCGAGCGTCTGCTGCAACGGCTGATCGAAAAGGCCCACGCGATTCGCATCGGCGACCCGTTGGACATGGCCACCGAAATGGGTCCGCTCGCGACGCGCAAGCAGCTTGAGCACATCGAGACGGTGCTGGCCGCGAGCCTGGAAGCCGGCGGCGTGCTGTTGGCGGGCGGCCAGCGGGTTGCCTCGCAAGGTGAGGGGTACTACTTCCAGCCGACCATCGTCGATTGCCCGCACGCGCAGGTGCCGAGCGTGGCGCAGGAACTGTTCGGCCCGGTGCTGAGCGTGATGACATTCGACACTGAACAGCAAGCCGTCGCGCTTGCCAACGACACGCGCTACGGTCTCGCCTCGGGCGTGTTCACGCGCGATCTGACGCGCGCCCACCGGCTGACGCGTTCGCTGCGAGCCGGCATCGTCTGGGTCAACACGTATCGCGCCGTGTCGCCGATCGTGCCGTTCGGCGGCTATGGGCTAAGCGGTCTGGGCCGCGAGGGCGGCCTCGACGCCGTACTCGAATACACGCGCACCAAATCCGTCTGGATCCGCACTTCGGACGAGCCGATCGCCGATCCCTTCGTCATGCGCTGAGGACATTCATGTACTACGAAATCCGCACCTATCGCATCAAGACGGGCGCCGTGCCCGCTTATCTGAAACTGGTGGAGGAAGAGGGCATCGAGCTGCAGGAACGCCATCTCGGTCAGCTTGTCGGCTACTTTTTTTCGGAGATCGGTCCGCTCAACCAGATCGTGCATATGTGGGCGTACCCGAGTCTCGACGAGCGCGAGGCGCGCCGTCAACGGCTCGCTGAAGATCCCGCGTGGCAGGCGTTCGCTCCGAAGATCCAGGCGCTGCTCGAGACCATGGAAAGCAAGATCATGAAACCCACTTCGTTCTCTCCGCTTAAATAACCGTCTTGACGCCGGGCGACTCTTGAAGCCTGCGTGTCCCCCTTAAGGAGCAGTCGTCATGAAGCATCTGTTTCGTTTGCGCGCCACCGCACTCGCAGTGACCGGCGCAGTGGCCGCCGCGGTGGCCAGCGTCGTGGCCTTTTCAGCCCTGGTCGCTTCTGCGCCGGCGTCGGCAGCTTCGGCGCCGCTCGTGTTCGCCAGCTGGGGTGGGACGACACAGGCGTCGCAGGAAAAGAACTGGGCGCAGCCGTTCACCCAGGCGACCGGCATCCAGGTGCTGATGGACGGCCCGACCGATTACGGCAAGTTGAAGGCGATGGTCGATAGCGGCAATGTGCAGTGGGACGTGGTGGACGTGGAAGGCGATTTCGCCCTTGCCGCGCTGCGCGACGGTCTCGTGGACCCGATCGACTACTCGGTCGTCAACAAGGCGGACCTCGATCCGCGCTTCACGTCGCCAGGTGCGGTGGGCAGCTTCTACTATTCTTTCGTGCTCGGCTATAACAAGGCGGCGTACAAGGGCGCGGCGCCTGCAAACTGGGCCGATCTGTTCGATACGAAGAAATTCCCCGGCAAGCGTACCTTCTACAAATGGTCGGCGCCGGGCGTGCTGGAAGTCGCACTGCTGGCCGATGGAGTGGCGCCGGACAAGCTGTATCCGCTCGATCTCGATCGCGCCTTCAAGAAGCTCGATACCATCAAGAGCCAGATTGTCTGGTGGAGCGGCGGCGCGCAATCACAGCAGTTGATGGCCTCCGGTGAAGCGCCGATTGGCGTGTTCTGGAACGGCCGCCTGCATGCTTTGGCACAAACCGGCGTGGATGTCGGCATCTCGTGGAACCAGAACCTGACGGCCGCCGACATGCTGGTGGTGCCGAAGGGTGCGAAGCACAAGGACGAAGCGATGAAGTACCTCGCCGCGGCGACGAGCGCGCAAGCGCAGGCGAAGTTTGCCGAAGAGACCGGCTACGCGCCGATCAATACGAAGGCGGCGGCACTGATGCCGGTGTCGGTGGCGAAGACCTTGCCGGACCAGCACCAGAGCTCCCAGATCAACCTCGACATGAAATACTGGGCAGATCATCGCGACGAGATTGCCAAGCGCTGGTACGCATGGCAATCGAAGTAAGGTGTTGACGGTGCAGACCCCCAGACAGGAGCCGCCATGTCCAACGCGCTGAGTACCGTCGCCCAGGCTGCCAGTCCACGCCCGAAGGCGAAAACCGGTATGCGTAACGCCCGCCTGTTGCTTCCCGCGCTTGTGCTGCTGGCGGTGTTCTTCGTGCTGCCGGTGCTGTCGCTGCTGTTGCGCAGTGTGCTCGAACCGGTGGCCGGCTTGCAGAACTACGTGCAATTACTGGGCTCGACGACCTATCTGCGCGTGTTCGGCAATACCTTTCTGGTGGCTTCGGTGGTCACAGTAGTGACGCTGGTGGTGGGCTTTCCGACGGCATGGCTGCTCGCCATCGCGCCGCGCGCCGTCAGCAAGCTGATCTTTGCGATCCTGCTGCTGTCGATGTGGACCAATCTGCTTGCGCGGACCTTCGCGTGGATGGTGCTGCTGCAGCAGACCGGTCCAATCAACCGTCTGCTGATGGCGCTTGGCGTGATTCACGAACCACTCGTGCTGGTGAACAACCTG
This sequence comes from Paraburkholderia sp., assembly GCA_035948995.1. Taxonomy (GTDB): domain Bacteria; phylum Pseudomonadota; class Gammaproteobacteria; order Burkholderiales; family Burkholderiaceae; genus Paraburkholderia. The sequence continues at coordinate 6,231 of DASZIR010000134.1, read as the reverse complement.
ACGGGCGTGACGATCGGCATGACCTACATCATGTTGCCGTTCATCGTGATGCCCTTGCATGCGACGCTGCGCAGTATCGATCCTTCCACGCTGCGAGCCGCCGCGATCTGCGGTGCGAGCCGCTGGCAGGCGTTCTGGCGCGTGCTGGTGCCGCTCGCGATGCCGGGCATTGCAGCGGGCGCGCTGATGGTGTTCGTGATGGCGCTCGGCTACTTCGTGACGCCTGCGTTGCTGGGTGGTCCCGCCTACATGATGCTGGCCGAACTGATCGCACAACTGGTGCAGGAACTGCTCAACTGGGGTCTCGCCGGCGCGGCGGCCTTCGTGCTGCTGGTCGTCACCCTGGCACTCTATGCCGTGCAACTGCGCTTCTCGCGCGGCGCGCAAACGGCCTTGGGAGAGAGTTGACATGTTGCTCGATTTCGATCGGCTTGGCCCGTTGCGCTGGCTTCTGCTAGGCGTCGGCACCGCAGTGTCGCTGTTTCTGCTGCTGCCGGTGGTGTTTATCGTCGCGCTGTCGTTCGGTGATTCGCAATGGCTGATCTTTCCGCCGCCGGGCTGGACGTTGCAGTGGTATCGCGTGCTGCTGACCGATCCGGGCTGGCTCGATTCGCTGCTCACGAGCATGGAACTGGCGGTGACCGTGATGGTCCTGTCGGTGCTGCTGGGGCTGTTCGCTTCGCTGGCACTGGTGCGTGGCAAGTTCCGCGGACGCGAGGCGGTCAAGGCGTTTTTCCTGACGCCGATGGTGCTGCCCGTGGTCGTGCTGGCGGTCGCGCTGTACGCGTTCTTCTTGCGTATTGGCCTCAACGGTACGCTGACCGGTTTCGTCATCGGGCATCTGATCATCGCGCTGCCGTTCGCGATCATCGCCATCAGCAACTCGCTGGAGAGCTTCGATACGTCGCTCGAAGAAGCCGCGCTGATTTGCGGCGCGAGTCCGCTGCAGGTGAAATTGCGCGTGACTTTGCCGGCCATCCGGCTCGGCATTTTCGCGGCCGCGATCTTCTCGTTCCTTGCATCGTGGGACGAGGTGGTCGTGTCGATCTTCATGGCAAGCCCGACTTTGCAGACGCTGCCGGTGCGCATCTGGAGCACGCTGCGCCAGGATCTCACACCAGTGATCGCAGCGGCCTCGTCGCTGCTGGTGGGCTTGACTGCCGTGTTGATGTTGCTTGGGCTTGCATTCAAAAGGGGTAAGTCATGACCGCGCCGTTTTTGCAGATTCAGCGACTTCGCAAGACCTACGATCAGGTGGTCGCGATCGACGAGGTTTCGCTCGACGTCCGGAAAGGGGAATTCATGACCTTTCTCGGGCCGTCCGGGTCGGGCAAGAGCACAACGCTTTATATCGTGGCGGGCTTCCAGTCGCCCACCGGCGGACGTGTGCTGCTGGACGGCAAGCCGCTGCTCAGCGTGGCGCCCAACCGCCGTAACATCGGCATGGTGTTTCAGCGCTACACGCTGTTTCCTCACCTGACGGTCGGTGAGAACGTCGCCTTTCCGCTGCGTGTGCGCCGCATGCCGGACGTGCAGGTCAAGGCGAAGGTCGAACAGATGCTCAAGCTCGTGCAGTTGGCCGACTGCCGTGACCGGATGCCGGCGCAACTGTCGGGCGGCCAGCAGCAGCGCGTGGCGATTGCGCGCGCACTGGCCTACGATCCGCCGGTGCTGTTGATGGACGAGCCGCTCTCCGCGCTCGACAAGAAGCTGCGCGAGGAGATTCAGCTTGAACTGCGGCGCATTCATCAGCAGACCGGTGTGACGATCCTGTACGTCACTCACGATCAGGAAGAAGCGTTGCGCCTGTCCGACCGTATCGCCGTCTTCAACAAAGGGCGTATCGAGCAGGTTGGCACAGGGGAGGAGCTCTATGCCAATCCCGCGTCGCGCTTCGTGGCGAGTTTCATCGGTAATTCGAATTTCCTGCCGATCAAGCTAGCCGGCGTTCAAGGCGGCGCGCAGGCCGTGTTTCCCAACGGCAAGCGGGCGCCGTGCGCGAGCGTGAATCACGGGCTTAGCGTCGGCGATAGCGGCACGCTGATGCTGCGACCCGAACAGATCACGATTCGGGCCCAGCCGGCCGGGCGCGATGAAGGCGGGCTGCCCGTCACGGTGCGCGACGTCACCTATCTCGGCGACACGATGCACTACGCGGTGGCGACGCCCTGGGAGCAGGAGGTGGCGGTGCGGACCTCGATTGGGGCGCGCGAAGCGAGCCTGCAGATCGGCGCGCGCGCGTGGCTGGATTGGGACAGCGTGTCCGGGCGCGTGTTTCCGGCCTGAGTCGTGCAAGCCTATGTATGGGGACGATTCGCTACGTATCCGCGCCCGGCCGGCGGATCGCCGGTGGTGCTGGTATGGGATACTATGGAATTCCAGAAACCAGTCTTATCGCGTCATCTGTTAGAGAAAAGAGCCATGTCCGAACAAATGCGAGTTGACCGCAGCGCACCGACGCTGCGAGAGCTGACGCTGGAGAAGCTGCGCGAGGCGATCGCCGAAGGCTTCTATCGCCCGGGCGACCGGCTGATCGAGCGTACGCTGTGCGACCAGCTTGGCGTGAGCCGCACCGTCGTACGCGAGGTGCTGCGTCATCTGGAGACTGAGGGACTGGTCGAGACCATCGCGCATCAGGGGCCGATCGTGGCGCGGCTGGATCCGGAACAGGTCGAAGAGATCTACGAGATTCGCGCGTTGCTGGAGTCCGAGGCGGCGCGCGCCTGCGCCGTGCATGCCACGCCGGCCGTGATCAAGCAGTTGCGCGAGATCCGCAAGGAGATCGAGGACGCATTCGAGAAGGATGAGTTCTCGCGCGTGCTGCACGACACCGAGCGTTTTTACGCTGCGATGTTCGCAGGCGGTCATAAGGTCATGATGCACCAGGTGGTCAAGTCGCTGAATGCACGGATCAATCAGTTGCGCTCGATGACCATTTCGTCGCCGGGCCGTGGCGTCGAATCGAACCGTGAGATGAACAAGCTGTTGACGGCGATCGCTCGGCACGACGGCGATGCGGCTGCAGCGGCATCGCTCGAGCACGTCAGGCGCACGGCGGCCATTGCGATGGCGACATTGGCCATGAACGCGGCTGAAGCGGGTGCGCAGGCGTAGTTCCGGTTCGATGAGGTTGCCGGATCGCGGTTGACAGTGGTCTCTGTAGAGCCGTTACCGTAGTTTTCTCACCCATCCCCACACACGGGCGCGTTCGGCGCCCGTGCCCGTCTTGCGTTCGCCGTTGCGTCGCATGTGCCCTGCGTGCAATGCGCGTTTTTTCCGCTTTCTCGCCGGTCTGAATCAAATACAAACGCGCGCGTCGGCACACGCCATCACCTGCACGAACGCGTGTGCCTGCGGCACCGTCAACTGCGCGTAAACACCATCCCTCGGATCTGTTGTTGCGTACAGTAATATGGAATACCATAATACACACGAGGCGCCATCGCACGCCGGCATGTGCGCCATTCCCCCAGGAGAGCTGACATGAAGCTGGAAATTCGCAAGCTGGTTACGTATGTGGAAGACACGTTCATCGAAGGCGGCAAGGCTGCGCCGCGACCGTTGAAGCTGTTCGCGGCCGCCGCGGTGCTGCGTAATCCGTGGGCCGGGCGTGGCTATGTCGAAGATCTGAAGCCGGAAATTCATGGACTCGCGCCGCAACTCGGCGAAGTGCTGACGTCGGAAATCCTGCGCATCGCGGGCTCGGGTGAAGCGGTGGAAGGCTATGGCAAGGCGGCGATTGTCGGCACCTCCGGCGAGCTCGAGCACGCTTCTGCACTGATCCACACGCTGCGCTTCGGCAACAGGTTTCGCGAGGCGGTGGGTGCGAAAAGCTATCTCAGCTTTACGAACCTGCGCGGCGGTCCTAACTGCCCGATCGCCATTCCGCTCATGCACAAGGGTGACGAGGGCATGCGCTCGCACTACCTCACCATCCAGTTTTCGATTGTGGATGCGCCCGCGCCGGATGAACTGGTGGTCGCACTGGGGGCGTCGATCGGTGGGCGGCCGCATCATCGCATCGGCGACCGTTACCAGGATCTGAAGGAGCTGGCCTCGAATGAAGCCTGATTTCGTCACCGACCGGCCGGTGCAGCACGGCGTGTTTGCTGGCACGTCGTATAGCGTCTGCGGCGATGGCACCCCGGTCGTATTGATTCACGGTGTCGGGATGAACCGGACCGTCTGGGCACCGCAAGTCGAGGCGCTGTGCCAGGGCGTGCGGGTCGTTACGTATGACATGCTGGGCCATGGCGGCAGTACCTTGCCGCCCGCCACACCGGTGCTCGAAGACTATGCGCTCCAGCTTGCGGGTTTGCTGGATGGCCTTCAGATCGACGCCGCGCATATCGTCGGCCATTCGATGGGCGCGCTGGTCGCGCTCGAGTTTGCGCTCAGGTATCCGGCTCGCGCGTTGAGCGTCGTGACCCTCAACGCTGTTTACGACCGCACGCCAGGCCAGCGTGAAGCGGTGATGCAACGGGCGGCGGCGCTGGACGGCGCGCTTCGCGCGGGACTGCCGGCTGATGCGGGGCAACACGATCCGAGTATCGACGCGACGATGGCACGCTGGTTCGACGATCCGGTCCCTGCGCATCTTGCCTCGGTTGCCAGCCTGGTGCGCTCGTTGCTGCGTTCGGTGAATCCGCTCGGCTATGCGCGCACCTATCAGCTCTTTGCGAGCTCCGACGCGGCGCATGTGGGGCGCTTGCCGCAGCTTTCGATGCCGGCTCTCTTCATGACCGGCGAATGCGATCCCAATTCGAGTCCGGCGATGTCGCACGCCATGGCGGCGGCTGCGCCTCGCGCACGTGCGGAAGTGGTCGCCAACGAGCGTCACATGATGAATGTGACCGCGCCGGATATCGTGAACCGGGCGCTGCTGCAGTTCATTCGTCAAGCAGGCCAGGCAGCTCGCCAACCCTGAGGAGGGCATCATGAGCGAACCGAATTTCGATGTCGTCGAATTCCGCCGTGCACTCGGTGCTTTCGTGACCGGTGTCACTGTCGTGACGACCATTCAGCCGGACGGTTCGCCGCGCGGCTTTACAGCCAACTCGTTCACGTCGGTGTCGCTCGATCCGCCGCTGATTCTGGTCTGTATCGCCAAGACTGCCTCGAGCCATCCGGTGTTTTCGAAGACCTCGCATTTTGCAGTGAGTGTGCTGGCGCAGGACCAGCGTCCGGTATCAGGCGTGTTCGCCTCGAAGAGCGCGGACAAGTTTGGTCAGGTGGAGTGGCACGTGCGTCATACCGGTGCACCGGTGATGGACGGCGCCGCAGCCAGCTTCGATTGCGAAACGCATGAAGTGGTGGATGCGGGCGACCATATCATCCTGATCGGACGCGTGGTCGACTTCACGCATACGAGTTCGACGCCGCTCGGTTATTGTCGCGGTGCCTATGTGGACTTCAGTCTGTCGCAGGACGCGCTCGCGGCGAGCGGACAGCGTGCGCGCGTGGGCGCGATTCTCGAGGATCCGCGCGGACTCGTGTTGATCGAAACCGCACGTGGTTTGCAGTTGCCCACGGGCGCACGTCTCGAGCCGCAAGCGGACCCGTCAAGCTTGCGCGGCGTGCTGACGAGGCACGGCCTGAATGCGCATCTCGATTTTCTGTTTGCGGTGTTCGAAGCCGGTTCGGGGCGTGAGGAGGGCGTTCATATCTACTATCGCGGGCGCGTGCTGGATGTTGTGCCGGCCCATCATGCCGTGAGGTTCGTGCCGCTTGGCGAGATTCCGTGGAATGACCTGCGGGACGCCGCGGTGGTTTCGATGCTGCAGCGCTATGTGAAAGAGCGTACCGAAGACGCGTTCGGTATCTATGTGGGCGATTCGAGCGCCGGCACGGTGCGGTCACTGGCGCTCTAGTTGACGCGTGGAGCTTCCCTCAGCAGCCGCATTTCCACTGCGGCTGTTGCAACACCATCCCATGCTGCCCCTTGTACGCCGCGACGGCCGGCGGCGTCCAGCCGTCCAGCATCTGTGGTGCGAGCCGGTAGATCTCGATGCCGAGCGGCCGGCACACTTCCAGCGGATCGCGTGCGTCCGGCCCCCACATCGGCAACGACAGATCGCCGCCCGGGCAGGTGGACAGTGCGCACAGCAAGTCGATTTCCGCGAAGAATTCGAGGTAATCGCCCTTCTTGGCCGGGCATGCCTTCATGAAGTATTTGTCTTCGAGATTCAGCCCGGTGCACTGGAATACGTTCAGCACGTCGTGCACGTCGTA
>DASZIR010000133.1:0-15308 GCA_035948995.1 Paraburkholderia sp. | reverse complement strand
CACTGGGTCCCCACGACGACGACGTTACGCCCGGGGTTCACATTCACTGCGCTGGCAGACATGTTGTTTCGTAAGCTGGTTAAAAACGTATTCTACCTATGTTCGCGGAACCTTCCGAATTTTTCCGTTTCCGCTCAACGGTATGGACGTTATTCTAGGTATATCGAAATGATGCGGCGGGTCACCGCACCGCTCCTTTGAAAGCTCAGGCGCGCGGCTCGACCACCCACGCGCCGTCGCGCTCGACCAGCACGCGGTCGCAGGCAAACTCATCGAGTGCGTGGTCGTGACCCGGCAGGGCCTGGATCACCACTTCGCCCGCATCGCGCAGCGCGGCCACGCTGGCACGCAGCGCCTCGTCGTGCTGCCACGGCGCGAGAATCGCGCTGCTGCGCGCCTCGACCGGCGAGATTCGCGCCACTTCGCGCAAATCGAGCGAAAAGCCGGTCGCCGCACGCGCGCGTCCATAGGCCTGGCCGACGTGGTCGTACCGGCCGCCGCGGGCGACCGCATTCGGCACGCCGTCCACATAGGCCGAGAACATCACGCCACTGTGGTACGCGTAGCCGCGCAGGTCGGCCAGATCGATCATCACTTCCGCACCGTCGACCTGATTCGCGAGGAAGGCCAGATCGTCGAGCGCGCGGGCAATCTCCGGCCGATTCGGCAAACGCGCCCGGGCCTCTTCCAGCACCGAGGCGTCGCCGTAAAGCGACGGCAGCGCGCGCAGCGCATCGCGCGTGACCAGGGTGAGATCCGCCGTCAATTCAGCCAGACGCGGCACATCCTTGCCCGCCAGCGCTTCATACAGCGACTCGCCAAGCGCCGCTGCCGCAGGCTCCGCGTCGATCAAAGCCGCCAGCACGCCCGCATGGCACAGGTCGAGGCGCACCTTCGCCAGACCGGCCAGACGCAGCGCGTCGAGCATCAACTGCTGGATTTCGAGGTCCGCTTCGAGCCCTGCATGGCCGTAGATTTCCGCGCCGATCTGGATCTGCTCGCGCGTGGCGTGCAGGCCGCGCGGGCGCGTGTGCAGCACATTGCCGGCGTAGCACAGGCGCGTCACGCCCTGGCGGTTCAGCAAGTGCGCGTCGATGCGCGCCACTTGCGGCGTCATGTCCGCACGCAGGCCGAGCGTGCGGCCCGACAACTGGTCGACCAGCTTGAAGGTGCGCAGATTCAGGTCATGGCCCCCGCCCGTCAGCAGCGACTCGAGGTATTCGAGCAGCGGCGGCATGACCATCTCGTAGCCATACGCGCGAAAACGGTCCAGCAGATGGCGCCGCAATTCTTCGATCTTGCGGGCTTCCGACGGCAACACGTCGGCAATATTTTCGGGAAGTAACCAGGTCGACATCGATACAGTCCTACGACGTTGAACCCGGCGCCTGGGCGCGCCGGTAAATGAGAGTGAAGCACCGGGCGGCGTGCTGGCCGGCCGAGGTGCCGCGTGCATGCCCGGGAACGCGCCCCGCGGCGGCAGGCAGCGCGCCCTTCAGGTCGCGACCAGCAGCAGCATCAGCCCGAGCACCATCACGATCAGACCGCCGATGCGAATCTGATGCGGCGGCCGTTCCGCTATTCTACGAAACGTGTCACGCCAGGCGCCTGGAAAGACGAAGGGGAACATCCCCTCGATGATCAGCATCAGTGCGATCGCGAGCAATAACGAGCCAGCTATATCCATGCGAGTGAGGGTGCCGCGATACGTGTGCCGCAGCGCTCCGGTAATCAGTGTTTGCGCGGTGCCGCGGCGGCGTCCGGCGACATCTCACCGGTCGGACTACGCATGAAGCGGAAGAACTCGCTGCTCGAATCGACCACAATCACGTCGTTCGGCTTGAAGGTGTTCCGGTAGGCCAGCATGCTCTGGTAGAACTGATAGAACTGCGGATCGCGGCCGAATGCCTCGGCGGCGATGGACGCAGCCTTGCCGTCACCCTCGCCCTTGATCGTCTGCGCCTGCAGGTTGGCATCCGCGAGCACGGCCTGTTGGCGGGTCACCGCATCCGCCCTGATCTGGTCGGCTTCGGCCACGCCCCTGGCGCGTTCTTCACTGGCTGCCTGCTCGCGAGCCGCAGTCATGCGCTTGTACACGGAGTCAGCCATCGCTGCAGGCAAATCCACGCGGGTCAACTGGATGTCGAGCACGTCGACGCCGAGCGAGGCCGCGGCTGCCGCCATCGCGCCGCGCGCCTCGTCCGCAAGCGCCTGCTGCTTGCCGAGCGCGTCCGTTAGCGTGACCTTGGCGAACGCATCGCCCAGCGCGCTGCGCGACAGCAAAGCCAGCCGGTCAGGCAGCGTTTGCGCGTCGCCCTTGGTTTGCGTGAAGAGCTTGAGCGGATCGGTTACGCGATACTTGATCACCGGGTTCACCAGCAGATCGGTTTTGTCAGACGTGACGTAGCGGTCCTCGTCCGGTGCGTCGAGCGTCTGGATCCGGTTGTCGACCAGCATCACGCCTTGCAGCGGCGGCGGCAGTTTCACGTGCAGACCCGGGCCGAGCAGCGTCGGCGTGGCGTCGCCGTGCGCGGACAGCACCGCCATATGACGTTGATCGACCACGAACACCATCGACGACGCGGCAAACAGCACGATCACGATGGCGACGACGAGCGCAATGATTCGATTCATGTTCGCGCTCCTCATTGAATGTCGTCTTCGCGGCCGCGGCTGCGGAACCCCTCGCGCGAACGCAAAGGATCGCTAGCGGCATCCGCATCGCTGGCCGCGCTCGCAGCGGCGGCCGCAGAGGCCGCGACAGACGGCGCGGAGGCGGCGCTTGCACTTGCGCCTTGCGGTGCACTTGCGCCTTGTGGTACAGCCGCGACGGCGCCAGCAGACGCAGCGCTCGCCGCAGCAGCCTCGGCCGCACGCTGACGGGTCTGCTCGACCAGCTTGTCGAGCGGCAGATACATCACGTTGTTGCCCGCCTTGCTATCGACAAAGACCTTCGTCGAATTCGAATAGATGTGCTGCATGGTGTCCAGGTACATGCGCTCGCGAATCACCGCCGGCGCTTTGGCGTACTGCTCGTAGACCTGCCTGAAGCGCTCGGCATCGCCTTGCGCCTGCGCCACTACCCGGTCGCTGTAGGTCTTGGCTTCGTCGAGAAGACGTGCCGCGTCGGCCTGCGCATGTGGCAGCAGGTCGTTCGCATACGCCTGCGCGTCGGCCCTGGCGCGTTCGTGGTCCTGGTGTGCTTTCGCCGCATCGTCGAAGGCGGCCTGCACCTGCTCCGGTGCCTGCACGGCCTGCATCGTCACGCCCGTGACAACGAGACCCGTCTGCGATTCGTCCAACGAATGCTGGATGGCGTCGGTCAGCTGCTGGCGGATTGCTTCGCGATCCTGATAGAGAATGTCATCGGTGCTGCGCGCGCCGACGATGCTGCGCACGGCCGCCTGCGCCGCCTGGGTCACGCCCTGATCCGGATCGGCGCTGCGAAAGAGATAATCCGTCGCGCTGCGCACCTGATACTGAACGGCAAACCGCACATCGACGATGTCGGCGTTATGCGTGAGCATCGAGGCATCCTTGACGTTGGCGAGGCGCACAACGTTATTGCGGCCAATCTCCACCTGGCGCACCTCGCCGATATTCACCAGTTCATGCGCTTCGAACGGATACGGCAGGCGCCAATGCACGCCCTGCGCCGCCGTGTAGCGGTACTTGCCGAACTGCGTGACGACGCCGGCCTGGCCATCCTGCACGACAAACACGCCGCTGCCGAGGTAGATGGCAATCAGCACGCCGATGACGATGCCGACACCCATGCGCGCACCACGGCCGTTGTCCGGACGGCCTGCACCGCCCCCCATGCCCTTGCGGCCGAACACACTGCTCAGGCGGCGATTGAAATCGCGCCACATCTCGTCGAGATCGGGCGGGCCCTCGGCGTCCTTGCCGGGTCCGGGTTGCGGACGTTTGGGCTCGTTCGGCCGCTGGCGTTCACCATTGCCTTCGCCCCGGCCCCAGCGCGGATCGTTCATCGACAGAATGGCGCGCAGGCGCAGCCAGATACTCCGCTCGTTGTAATCGTTCACCTGTGTTCGTTCACCAGAGTAGACAGCGGGTCAGTGCAATTTGGAACGGGTCAGTGCCCGAGTTCTGGGACCTTGCGGTCGTCGCGTGATTCTGCAGGCCGGCCTTCTTCCGGCTGTACACGCTGCGCGTCGGAAAGAGGTTCGGCAGCCGCGATTTCGGCGATAGCAGCGCGCAGTGTGTCCAGCCCCTGCCCGGTGCGCGCGCTCAAAAAGACGCGCGAAATATTACCATACTCATCCCGCTCGACCGCCTCGCCGCGGGCCGCCAGCTCAGGCACCGCGTCGATCTTGTTGAACACCAGCACCTGGCGGATCGTATCGGCACCGATTTCGTGCAGCACCTCGTTGACCTGATCGATCTGGTCGAGGCGCACCGCGCTCGACGCATCCACGACATGCAGCAGCAGATCGGCGTGAATGGTTTCTTCGAGCGTGGCGCGGAACGCGGCCACCAGCTGGTGAGGCAGCTCGCGGATGAAACCGACTGTGTCGGACACCACCACCTGCCCCACTTCGTCGCCCAGATAAACGCGCCGCGACGTGGTATCCAGCGTCGCGAACAACTGGTCCGCGGCGTACGCCTGCGCTTTCGTCAGGGCATTGAAGAGCGTTGATTTCCCGGCGTTCGTATAGCCCACCAGCGACACCGACATCGTGCGGTTGCGCTCGCGCGCACGCCGCTGCGTGCAGTGCTGGCGGCGCAGTTTTTCGAGGCGCGTCTTGAGCGCCTTGATGCGCTCGCCGATCAGGCGGCGGTCGGTTTCAAGCTGCGTTTCACCCGGACCGCGCAAGCCGATACCGCCTTTTTGCCGTTCCAGGTGGGTCCACGCGCGGATCAGCCGCGTGGACAGATACTGCAGTTGCGCGAGTTCGACCTGCAGCTTGCCTTCGTGGCTGCGGGCACGTTGCGCGAAGATATCGAGAATCAGGCTCGTGCGATCGATCACGCGCCTGTTAAGCGCCTGCTCCAGATTGCGCTGCTGCGCAGGGGCCAGAGCATGATTGAAGATGACGATTTCGATGTCGTTCGTCTCGCACGCGAGACGCAGTTCTTCGGCCTTGCCACTGCCGACAAACATCTTGGCATCGGGGCTGGACCGGCGTCCGGTGAGGGTAACGATGGGATTCGCGCCCGCGCTTTGCGCGAGCAGGCTGAGTTCTTCGAGACTGGCTTCGAAATCGATCTTACCGAAGTCGATGCCGACAAGCGCTGCGTTGGTCAAATTGGAGGGTATCAAAGTGAAGCGGCCGGGAGAGATCGCCAACGGGCGACACTAGCCGGCCGCGACGAGAGGTTAGGACTGTTCGGTATCCGGGTGGAAATTCACCGGACGGGCAGGCACTACAGTCGAAATTGCGTGCTTGTACACCATCTGGGTGACCGTGTTCCGGAGCAACACGACGTACTGGTCGAACGATTCGATGTTCCCTTGAAGCTTGATGCCGTTGACCAGATAGATCGACACCGGCACGTGCTCTTTACGCAGTGCGTTCAAAAACGGGTCTTGTAACAATTGCCCTTTGTTGCTCATAGCAAACTCCGTATTTTTTTGCAGGTTGACTAAATTGACGGCGAAGAAAAAGAAATCCGCCGTCAACCGCTACACTATAGCCGATTTTCATTTTTGCGCGAGCGGCCTGGCCATCCGGCCAAACCCAACACACACGCGGGTTTCAGCCTTTGTCCGCGTAAGGGTTCGTCGACGATCTGAACTCTATGCGCAATGGAGTCCCGGTCAGCCCGAAAGTTTCCCTGAAGCGGTTTTCGAGGTAGCGTTTGTAAGTTTCCGTGATCGCGTCGAGCGCGTTGCCGTGGATCACGATGATCGGTGGGTTCTGTCCTCCCTGGTGCGCATAACGCAACTTCGGGCGTACCGGCCCGCGCCGGCGCGGCTGCTGGAATTCGACGGCATCGATCAGTGCACGCGTCAGCTTCGGCGTCGGCAGCTTGGCCATCGCAGCAGCGTAGGCATCGTCAACCGAGCGCATCAGCGCGCCGATCCCGGTCTTTTCCGCGGCTGAAATAAAGTGAAACTTGGCGAAGTCGAGGAATTTTAATTTGCGCTGCAAGTCCGCTTTCGTGCGCTCGCGCACATGCGGGTCGAGCCCGTCCCATTTGTTTACGCCAACCACTAGCGCGCGGCCCTGTTCGACGACGAAGCCCGCGATGTGCGCATCCTGATCGGAAATATCCTGGCGTGCGTCGAGCAGCAGGATCACGACGTTCGCATCCGAGATGGACTGCAGCGTCTTCACCACCGAGAACTTCTCGATCGCTTCGAACACCTTGCCGCGGCGGCGCAGGCCGGCGGTGTCGATCAGGGTGTACGGCTTGCCTTGACGCTCGAAGTCGACATAGATCGAATCGCGCGTGGTGCCAGGCATGTCGAAGGCGATCACGCGCTCTTCACCGACCAGCGCGTTGATCAGGGTCGACTTGCCGACGTTCGGACGGCCCACGATCGCAATCCTCGTGCCGCGCGTGGCCTTCTCCTCATCAGCCTCTTCAGGCTGACCGGCGTACGCGACTTCCAGCGCCTCGTTGATCATCTCCGTCACGCCGTCGCCGTGCGCCGCGGAAATCGCACGCGGGTCGCCGAGGCCAAGCTCGTAGAAGTCCGCCGCCACCGCGCTGTACTTCATCCCCTCGGCCTTGTTGACGACGAGGAAGATCGGCCGGCCGGTCTTGCGCAGATAGTCGGCGATCGACTTGTCCTGCGGTGCGAGGCCATTGCGGCCGTCGACGATAAACACGACGATGTCCGATTCCTCGACCGCCTGGCGGGTCTGGCGCGCCATCTCGTGCAGGATGCCATCCTTCGCGACCGGCTCGAAACCGCCCGTATCGACGACGAGATAGGGCCGCTCGCCCGTGCGTCCTTCGCCGTAGTGACGATCGCGCGTGAGGCCCGGCAGGTCGGCAACGAGCGCATCACGCGAGCGCGTGAGACGGTTGAATAGCGTGGATTTCCCCACATTGGGGCGCCCCACAAGGGCAATTACGGGTTTCATCAGATGTTGTTCACAGTGAACGCGAGGCCGAAATCGGCTACCCCGCGCGCGACGCCATGCGGCCGCGTCGCGGCTGCGTTTGACGCAAATTATCACGAATTCGGCCGGCCCCGGATGCGCAGCAAATATGCTCATCCAGGCGGACGTAGGGTTGGCTGTATGGGCGGCGCCATTGCACCGCCGGGTTCCATGTTGCGCACGGCAGCGCCGCAGCGCCCGCGGCACGCGGGTGCCGCCGGACCGGACGGTGACGCGGACCGTCTCGGGTTCAACCGCCGGACCAGCCAGGCCGGCAGCCCAGGTTTCTGTTTCTACTTGATGCGATCCAATGAGGCGATTCAATGAGCCGGTCTGGATCGATCTGGACCAGCTCGAGCGCCGCAACGCCGCCGTGTGGCGAGCATTGCGGCAAAAACGCGCGCGGCCGGCTAAGCCGGCCTGCACGTCGTACGGCGTGAGCCTGCGCGGTGCTTAGCGCGGGCGGAAGCCGTACAGGTCGCCGTCGTGCGTTTGCACCACCAGCGTGTCGCCCGCCAGCACCGGCGCAGCGGTAATCGGCGTGCCGTCGGTCGGCATCCGGGCGACGAACGTGCCGTCGTCGCGCGACAGGAAGTGCACGAAGCCCTTATAGTCGCCCATCACTGCCGCATGGCCAAGCAGATACGGCACGCTGACCTCGCGGTTCTTCAGCTTGTCATTGGTCCACAGTTGATGGCCGTCGGTCGCATCGAACGCGTTCACGACCGACCAGTCGTCACCCCCAACCACCGTGTTCTCGTCCTGTGCGAGGCCCGTCGTGCTCGAGAACGCCTTTTCCCACAGCGGACGGCCCGAGTTCGCATCGAAACAGCCAATCTGCCCCTGGAACGTCACGGCGCAGGTCTCGGCACCGACCAGCGACGGCGCGCCGGTCACGTCATTGATCCGCTCGACCTCGGTCACGCCCTTCGGGTAGGACACCGGCGTTTCCCAGAAGGCGTCACCCGTCTGCAGGTTGATCGCCGAGAACGAGCCGCCGGGGAAGCCCGCGAGCACCGCCGCGTCGCCGGCGAAGGTCATGCCCGACGACACGCGCAGATTGAGCGGCACCGCGCGATTGCGGTACACCCACTTCTGTTCGCCGGTCTGCGCGTTGAACGCGGTGATCTGGCCGTCCACCGTGCGCACGATCACGACGCCGTTACCCACCAGCGGCGGCGAAATGATTTCGCCCGGCGCCGTGTTCTTCCACAGCAGCTTGCCGTCCTGGCCGAGCACATAGACTTCGCCCTTGAGCGCGCCGACCGCGGTCAGCGTGCCGTCGCTGCCCACCCCTGCCGACAGGTCGCTGCCGACCTTGATGCGCCAGATATCCTTGCCGGTTTGCGCGTCGATCTTCGCGACCGAGCCGTTGGCACCCGCGGCGTATACCACGTTACCGACCGCCACCGGCGAGAACAGGTAGCGACCTGCCTTTCCGACGCTGGATTTCCAGGCCTGCTGCACGTTCAGCACGGGTTTGAACTCGGTGAGCGGCGTCGGCACGCGGCGCTCGTCCTTCGTGGATGAGCAAGCCGTCATCACAAGGACGGTCATCGCACAGGCAACGGGCACAGCGTAGCGTTTCAGCAGATTCATCGGTTGACGTTGCATTTAGGGAGATTAATCAAATGGAACAGGTTGAGCGTCGCACGCGACGATCAACCGCCCAGCGCGTCCAGCTTGAACTGGATCAACTGGCGCGCGGATGTATCGTTCTTCGACAGCGTATCGAGCGCGAGCTTGTAAGCAGCACGTGCGTCATCGCGCTTGCCTTGAGCCGCGAGCAGATCGCCGCGGCCGTTCGCCACAACGCCCTTGAAAGCGTCCGATTGCGGTTCGGCGAGCAGCGCCAGACCCTGGTCGTAGGCCTTGTCGTCAAGCAGCAAGGAGGCAAGGCGCAGCTTTGCGATCTGCTTGAATTCGTCGTCCCTGGCGTGATCGATGGTCCATTGCAACTGGGCCTTCGCACCCGCTTCGTCGCCTGCCGCGTAGAGCGCCTTCGCGGCGGAAAGCGCGCTCATCTGCGCATACGCGGTGCCGCCGAACTTGTCTTCCATGTCGGCAACCACGCGGCTCACCTTCGCCTTGTCGCCGGAAGCCACCGCTTGTTGCACCTGGTCATACAGCACGGTGGCTTCCGCCGCCTGGCGCCGCTGCCAGAAATTCCAGCCGTTCCAGCCCGCCGAGGCGACCAGCGCCACCAGCACGATCCACGTGGTGGCATTGCCCCACTGTGCCCACCAAGCCTTCAGACCTTCAATTGATTCTTGTTCGTCGTGGTAACTCATCGCCAGGCGATTCCTTCTCTTTTATTACCTTGTATGCGTCGAACCGCATGGCCGACGACAATACGATCAGTCGTCGCCGTCTTCGGCGGATGCAACCATCGCATTGATTAGAAATTCGGTCAAGTCTTCGGCCGGCACGTTCTGTTGCTCGTTCTTACCGCCATTCTGGCTGGTATCGCGCAGCGGCTTCACGCCGACCGTGCCGTTAGCGACCTCGTCTTCACCGAGGATCACCGCAAAAGCCGCGCCGCTTGCGTCTGCACGCTTCATCTGCGACTTGAAGCTCGCCGTCTGGCCGTCGGCGCTGCAATGCAGGATCACGTCGAGCCCGGTATCGCGCAGGCGCTCGGCAATGATGAAGGCCTGTTCGCGCGCCGCGTCGCCCTGGTGGACCACGTAGACATCGCAACCTTCATCTTCCGGCACCAGGTTCTCTTCCTTCAGCAGTTCGAGAATCCGCTCGATGCCCATTGCCCAGCCACACGCTGCCGTCGGCTTGCCGCCCAGCTGTTCAATCAGCGGGTCGTAACGACCGCCCGCGGCGACTGTGCCCTGTGCGCCGAGCTTGTCGGTCACCCATTCGAACACGGTCTGATTGTAGTAATCGAGACCGCGCACGAGACGCGGGTTGATCGTGAACGGCAGGTTGTTCGACTTCAGGATGCGCTGCAGCCCATCGAAGTGGGCACGTGATGCTTCGCCCAGAAAATCGATCAGCTTCGGTGCGTTCTGCGCGACTTCCTGCAGCGCCGGATTCTTCGTATCCAGCACACGCAACGGGTTCGTGTAGAGACGACGCTTGGCGTCTTCGTCAAGCACGTCCATGTGCTTTTCCAGATACGCGATCAATTCGACACGGTGCGCCGCACGCTCTTCCGCCAGCCCCAGCGAATTGATTTCGAGACGAATGCCGGCCAGGCCGAGATCGTCCCACAGACGCTGGCACATCAGGATGATTTCAGCGTCGGCGTCCGGACCGGCAAAGCCCAGCGCCTCGACACCTACCTGATGGAACTGGCGATAGCGGCCGCGCTGCGGACGCTCATGACGGAACATCGGACCCACGTACCACAGACGCTTTGGACCGTCATACAGCAGATTGTGTTCAATCGAAGCGCGCACAACGGCGGCGGTATTTTCCGGACGCAGCGTCAGATTTTCACCGTTCAGCGCATCCGTAAAGCTGTACATCTCTTTTTCGACGATGTCGGTGACTTCGCCGATACCGCGTGTGAACAGTTGCGTATGCTCGATGATCGGCGTGCGAATGTTCTGGTATCCGTAAGAACGGAGCAGCGACTTGACGGTCGTTTCGAAAAACTCCCACAGTCCTGCTTCCTGCGGGAGGATATCGTTCATGCCCTTCACACCGGACAATTTCTCGAGCTTTTTCTTCTGTTCAGTCATCTGTGTTCACTTGATACTTCTCAGTTGAGCGCGGTCGCGCGGCCATAAGTGCGCTCGACGTAGTCACTCACGATTTGCTGGAATTCTTCGGCGATGTGCTCACCGCGCAGCGTCTTGACCTTCTCGCCGTCGATGAACACCGGCGCGGCCGGGTTTTCACCGGAACCCGGCAAGCTGATGCCGATATTGGCCTGCTTCGATTCGCCCGGGCCGTTGACGATGCAGCCCATCACCGCGACGTGCATCTTCTCGACGCCAGGATACTGGTCGCGCCACACCGGCATCTGCGTGCGCAGATAGGTCTGGATCTGCGACGCGAGTTGCTGGAACAGCGTGCTGGTCGTGCGGCCGCAACCCGGGCACGCAATCACCATCGGCGTGAACGAGCGCAAGCCCATGGTCTGCAGGATTTCCTGACCGACGATCACTTCGCCGGTACGCGGGCCGCCCGGCTCCGGCGTGAGCGAAATACGGATCGTGTCGCCGATGCCCTGCTGCAGCAGCACCGACAGCGCAGCCGTCGACGCGACGATGCCCTTCGAGCCCATGCCGGCTTCGGTAAGACCCAGGTGCAGCGCAAATTCGCAACGACGCGCGAGTTCGCGATACACGGCGATCAGATCCTGCACGCCGCTGACCTTGCACGACAGGATGATCTTGTTGCGGGCCAGGCCCAGTTCCACGGCGCGTTCGGCCGAGCCGATCGCCGACTGGATCAGCGCTTCGTACATCACGCTCTGCGCGTCCCAGGGCGCGGAACGCGCGGCGTTCGCATCCATCATCTTCGCGAGCAGATCCTGGTCGAGACTGCCCCAGTTGACGCCGATGCGCACCGGCTTGTCGTACTGGATCGCGGCTTCGATCATCTGCGCGAATTGCGTGTCGCGCTTTGCACCATGGCCGACGTTGCCCGGATTGATCCGGTACTTCGACAGGGCCTCCGCGCATGCGGGGTAATCGCGCAGCAGCAGGTGGCCGTTGTAATGAAAGTCGCCGACGAGCGGCACCGACACGCCCATGCGGTCGAGCTGGTCGCGCACGGCCGGCACCGCCGCCGCCGCTTCCGGCGTGTTGACCGTGATGCGCACCAGTTCCGAACCGGCCTGGGCGAGTTCCTTGACCTGGATCGCGGTACCGATCGCGTCAGCGGTGTCGGTGTTGGTCATCGACTGCACGCGCACCGGCGCGTCGCCGCCGATCGTCACGAGGTTGCCGGCCCAGCGGATGTCCACGGCATGCGAGGTACGACGCGGTGCGTGGCCGCCGGAAACCGGCTCGGTCGAACAAATCTGACTACTGGATTGGGATTGAGCTTCGGAGTGCATCGGAAAACCCATTTACGCCGCATGCGCCACGCAGCGCGCATGCCGCACGAATTGAAAAAGCGCCGCGGCTCAACCTGCCGCGACGCATACCGTATGTCAAGGCAGCGTCAAGCGCGCCACATTACCCTTGGCGGACGCATATTTCGACGGGTCGACCGGCTGACCGTCGAGCGTCATCGATTCGAGTCCTGCCTTGTTACCGACCGTGACCTTGAAAGGTGCCTCGCCGGAAATCTCTTTCGCGTCCCCGGCGTGCACGAGGCCGGAGTACAGCTCCTTGCCGTCCTTCTGCCGCACGCTGAACCAACTATCCTGCGTCACGCGGACCGCCACGATCGACTCGCCCGCAGCAGCCCCAGCCGTGTCCGACGCGGAGTTGGCCGTCGTCACCACCACCGGCTCGCTTGCAGCCTTCGGCGTGGCCTGCGCAGTCACGTGTGAAGCGCCCTGCGGAGCAGCGGCCAGCGAAGCAGCCTTCGGCGCCGCCTCAGCCGGCGCTGCCGGGGTCGCGACTGCCGCAGTCGGCAATGGCGCCGGCAGTTGCGCCGCTGACGCCGCGATGCCCGCCGCCGCCTGACCCTCATCCGGCGCCGAAGCGGCAGAGGCAGCTTCATCGGCCACGGCTTCCGAGCCAGCCGTCTGCCCTTGCGCCACCGCACCCGATGCACCGTTCGCGCCGGCTGCCGCGCCGTTGGCGCTCGCCCGCAGGCGCGCCAGCCACGCCGACGAGTCGCCGCCGTTCGTGTGCCACATCCCCAGCGCGATCACCGCGACGATCACCGCAGCAATGCCCCACAGCCACGAGCGACGCTTCTGGCCGCTGCCACCCAGCGACAGCGAGACGCGGCCACGCGGCAAATCCCTGCCGGACGAAGCCGGCATTGACAGGTCCGGCTCCGGCACACCTTTTTCGCGGCGCAACGCCTGCGTAAACGGTACAGCGTCGGCGCCAAGCATCTTGGCATAGCTGCGCACCACGCCGAGCGCAAACGTCGTGTCGGGCAGCTGACTGATATCGCCCGCCTCAAGCGCTCGCAGCTTGGCCGCCGAAACTTTCAACCGGGCCGACACATCGTCGATCGACCAGTTTTTCGATTCGCGCAGTTGCGTCAGTCGCGCGCCCACTGCCGCCAGCGAGTCCAACCCCGTCTGCCCGGCAGGCTGCACCACAGTCCGTGCGGCTGCCGGCGCCGGATGGCCTGCGTTGGTCCCGGTGTCCTGCGGGTGCGGGTACTGCGGCTCACTCATCCCAAATCCTTTCGCGTCGATTCTTTTTCACTCGTGCGCACCAGCCGGGCAACATGCCTCGAACTGGTTTCGCAGACCGTTTATAACAAAATGTGCGGCATCGTGTGCCGCTTCCGATCGCTTCTGCAAACTTTCTTTTCAATCTCCGGTGGCACGGCAGGTTTTTTGCGCTTCGCATCGCTGCGACCCGCTCCCCCGCCGCCGTGCTCACACGGCCCGGACCTCGATCACCTTGGCCGCCTTGCCGGTGCGTTCAGCGAGGCGGGTACGGTCCTTGACCGCACCTGCCAGCTGGCCGCAGGCGGCGTCGATGTCGTCGCCACGGGTCCTGCGCACCGTGGTGACGACGCCCGCGTCCATCAGCACCTGCGCAAACCGCTTGATCTGTTCCTGCTTCGAGCGGATGAGCCCCGACTCCGGGAACGGATTGAACGGAATCAGGTTGAATTTGCACGGCACGTCTCGCGTCACGGCGAGCAGTTCGCGCGCTTGCGCCTCGCTGTCGTTGACGCCGTCCAGCATGCAGTATTCGAACGTAATGAAATCGCGCGGCGCGACTTTCAGGTAGCGCTGGCACGCCGCCATCAATTCACGCAGCGGATACTTCTTGTTGAGCGGCACCAGCATGTCGCGCAGCGGATCGCTCGGCGCATGCAGCGAGACCGCCAGCGCCACCGGCAGATCCGCACCAAGCCGGTCCATCATCGGCACCACGCCTGAGGTGGACAGCGTGACGCGCCGGCGCGACAGGCCGTACGCGTTGTCGTCGAGCATCAGGCGCATGGCCGGCACGACCGCGTCATAGTTGAGCAGCGGCTCGCCCATGCCCATCATCACGACGTTCGTGACGACGCGCTCGCCCTTGCCTTCGCCGCCCACCGCCCGGCCGCCGGCCACACCCAGCGAGGCCCGCAGCGCAAATTCGGCCATGCGCAGCTGGCCGATGATTTCGCCGGTGGTGAGATTGCGTGAGAAACCTTGCTTGCCGGTCGAACAGAAACGGCAGTTGACCGCGCAACCCGCCTGCGACGACACGCACAGCGTGCCCCGCGTTTCTTCCGGGATGAAAACGGTTTCGACTGCGTTGCTGTTACCGACGTCGATCAGCCACTTGCGTGTGCCGTCGGTGGATATGTGATCGCTGACGATGCCTGGCATCGTGATCGTTGCACGGCCCTTCAGCTTTTCGCGCAACGACTTCGCCAGATCGGTCATGCCGTCGAAATCGGCAGCGTTGTACTGGTGAATCCAGCGCTGCAATTGTTTGGCGCGAAACGGCTTCTCGCCCAGGCTGTCGCAGTATGCGACGAGCCCTTGGGCGTCGAGATCGAGAAGGTTGACGGTTGGACTGCTCGTCATATCGAATCCTGCCATTTCAGTGCGAGACTTTCGTTCATGCAACAAGCTGCATGAACGCTTGTGCCGTTCGCGCCCGTTCCTGCTGCTTTACCTTACTACTTAGCCGAGCGATCAGCGCGAGTAAACGTTGACTTCCGGGAAGAAGAACGCGATCTCGACCTTGGCCGTTTCCGGCGCGTCCGAACCATGCACGGCGTTCGCGTCGATGCTGTCGGCGAAGTCGGCGCGGATCGTGCCCTTTTCTGCCTTCTTCGGGTCCGTTGCACCCATCAGGTCGCGATGCTTCAGGATCGCGTTTTCGCCTTCCAGCGCCTGCACGATCACCGGACCGGAGATCATGAAGTCGACGAGGTCCTTGAAGAACGGACGCGCAGCGTGCACCGCGTAGAACTTTTCTGCGTCAGCGCGCGACAGATGGACCATGCGAGCTGCAATGACCTTCAGGCCAGCGTTTTCGAAACGGCTGTAGATCTGCCCGATCACGTTCTTGGCCACTGCGTCCGGCTTGATAATCGACAGGGTGCGTTCGATCGCCATAAAAACTCCAGAAAATTAAGAGGTTACAGATTCAAATGAATCCGCTATTGTAGCATGTTCCCATG
>DASZIR010000132.1:0-5031 GCA_035948995.1 Paraburkholderia sp. | reverse complement strand
TCTGCGGGCGTCGTATAATGGTAATACCCTAGCTTCCCAAGCTAGAGCCGTGGGTTCGATTCCCATCGCCCGCTCCACCTACAGCTGGTCCCCAGCGGGAATCCAGCGCGAGAGCCGCCTCCACGAAGGCGGCTTTTTCGTACTGACGTACTTGAGGGCGAGTCCCTGCGGCGATCGGCGCAGTCGAGCCTCCCGGCACACGCGGCGGCGCCCGTGCCGTCCTCACTCTTCTAGCTACCCGTGTAGCCATCGACGATGATCCACGATCCGAACCAGCCCGGCCAACCCGGCGAGCTCCCCCAGACCGCCGACGCAGCGAACCACGAACCGTCCGCGACGCCGGATGAAGGCAGCGGCGGCCAAGCGAAGGACGCGAACGAATCGAAGGAAGCGCTGCGCCTGCGCCGCATCCGCAGTTTCGTGACGCGCGCCGGGCGCGTCTCGACCGGCCAGCGCCGCGCGATGGACGAACTCGGCCCGCGCTTCGTCGTGCCCTACGCGCCGCAGCAGCCCGATTGGGACAACGTGTTCGGCCGCCACGCACTGCGCATTCTGGAAATCGGCTTCGGTATGGGTGCGACGACCGCTGAAATCGCCACGCATCGCGCGGGCGACGACTTTCTCGGTGTCGAGGTCCACGAGCCGGGTGTCGGCGCCCTGCTCAAGCTGATGGGCGAACAGCAACTGTCGAATATCCGCATCATCCAGCACGATGCAGTCGAAGTGCTCGAGCAGATGATCGCGCCGGATAGCCTCGACGGCGTGCACATCTTTTTCCCCGACCCGTGGCATAAGGCGCGCCATCACAAGCGCCGGCTAATTCAACCGAAGTTCGTCGCACTGCTCGTCTCGCGCCTGAAGCCCGGCGCGTACCTGCACTGCGCCACGGACTGGCAGAACTACGCCGAACAGATGCTCGAAGTGCTCGGCGCGGATCCCGCACTCGAAAATACCGCCGAGGGTTACGCGCCGCGTCCGGAGTACCGTCCGGTGACGAAATTCGAGCGCCGCGGCCTGCGGCTCGGTCATGGCGTCTGGGACCTGGTCTTCAGGCGGCGCAACGGCAGCTAAACCAGGCAGCAGTCAATGAAAAAAGGTCCGCACCCACGCGGACCTTTTTGGCTTTACGGTCAGAACGTAACGCTCACTCGGACCAGTCCAGACCATCGCTATATGCTGCCAGCAGGATCAGCAGACCGAAGCCGATCCGATACCACGCGAACGCCGTGAAATCGTGCGCCGCGATGTAACGCAGCAACCAGCGCACGCAGACAAATGCGCTCACAAACGCGGCGGCAAAACCGATCGCGAAGACGCCCAGTGCATCGGTCGATAACAGCTGCCAGCTCTTGTGCAGTTCGTAGGCCGTCGCGCCGAAGATGATCGGTATTGCGAGGAAAAATGAAAACTCGGTCGCCACGCGGCGTTCGAGTCCAAACAGCATGCCGCCGATGATGGTCGACCCCGAGCGCGACATGCCCGGAATCAGCGCAAAGCACTGCGCCAGGCCGACTTTAAGCGCGTCGAGCGGGCTGAGGTCGTCGATGGAGCGCACGCGCGGCGGCGTCGCGCCGCGTCCGCGTTGCCGCGCTTCCGCCCACAGAATCACCAGCCCGCCCACCACCAGCGCGAAGGCCACCGGCACCGGTGAAAACAACGCGGCCTTGATTGCCTTCTCAAACAGCAAGCCGAGCACGACCGCCGGAATCGTCGCGATGATCACGTTGAGCGCAAAACGCCGCGCATCGGGCCGCGAGGGCAGCCCGGCGACCACGCTGCCGATGCGGCGGCGGAATTCCCAGCACACGGCCAGAATCGCGCCGAACTGGATCACGACCTCAAAGGTTTTCGCGTGCTCGTCGTTGAAATCGAGCAGGCTGCCCACGACGATCAGGTGGCCGGTGCTCGAGACCGGCAAAAACTCGGTCAAGCCCTCGACGCCACCCAGCAACAACGCCTTGCCAGCCAGTATCCAGTCCATCCACGCCCCTCATCGCCACAGGTTGTCGAATCAGGGCTGGTCCAGCAGCAACGCGCGGCCCCGCCGGCCGCACGCGCGTCATTTCTCGACGATCTGCACGCGTATGCCGTTTGTAAGGATGGTGATTGTACCGGGTTCGTAGTTCACCCCGGCGAATTGCAACTGTTCGGGCTTGAAGGTGTAGATCGGGTAGTTGGTCAGCAACTGGGTTGCGAGCAACGCGGCAGCCGCATTGATCTGCTGCGTGTAAGCCTGCGCGCCGCCGCTGACATTGACGTTGTCGACGTTCGGCGACTTCAGCACCACGGAGCGGCTGGCCGCGTCATAGGCCAGTTCGCTCGACAACGTGAACACGCCATCCACCGGCTGTTGCAGGAACGGGCTGGCGAGATGGGCATCGAGCCGCACCGACACGCGGTTGGAATCGGGCAGCAAGCCCACGACCGGATTGGTCAGCGCAACGTTGAACACCTGCGAAATGGTCCGCTGGTACGGGAATTTGCGCTGCACGGCGTCCTGCACCTGCTGCTGCGAGAAGGTGTAATGCGACGGGATGAACGGAAAGGTCGAAGCCGCGCAGGCCGCCAGCGACACCGTGATGCCCACGGCCGCACAGGTCGCGAGCAGGAAGCGGCGCCGGGTCGGCGCAACGGGTTGAGTCATGCGAGTTCTCCTGTTGAAACAGCCCCGTTGCGGGGATCCAGATGTGTTTGATCGTGCCGGCACCGCAGCATGCCGTACCGTACACGGGTCAACCGTGCGCTGCAGGCCGCGTCTGCGTTTCTAGCTGGGTGAGCCAGGCGAGCGCCTCGGTGCGCGTCGCGCCGCACATCTCGCCCTGCGGTTGCAGGCCGGAGCAGCACGCCGGCCGCTCGGGCTTGCCGAAGATCGCGCAGCGCAGATCGTCGCCAAGTTGCACGCAACGCACGCCCGCCGGCTTGCCCTGCGGCATGCCCGGAATCGGGCTCGAGATCGACGGCGCGATGCAGCACGCGCCGCAATCGGGGCGGCACGCATGACCGGCTAAATTGAACGGAGAATCGACAGTCACCACACTCTTCCTGAAACGCCCAGAAACGGATTCACGCACCCCTTGCGGCGCGCCAACCCTGCATTGTGCCATCGCCGCATGCGACCTTTTTACACAATGGGCGCCGCGCGCGCTCACTTAGACTGGACCGATACGAAAGGCCACGTTCGAGAGCCGCCCATGACCACCGCCGACACCCTCTTTCGCCCCGACCTGCTCGCCAAGTACAGCGCCAATGGCCCCCGGTATACGTCCTATCCGACCGCACTTCAGTTCCGTGACGATTTCGAGCAGGCAGACTATCTGCGCGCCGCGGCTGACCCGGGCGCCTCTGCGACGGATCTCTCGCTCTACTTCCACCTTCCGTTCTGCGACACCGTGTGTTTCTACTGCGGCTGCAACAAGGTCGCGACGAAAAACCGCGCGCACGCGCGCCCCTACCTCGAGCGGCTCAAGCGCGAGCTGGAATTGCAGGCAGCGTGCTTCGACACCGCGCGTCCCGTGTCGCAACTGCACTGGGGCGGCGGCACGCCGACCTTTCTGTCGCACGACGAGATGAGCGAACTGATGGCGGCCACGCGTCGGCATTTCTCGCTGAGCCCCGACGCGTCAGGCGAATTTTCGATTGAGGTCGACCCGCGCGAGGCATCTCCGAAAACCATCGTGCATTTGCGCAATCTGGGCTTTAACCGCCTGAGTCTCGGCGTGCAGGATTTCGATCCGATGGTCCAGCAGGCCATCAATCGTATCCAGCCGCTCGAGATGACCGCGTCGGTGATGCGTGCCGCACGTGCCACCGGCTTTCACTCGATCGGCGTCGACCTGATCTACGGGCTGCCGCATCAGACTGTCGACAGCTTCAGCCGGACGCTCGACACGATACTTGCGCTCGCGCCTGAGCGTCTGTCGGTGTTCGGTTATGCGCATATGCCGCAGCTCTTCAAGATGCAGCGGCAGATGGACGCGTCGGCGCTGCCGTCGCCCGCTGTGCGTCTGGCGATTCTGCGGCTCGTGGTCGAGCGGCTGACGAGCGCGGGGTATGTCTACATCGGCATGGACCACTTCGCCTTGCCCGGCGACGAACTTGCGCGTGCGCAGGCGCAACGCACCCTGCACCGGAATTTTCAGGGCTACAGCACGCGTGCGGAGTGCGACCTGATCGGCTTCGGCGCTTCGTCGATCGGCAAGGTCGGAGATGTGTACGCGCAAAACGCCAAGGATCTGCCCGGCTACGCGGCCGCGATCGATGCGGGCCGCCTTGCCGTCGCGCGCGGCGTGCGCCTCACCGCCGACGACCGCCTGCGCCGCGACATCATCACGCAACTGATGTGCAACCTCGAACTGCGCTTTGACGAATTCGAAGCAGCCTACGTCATCCGCTTCACCGAGACTTTCGCAACCGAACTGGAACGGCTGCGCGGTTTTGCTGACGACGGGCTGGTATCGGTCGGGAACGGCAAGCTCGAAGTGCTGATGGCCGGGCGGATGCTGGTGCGCAACATCGCGATGGTGTTCGACCGGTATCTCGACCAGCAGACCATGGAGCGCTTCTCGCGGACGGTTTAAGGTGGGGCGGCGGGGCGGCCGCCAGATCCTGGGTGAGCGGGAGCTTGCCGGTGACGGCGGGAGTCAGGTCCGTGGCAGGCAACTTGCCCGGCGCCGCATTTTCAGACATAATCTGCGTTTCCCGCCGCGCGCAACCCTATGCGCGCGCGTCGCGAGACAAGCCCAGGTGGTGAAACAGGTAGACGCAGGGGACTCAAAATCCCCCGCCGCAAGGCGTGCCGGTTCGAGTCCGGCCCTGGGCACCAAAAGTTGTTCCGGCATGAGCCGCAGCATTCCGAGAAACCCCGTAAAGTCAACGACTTGCGGGGTTTTTTCGTACGTTCTCAATAACTCGGGGCGTGCGCCGGCATCCTGCTCAAGCAGAGAGAGCGATGCGTTGTTCGACGAGGTGAGGCAGAAGGGGTATTTGATCGCTGCACGAAATGCGGTCGGTCAGGTATTCCCAGAACGAGAT
>DASZIR010000131.1:0-4913 GCA_035948995.1 Paraburkholderia sp. | reverse complement strand
AACTGGTCAAAGGTCGCGGTACTGGGCGTGACGGCTGTGTCGGACATGGTGGCTTTCGCTAAAAATGCGCCTGCGCGGGGGGCGCGGCAGCGGCCGGGGCCGCGGAGGGCATCAGGATGAAGCGGAGCCACGGCGTGCCGCACGGTACCCGATCTAGTCAGGGAAGCATGCAGCCGGCTCCGGCCGACGGAAACACCCGCCGGAAAGGCCGGTATTGTAGCACTTCAGCAAAAACACTCATGGCGCACCCGTCCGCTTTCTGCTTACCGCCCACCCAGACGGCCGGCAGCGCGCCGTGAAAGGCCGCGAGCCCGATCAGCCTAGGGCACGCACACGACAGTCCTGTGACAGTCAGTCACGGCGGCGCGGACGCCGGCCAGGGCGTCTGCGTCGTCCGCGGCACCGGGACGGCATCCGGCAACCCAATGCACCGCCAACCGGCCGCGGCGGGCCCCGGCGCCCTCCCCGGCGGCCTTGGGCGCGACCCTCACCACGTCTCGCGCATCACCATCAGGCGCATTTCGGTCATATCCTCGATCGCGTAGCGGATGCCCTCCCGCCCCAACCCCGAATCCTTGACGCCGCCGTACGGCATGTTGTCCACCCGGAACGACGGCACGTCGTTGATCACGACCCCGCCCACTTCGAGCCGGTCCCACGCACGGTGCGCGTGAGCCAGCGAATCCGTGAACACGCCCGCCTGCAGGCCGAAGTCGCTATCGTTGACGCTCGCAAGCGCCGCGTCGAAGTCATCGAAGCGCTCGAGGATCGCCACCGGACCGAAGGCTTCCTTGCGGTAAAGATCCGTATCGCGCTTCACATCCTCGAGCAGCGTCGCCTCGAACATCGCACCTTCCACCTTGCCGCCCGCGATAATCTTCGCGCCTGCCAGCACCGCGCTCTCCATCCAGCCAGCCAGCCGCTTCGACTCCGACTCGGAGATCATCGGCCCGACGAAGGTCTTCTCGTTCTTCGGATCGCCCATGATCAGCGACCGGGTCTTCGCAATCAGCCTGTCGCGCAGCGCGTCGTAAATGCTTGCGTGCACGAGAATGCGCTGCACGCCGATACAGCTCTGCCCCGACTGATAGAACGCGCCGAACGCCAGCCGGTCGACGACGTAGTCGAGCTTGCCGCCCTGGTCTCCATCGACGATCGCCGCCGCGTTGCCGCCCAGCTCCAGGATCACCTTCTTTTTGCCGGCTTTCTTCTTCAATTCCCAGCCGACCGCGGGCGAGCCGGTGAACGACAGCAGCTTGAAGCGCTCGTCGGTGGTGAACAGGTCCGCGCCGTCGCGATGGGCCGGCAGGACCGAAAATGCGCCCTTGGGCAGATCGGTTTCCGCGAGGATCTCGCCCATGATCAGTGCGCCGACCGGCGTGCGGCTCGCCGGCTTGAGCACGAACGGCACGCCCGCGGCCAGCGCCGGCGCCACCTTGTGCGCGGTCAGATTCAGCGGAAAATTGAACGGTGAGATAAACGAGCACGGCCCGATCGGCACGCGCTTCACATAGCCGTGATAGCCCTTCGCACGCGGCGAAATCTCCAGATTGATGATCTCGCCGTCGATGCGCACCGCTTCCTCCGCGGCCACCTTGAACGTATCGATGAGCCGCGTGACTTCGCCGCGCGAGTCGTTGATCGGCTTGCCGGCTTCGATGCACAGCGCCATCGCCAGCTCGTCGTAGCGTTCACGAAAGCGGCTCACGCAGTGTTCCAGCACCGCCTGACGCTTGAACGGGGGGAAATCGCGCAGCGCGGGCAGCGCCTCGACTGCGTGACCGATTGCCTTGTCGATGGCAGTCGCATCGGCCATCGCGACGCGGGTGGCCACCTCGCCGCTGAACTTGTCGGTGACTTCGAGATCGGTATTGGCCGCCACCGCTACATTGGCCAGGTAGTACGGGTAAGTCTTCTGCAACATGACACGTTCTCCTTGAAGCGATCTGTCCAAACCAGTTCCAACCGGTTCCAACCAGTTCCAACCGGTCCCAAGCCGTTTCATGCAGCGAGCCGCATGCCCCGGCTGCGTTCAGAGTTGTGCGCTCAGCCGCTTGATCTCGCGGTTCAGCACGCGCTCGTTGTCCGAGTAGTCGATCGGCAG
Organism: Paraburkholderia sp.; assembly: GCA_035948995.1. Classification (GTDB taxonomy): domain Bacteria; phylum Pseudomonadota; class Gammaproteobacteria; order Burkholderiales; family Burkholderiaceae; genus Paraburkholderia. The sequence goes on along the minus strand of DASZIR010000131.1, from coordinate 2,809 downwards.
GTCGATCACATGCACGCCCGGTGTCGCGAAGCACTCGCGCAGCAACGGCGCGAATTCAGCCGCCGTCGTGATGCGATGACCCTGCGCGCCGTAGCTCTTTGCGTAGTCAACGAAATCGGGGTTCTGCAGTGTCATCCCGTAGTCGGGGAAATTCATGTTCTCCTGCTTCCAGCGGATCATCCCGAACGCGTCGTCGCGCAGAATCAGCACCACCAGATCGAGCTTCAGACGCACCGCTGTCTCGAGCTCCTGCGAATTCATCATGAAACCGCCGTCACCGCAAACGGCCATCACCTTGCGGTCCGGATGGACGATCTTGGTGGCGATCGCCGACGGCAGCCCCGCACCCATCGAGGCGAGCGCGTTGTCGAGCAGCAGCGAATTCGGTTCGTGGGCCCGGTAGTAGCGCGCGAACCAGATCTTGTACATGCCGTTGTCGAGACACACGATGCCGTCGACCGGCGTCGTCTCATACACGTCGTTGACGATGCGCACCGGGTACATCGGAAAGCGGTCGTCGAGTTGCCCCTTGACCAGATGCGCCTCGAAGTGCTCCTTGATCTCCTTGAAGCGCGCAAAGTCCCAGTGCTCCTGGCGCTGTTTGAGACTCTCCTTCAATTGCCACACCGCATTGGCGATATCCCCCACCACTTCGATCTGCGGGAAATACACCGGGTCGACTTCGGCGCCGAGAAAGTTCACGTGAATCACCGTCTTCTCGCCCGCGTCGGCGCCGCGCATGAAAAACGGCGGCTTTTCGATCACGTCGTGCCCGACATTGATGATGCAGTCGGCCTGATCGATTGCACGGTGGACGAAGTCGCCATCCGAGAGCGTCGCGTTGCCGAGCCACAGGGGATGCGACTCGTCGATTACGCCCTTGCCCATCTGGGTGGTGAAGAACGGAATGCCGATCTGGTCGACGAATTCGCGCAGCATCTTGGTGGTGGTCTTGCGATTGCCGCCCGCGCCGATCATCAGGAGCGGGTGCTTCGCGCTCGTGATGGCTTCGACCGCCCGCGCAATCGCCTTTTCTTCGGCAATCGGACGGCGGCTGTAGCTCTTTGGAATCGGTTTGCCGTCGCCCTCTTCGTCCGCGACGTCTTCAGGCAATTCCAGATGCGCGGCGCCGGGCCGCTCTTCCTCCGCCTGACGCACCGCTTCGCGCACCAGCGCCGGAATATTGCCGATCGAGACGATCTGCCGCGTGTACTTGGTGAGCGGCTCCATCATCCGCACCACGTCGACAATCTGGAAGTGCCCTTGCTTGCTGGTCTTGATCGGCTTCTGGCCGGTGACCATCAGCATCGGCATGCCGCCCAGTTGCGCGTACGCGGCGGCGGTCACCAGGTTGGTAGCGCCGGGCCCGAGTGTCGACAGACACACGCCAATGCGGCCCGTAAGGCGCCCGTAGGTCGCCGCCATGAAACCCGCCGCCTGCTCGTGACGGGTGAGGACCAGCCTGATCCTGGAGCGGCGCAGCGATTCGAGGAGATCGAGATTTTCTTCACCTGGAATGCCGAACACATATTCGATACCTTCGGCTTCCAGCGACTTGACGAACAGATCCGATGCTTTCATTGAGAGTCTCGCTTGACGAACGAGCGTGGGCCGCACGCCCACGCAGTGGGATCCGGGAACGGATGATCGAAGACGATGACAGGCGCGCCCACGCACGAAGCGGTGGGCGCGTCGAACAGCTTACTACCTGGGAGGAAAAGTTGCGCGCAGGGCGGCAATGAGGTGGGCCGTGCGGCGGTGCGGGATGAGGCGGGGCGCAGGGCGGGCGCGAAACGATCACGGCGTAGGCGCCACATTGGCGCGCGGAGAGCGCCGCCGGGGCAACGCGGGCCAATGCAGGCCGCACCACGAAACCGTAGTGCCGGCTGGACAGGCAGACTACAGGACTGAACTACCGGACGATGGTGACGCAGCCGGACAAAATCCGCGGGGCGTTTTCACCCGCCGTCGCGTCGTACAGGTCGGCGCGCGGGCCCTTGGTCCACCATGTATAGCTGCCCGCCTGGTATTTTGCGCCGGACGCCGACAGCGTGTTGACGAACAGCATCGGCTGTCCTTTCACCGGCACGAGCGCAAAGCTCTGTCCGTTGGCCGCGTTCCAGTAGGTCACCTGCAGGATCTTGCCGGTGGCGCACGTGTACTTGTGCCTCTGCCGGTCTTTCGTCTGAATTTCAGCGAGACGCAAGGGTGCAGCCCAAGCGGTGCCGATCGACGCCGTCAGACCCAACACACCCGTTACCGCAACGCTAGCCGTTCTGTTAAGGAGTTGCTAAGGCCGAATCGGGAGCCTCATTGATAGCCCCTCCAGCTTCTGGCCGACCTGCTCGAGCGGTGCGGACGCGCAGGGCGTGACGCACCTGCACGGCGAGCTCACCACGATGCTGTGCGACAACTGCTTCCGCACGTTCAGCATCGGGTCGGCGCCAATCGCCCCGACACTTGCCTGCCCGCGCTGCGGAGACGTTGAGCCGGTCAAGCCGGAAGTCGTGTTTTTCGGGGGGACTAGCCCAGGCTATCACATCCTGGCAGAAGAGCTGGAGCGGCTGCGCGTCGAGGACATCCTCATCATCATTGGCACGTCCCTGCGCGTCATTCCGGTTGACATGCTGGTGCCTTCCTGGCGCGCGGGCGACGAACTTGTGTGGCAGTTGACTTCCTCCTCGCCCTAAAGGGACGAGGATTCCCGGGCGACTAAGCCGCCTTGAGCAACGTTTTGTCGTTGCGATTTTCAGCGTCGACCCAGCGCTGCCTGTTCCAGCGCAGGGTGTCAGGCCGTACGGTGGTCTTC
>DASZIR010000130.1:0-5976 GCA_035948995.1 Paraburkholderia sp. | reverse complement strand
CGAGGCGAACTGTGTGCCGGGCAGACCTGCCTTGATGTCGGCGAGCCCCGACAACGGACCGAAAGCGAACAGGTAGGTCTGCACGCCGTTGCCCATCGTCGCGTATCCGTCTCCGCCCGAGATCTGCTGGCACTTGATCGCCCCGTTCACGACGCCTGTCGACACGGAGGTCTGTCCCGTGTAGGACGGCCCGGTGTACGCGGGCTCCCCTACACCGGCTGGCAGCGCCGTCGGATGAGCCGGCGTAGTTGGCGGGCATTGCACGCGGAACGACTGGGCAAACGAAGGAACTGCGAATAGCAGGAACAGCAGTGCGGCGACACTGCGACATGCGTGGGTACTGAACATATGACCTCCGTCCCAGGGGTCAGCCAGCGCGAGACGCGCTGGACGTCATGCTCTACAGCGAATGCGGGCTGGTCACACCTCAACACTGACCCGTATCTGGATTCTGCAGATGAGCGACGAAGCCTGGGATGGGTCACCTCCCTACACTTGCGGTAGGGCAAACCCAGCGGCGTTCTCAGGCTGGGTTGGGTGACGGGAGGATGGAGCTGCAGGGCGATCGACTCTGGCGCGAGATCGTCGCAAATTCTTTCAATTTGCCTTCGGACGTGGAGCAAACGCAGCCGGAGCTGTCGCGCAGTGACACGCCTGGTGTTTGGTTATTCAGTTTGACCGCTACGGCAGTCTAGAGCGGACTGACGGAGTCTTCGACACGCCGGTCAAACTGAATGGCGGTGAAATCACAGCGGCCGGGCGCCGGGAAGCCATTTGCGTCGGGCAACGCCACGCATACCTGGAGCCGGACGTCGTTGGGCAACCGTACCTGCCTCATTTGCCCCAGCTTGATTACCGCACTCTTTGAAAACGACGTGTGCTGCAGGATCGCGTCCGCACCGGCGTCGGTGTCGCGGGAAGCGGGCATCGTCGAAGCTGGCGTCTTCGATTCGATGCTCTGGCGGCGGCCGGCGTCGTAGGACACGCTGACACTCAAAGTCGCCTTGTCGCCATGCAGCTTCTGAACCGCGATTGAGACGACTGCTTTGGCGACGCCTTCCACGCAGTGTGAACCGGATGCGTCGCACTCGCGGAGTGCAATCAGATCCGGTACGAACGCCTGTTCCGTGCCGACCACGCCGTTCGATGAATAGAGTGTGCTTGACCTCTTCCCAGTCGGCGTAACCAGGTTCGGTGAAGTCACGCACAAACCCGTTTCAACTATCTGTGTCGGGGGCACGCTCGAGCATCCGGCGCCAAGAGCGCAAGCCGCAAACATGAGTGCCCGGCGTTTTGCGATGAACATTGCTGTCCGACCTCCCTGTCGTCGACATTCACGTTATCGGCAAGACGCTCAGGGGCTTTAGGTAGCGCCGCATTGCGCCGCCTTTCCAAATAATACGGTCGTAAACGAAAGGGACTCGGGTGGTGAACGGTGTTCCCGGTGGAGGTCTGGAGTGTTGTGTGGGGCGTGGGCCTGTCGGACTTTTTCAAGCGCATACTGCTGCGCCTGTCAACGATCTCCGTCACGAATCGACGACGCATGCCGGCATAGCGCCCGCACTTCAACTTCCATATACGGAAACAACGGCAACTGGCTCAGCACATCGTGCAATTGCGACGGGCTTTCGACGTCGAATATGCTGATATTCGCGTAGCGGCCAGCGATACGCCATAGATGCCGCCACACACCCTCGTCCTGCAGCTTCTGCGACATCGCCTTTTCATCGGCCTTCAGCTTCGCCGCGCGCTCGGCGTCCATATCAGGCGGCAAATGGACAGTCATTTCTACGTGAAACAGCATCGCTTGCTCCTTCCTGGGCAAAAAGCCCCGGCCGCGCGGCAAAGCGCGCACCGAGGCCGGTAACAATCAACGGTATTCGTATGCGCTTCAGGCCTCGGCGCGCAAACGCTCGACTTCGGCGCCCGGCAGGTTGTCGCGCTCCTTGAACAGCGTGAAGTCGAAATCGATCAGCGCGAAACTGCCTTCCACGCCGTACGGCTTGCCTTCTCCGCCCTCGGTCTGCCTGACCGCCGGCACGAGACCATCGCGGGTGGCGAACGCAAAGTCGTCCCACAGATACGGATCGCCGTCGATGTTGATCTGCGTAGTCAGCTTGCGAAAGCCCGGTGCCGAGACGAAGAAGTGGATATGCGCCGGACGATGCCCATGACGGCCAAGCTGATCGAGCAACAGTTGTGTCTGACCTTGCGGCGGCACGCTATAGCCGACCGGCACCACGCTGCGGAAGCTGTAATTGCCGCCGGCATCCGTGCGAATCGAGCGGCGCAGATTGAAGGCCGATTGCGATTTGTCGAAGTACGAGTAGTTGCCGAGATGGTTCGCGTGCCACACTTCAACCAGCGCGTTGGCCAGCGGCTTACCGTCTTCGCCGAGCACGCGGCCGCGCATCACCAGCGTCTGACCGGGATCGGTGCCGTCATCGAGCCGCGCATGGCCCTCGGACACCGGCGCGCCGGACACATACAGCGGTCCTTCGATCGTGCGCGGCGTGCCGCCTTCGATACCGGCTTTCGCTTCCGCTTCATCGAGACGCAGATCGAGAAAATGCTCGAAACCAAGGCCCGCGGCCAGCAGGCCCAGCTCGCCGCTCTTGCCCGCTTCGCCGAGATAGTTGAGAGCGGTCCAGAATTCGGCCGGCTGCACGTCGAGGTCTTCGATCGTATAGAACAGATCGCGCACGATACGGTTGACGACCTGCTTCGTGCGCGGATTACCTTCACGGGTAGCGCTGTCGTTGATCTTCTGCAACAGCGCGTCGATGGTCTGCCTGTTCATGGGGTATCTCCTTCGTTTAATGTTCCAGACGGCTAACGGGCGAACCGTCAGTTCGTAGTGACGCTTGCGCCCTTTCGTGTATCGCGACGCAGACGGTCGATCTTGTTCCAGTCGAGTGTGATGCCGAGGCCTGGCCCTTGCGGAAGCTGCAAGGCAAAATTCTCGTAGCGCAGCGGTTCGGTGAGAATTTCTTCGGTCAACAGCAACGGCCCGAACAATTCGGTGCCCCACTTCAGTTCGGCGAACGTGCTGAAAAGTTGCGCGGAAGCGATCGTGCCCACCGCGCCTTCGAGCATCGTGCCGCCGTACAGGTCGATATTCGCAGCGGAGGCGATCGCCGCTACGTGCGCAGCACCGGTCAGGCCGCCCGATTGGGCGATCTTCACCGCGAATACATCTGCGGCACGCGCGCTAGCGATGGCAAAGGCGTCCGCCGGCCCATGCAGTGCTTCGTCTGCCATGATCGGCACCTGCGCAAGATCCGTCAGGCGTTTGAGACCTGCGCGATTCTCCGCTGCAATCGGCTGTTCGATCAGAGCGACGCCCGCATCAGCGAAACGTCTTCCGGCCCAGATCGCTTCCGATTCGGTCCACGCCTGATTCACGTCGACCCGCACTTCGGCGCGCCCTTCCAGCGCTCTTCTGATCGCGACGACATGCGCGACGTCGTCGGCTACGGCGCCCGAGCCGATCTTCAGCTTGAACACACGATGACGCTTCGCTTCGAACACGCGCTCGGCTTCTTCGATATCGTGCTGCGTGTCGCCGCTCGCGAGCGTCCACGCAACGTCCACGCAATCGCGTACACGACCGCCGAACAACTCGGATAGCGGCACGCCGAGGCGCTGCGCCTGTGCGTCGAACAACGCGGTTTCAATGGCGGATTTTGCAAAACGGTTACCCTGAAACAGCGCGCGCAGCTTCGCCATGGCGGCGCCTGGACGGGTCGCATCCATGCCTTCGAGCAATGGCGCAAAGTAGGTATCGATGTTGACCTTGATACTTTCCGGACTTTCCTCGCCGTACGCGAGGCCGCCAATGGTAGTGCCCTCGCCCATGCCAACCGCGCCGTCGGCGCAGCGAATGCGCACCAGCACGAGCGTCTGGCAGTTCATTGTTGCGACCGAGAGCCGGTGCGGACGGATCGTCGGCACGTCGACGAGGATCGTCTCCACGCTCTCGATCTTCACGGGTGTTGCTATCATTCGTTGCGCTCCAGAACTGCTTTCCTGAGGTCACCATATTAGGAACAAACCCGCGAAGCAGTCCAACACCCATTCCGACTACTTCCATACCTCAGAGGTATGCATGGAACTTCGCCAGCTCCGCTACTTCATTGCAGTTGCGGAAGAAATGAACATCACGCGGGCCGCCAATCGCCTGCATATGACCCAGCCGCCGCTTAGCCGCCAGATCCAGCAGATCGAGGAAAGCGTCGGCCTGGCGCTGTTCGAACGCGGCTCGCGGCCGTTACGGCTGACTGAAGCCGGCCGCATCTTCTATGCGCAGGCGAAGCGCCTGATCGACGAAGCCGACGAGCTCGCACCGCTCACGCGGCGTCTTGCGCAACTGGCCGAGCGCATCGTGATCGGCTTCGTACCGTCGACGCTATACGGCGCGCTGCCCGCGGTAATCCGCGCGTTCCGTGAAGCGGCGCCGCATATCGAGCTGTCGCTGATCGAAATGTTCACTATCGAGCAACTGGGTGCGCTCAAAGGCGGCCGCATCGATGTGGGCTTCGGCCGCCTGCGTTTCGACGATGCGCAGTTGGCGCGCGAAGTGCTGGTCGAGGAACGGATGATTGCCGCACTGCCGCAAGATCATCCGCTTGCGCGACAAAAAAAGCCGCTGACGCTCGCCGCGCTCGCGCAGGAAACCCTGATCGTCTATCCGAGCACGCCGCGGCCGAGTTATGCGGACCAGCAACTATCGGCGATGCATGACCATGCACTCGAGCCAAAGGCGATTCATGAAGTGAGGGAATTGCAGACCGCGTTGGGTCTGGTCGCGGCGCAGGTCGGCGTATCGCTCGTGCCGGAAAGCGTGAACGGTTTGCGTGCGCACGGCGTCGTGTACCGGCCGATTGCGGCGGCCAATGTCGCGTCGCCGATCATCATGAGCCGCCGCTTGCATGACGAATCGGCGACTACCACGTTACTTTGCTCACTGGCGCGCGATCTGTTCCGGGCTGTATAAGTCCGCAGCGGCGGCCGTGCGGCGATAGCTCGCCGCCACAGACCTAGAACTTTTTGCGGATCCCGAGACGCAGCGCGACCTGATTGGGCGAACTCGAGGCTTCCAGCACCGGAGCGAGATCGGCGACAGCACCGCCTCCGGCATGCATATAAGTTGCGGATGCATAGACATCGGTGCTCTTGGAGAGGAAGTAGTCCGCGCTCGCATCGACCTCGTTATAGCGCGGTTCCTGTCCGGTCGCCGAGACATTCCCTTCGGTATAACTGTACGCAGCACCCAGTTGCAGCGTCGGCGTAATCATGTAACTGGCCACGACCTCGCCGATATTGAATGTCACATGTCCATCGATCTTCGCGCCAGTGGTCGGGTCGAGGCCGCCGAACTGCGTGTGCGTCCAGTCGGCGCTAAGCTTCGCCGCGCCGAAAGTGTATGCGGCGCCCAAGCCGAACACCTTGTAGCTGCTGGCGGCGAGACCATAGTTGCCGTCGACGGTGTTGGTAGCCGTCCACACCCCTTCCGGTACGGCGGTGGCAGGATGGTCGATCGAGGTATACGCGCCCACCAGTTGCAAGCTGCCATTCACGTATTGAAGCGCAAAGGATTTGGCGCTGTTCTGCGCAAAGTCGCCCGCGACTCCACCAAAACTATAGGTTGCGATACCGGTCAAGCCGGCGATGGTCGGCGACACATACTTGACGGCGTTGTTGAGGTGAAAATCGATGCCGTTGTTGTCCAGGTCTCCCGGATGCGGGAACAGGATGCCGCCAGGCAAGGTGCCATTGGCGGATAAGGCGCCGATGTAGTCGCCCACTTCTTCGCCCTGCCGCCCTAGCGTCAGTGTGCCGAAACGGTCGTCGGACAGACCCACATAGGCCAGCCGGCCGAACTCCCGGCCGCCCTGACTGAACGCGCCGGTGTTCACGTTGAACCCGTTCTCGAGCCGGAAAATTGCCGTCATGCCGCCGCCGAGATCCTCGACG
>DASZIR010000129.1:0-19138 GCA_035948995.1 Paraburkholderia sp. | reverse complement strand
CCTTCAACTGCCGGGTCAGCGCGCCGGGGTCGACCCGCAGGCGCTCGACAAGACGCTTCTGCGAAGACTCGCCGCCCTGGTCGTGCAAGGCCAGCATCACCCTCCAACGTGGCAGGGGATGCCCGACCTGCGTCTCGAACGCCGACATGAACGCCCGATAGGTGCGGCCGAATTGCTGAAGGATGGCGACGCGATCCTGTTCTTCCATGGTGTACCGATGATGCGGGAGTTCGAAAATCAATCTGCGTGGATGACCGGCTCAACCTGACGGTGAAGCCTGATAGGCGGCACACGACGGCTCTGCCAGATCGACACGACGGCGATGACAGCGGCCAGCGCGAGACCCAGATGAATCGCCGCGACGAGCGCTTCGCGCGCCGACTCGAGCAGCATCGCACCGTTGTGGCCGGCATGCGTCAACTGCCCGAGCAGCGTAGCCTGTGCATCATGATTGATGAGGATCTGCGGGTCACCGAGATCGGAGAACCAGTGCGTGGCCTGATCGTGCTCCAGCGCGCTGCGCACGCCGCTCGCGTACATGTGAGTCACCAGCGTGCCGGTCAGCGCAGTGCCTATCATCCCGCCGATCATCCGCAGCGATTGCAGTAGCGCCGTCGCAATCCCAAGATGCTCGCGGCCGGCGGTTTGCTGCGCGAAGATCGTCAGGTTCGGCATCACGAATCCGAGCCCGAGGCCGCCGAGCACCATGAACGACATCAGCAGCCATTGCGGCATGGCGCGCGTCGCCAGCACCACACCGAGGCATGACAGCGCGAGCAGCGTGAAGCCGACATACAGCATCAGATTCGGATTGCGCACGCGCGACACGATCCGGCCGTTGGCGATGCTGCCGATCGTAATGAACACGACCAGCGGCGTGATCACGAGCCCCGCCTCTTTCGGCGACATGCCGAAACCGCCCTGGAACAGCAGCGGTGCATAGAACAGTAGCGAAAACATCGTGAAGCCGCCGAGCAGCGCCAGCGTGAACAACGCGGCAAGGCTGCGGTTGCGGAACATGTCGACCGGCAAAATGGCCGTCGGACAGCGCTTTTCCCATTTCCACAGGGCGTACGCGGATGCCACGCTGACAGCCAGCAAGGCGGCTGCCGTCGACGTCACGCCATGTTTGGGCAGCATCTCGACGAAGAGTTGCAGCGAGCCGAGCGACAGCGCGATCAACAACGCGCCGGGCCAATCGAGGCGCATTTTGCCTTTATGCGCCACGTGCCGCAAATGCGGCAGGAAGCGCCACACAAAGAATAGCGACAACAGGCCGACCGGCAGATTCACGTAGAACACCGAGCGCCAGCCGTAGTATTGCGTGAGGAAGCCCCCAAGCGACGGCCCGATCGCGTTGGCAATGCCGAACGCCGAACTCATCATCACCTGCCAGCGCAGACGCACCACTGAATCGGGGAAGAGGTCGGGAATGCAGGCAAACGCGGTGCCGACCAGCATGCCCCCGCCGATGCCCTGCAGACCGCGCGCCAGCACGAGAAACAGCATGCTGTTGGCCATGCCGCACAGGACGGACGCCGCAGTAAACACCACGATGGAGGCAATCACGAAGGGCTTGCGCCCGTAGTAATCGCCGAGGCGCCCGAAGATCGGCACGGTGATGACCGAGGTCAGCAGGTAGGAGGTGGCGACCCATGCGTACAGCTCGAAGCCTTTGAGTTCGGCCACGATCGTAGGCAGCGCAGTGCCGACGACGGTTTGATCGAGCGCGACGAGCATCGTCACGAAAGAAACGCCGAGCATCGCCATGAGCGATTCCCGGAACGGCAAGACTTGCCCACTCGAATGGTGAGCCGCAGTATGGACAGCCATTTTTTTGATAGCGCAACAATTGACGCGTCAAACAATAGGGAATCATACCATGTTATGGCGCTCTAAACTGGCATCTGGCGGCGTAGACGCAGTGCGCTGCCGCTCCGATTATCCAAAGAATTCGCCTGCAACCAGGGAGGCACATGGAGTCCACAACGCTGGCCGAACAGAGCTTGTCCGCCGCGGACCTGAACGCACTGAGACGCGCAAAACACGAGCTGGAAAGCCCCGCGCTGGCGATGAAACTCGCCAGCATCGTCGGTGCGCCGCTCGAAAAGCTGCTGTCGCGGATGCCCGCCGTCGCCAATGAAAAAGTGAACGACGCCACGCAGCTCGCGTTGCGCAAGTGCCTGCAGATCGCCCTGCGCACGCTCGGGCGCCAGGATGCCGCCGCGCCGCTGGCGGCGCCGGACAAACCCAGCAATCTGCTGCACAAGTTTGCGGTGGCGACGACCGGCGCCGCGGGCGGCGCTTTCGGGCTGTTCGCGTTGCCGGTGGAGTTGCCGGTCACGACTACGCTGATGTTCCGTTCGATCTGCGATATCGCGCGCAGCGAGGGCGAAGACCTGTCGTCGATCGACACCCAGTTGCAGTGTCTGACGGTCCTGGGGATGGGCGGCACGTCGAAAGCGGACGACGACGCCGACTACGGCTACTTCATCATGCGCGGTGCGCTGGCGCAGGCCGTGTCGAAGGCCTCGTCGGAAATCGCGACGAAAGGCTTCACCGCGCACGGCTCGGCGGCGCTGTTGCGCCTGCTCAACACGATCGCTTCGCGCTTTTCCGTCCAGGTGAGCGAGCAGATCGCCGCCAAGTCGATTCCGGCAATCGGCGCGGTGCTGGGCGCGATGGTCAACACCGTCTTCATGGACCACTTCCAGCTGGTTGCCCATGGCCATTTCACGGTGCGTCGGCTCGAGCGCCAATACGGCCCGGAGCAGGTCAAGTCCGCCTATCAGGCGATCGACATTGCACTCGACGGTTGACCGGTGCGGGTGGCCGTCACCTCGCGCACAAAGCCCGCGGCGCCGTCCAGCGCCCGGCGCGCCTCGGGAATGAAGGGCGCGAAGATCTGCCAGACGTGTGGCATCTTCGGCCAGACCTGCAGCTCGACCGCCACGCCGGCGGCAAGCGCGTTCTCGGCCACGCGCCGCGAATCGTCCAGCAACACTTCCGTGCTGCCCGCCTGAATGAAGAGCGGCGGCAACCCTTGCAGATCCGCGTAGACCGGCGACGCGTACGGGTGGTTTGCCGGCGCGTCACCCAGATACACCCGCGCGGCGCGGCCGACGGCGGAACCGCTGAACATCGGATCGACGCCGTCATTGGTGCGGATAGACGCGCCGCTTGCGGCCAGATCGGTCCACGGCGAGAACAGCAGGCCGCCGGCCGGTAGCGGATCGCCGGCATCGCGCAACGCGACGAGGGTCGCCAGCGCGAGACCGCCGCCCGCCGAATCGCCTGCAATCACGATCGACCCGGCGGGCGTGCCGCCGGCTATCAGATAACGGTAGGCCGTCATCGCGTCGTCCAGTGCAGCCGGAAAGCGATGCTCGGGCGCGAGCCGGTAGTCGAGCGAGAACGCCGGCGCGCCTGCCCGCGTGGCCAGCCCGAACACGAGCGAGCGATGCGAACGCGGCGAGCAGAAGTAATAGCCGCCGCCGTGCATATAGAGAATGGTGGGGGTACCTCTAGTGCCGGTAGCGCCGGCGGTATCGATGGTGCCGGTAACAGCCGGTTCGAGCCACTCGCCGCGCAACGGCTCGCCGGGACCGTATAGCTCACGCAGGTGCCAGCCGGGCGGAACCTTCGGCGACCACACGCGCTTTGCCGTCACGGCACGGGCGGCCTCGACATTGAGCTCGGTCTCGAGCGTCGCCGGTCTGAACTGCCGGCGCAGATACCAGCATGCGAGAGCACTTTGCCAACTCATCAGGACACGCTCCAGGAACGGGAGGCAACTTTCGCGTCATGGTACGTGTGTTCGCTGCCGAGTCGCTGGACGATCCGTTCTAATCTCGCCGAGATGAGCCTGGAATCGCGGCAGCCGCCACGCCGAGGCGCACGCTCCACGGCCGGCCGCTCGCGTTTCAGGACCGCCAGGCCGCGGCCACCGGCCGGATCACGCTGCCTAGTTGGCAGGCAACACCTGACCGCGAATCTCCCCCGACGGGTTCTGCACGGTGTGGACATTGAAATACCATTGACCGGCCATCAGGTCCGTGACCTGCTGATCCGTCAACGTGGCTGAACCTTTGATCGGGCTCGCCAGGGCGCTCTTCTCGATCGGAATCTGGACTTTTGCGTTCTGGCCGACCGGCGCGGGGCCGTGAAAGTGAGCGCCCGTGGTGGGACTGGACAGACCTTCGTATGTGACCGTCCACTGCAACGCCTTGCTCGACGTGTCGAACGTTGCATTCAGCATGCCATGGCCGTGACTCACGCGCGGCGGGACTTCGCTCGACGGTTCGAGGTCCGCCTTGAGCGCGACCATATCCGCGAAGGCCATCCCCGATGCAAGCGCCCACAGCACGAGAGCCAGACTCAGCTTCCGAATTGCAATCATATTTTTCTCCGGACTTTGTGCACCGCCGCACCAGACGATAGGCCGCGCGCGGAGCCACCACATACTAGTGCAAATCCCCTGCTGACGTTCACCCCCGTGCCGCCGCAGTATGTGTCTCGCTCGCGCCAGCAAAAAAGGCACCGCAAGCGGTACCTTTCCCGGACAAACAACGACGCTTCAGAAGCGGTGACGGATACCCGTCGTGACGACGACCTGGTTTCTGCCCGATGCCTGGGCCTCGGTGCCGCACACTTGCGTGCCGATCGTATTGCCCTTCGCGCCGACGTGCGCGACGCCCTCGGCGTAGCGGTCCGTGCGACGCGACAGCGCATAGTCGGCCTGCAACCCGAACTGGTTCCGGTGGCTCGAACCGTTCGGCGTGTCGGCGGTACGCTGCACGGCTTGCGTGTACGTGAATGGTTCATTCGGACGGGCTGCGGCCAGTCTGAATTTATCCAACACTGCCGTGACGCGCTACGTCGCGTTACTCGAAACGCACCTCAAAACCCGGCTCGTGAACCGGACGACGCGCAGCCTGTCGCTAACGGAAGCCGGCCTGGCCTATGCCGGGGGGTTGCCGGCCAACCCACGAGCAGCTCGATGCAATGGAGTCAGCCGTTTCGAAAAGCGCATCTGACCCATCTGGCACGTTAAAGCTCGTGGCAGTCGCGTCGTTTTCGCTGTGTGGCCTGACGCCGCTCCTGCAGCCGTTAACGCGCGCATCATCCGAAGGTGAAGCTGTCGTGACGCTGCTGCATCGGCCCGTCGATCTGATCGAGGACGGCTTCGACATCGGCATCGTGGTGCCGGGACAAGTCAGCAGCGGAACCTTGATCAAGCGCTCGCTGTTCAAGGTACGGGCGATCGCGGTTGCCTCGCACGGTTATATCGAGGCGCATGGGATGCCCGCCTCGCCGGTGGAACTCACCGCGCACACGTTCCTCGCGCCTTCGGCGAACCTGCACAACGCCGAGTGGAGTTTTGTCGCTGCGCACGGCCGCGAAGCAACCGGGAGTCTTGAGCCGGCCTATCCGGTCAACAATGCCGTGATGCTGCGCCGGGCGACGCTCGCCAGCATGGTTATCACGATTCTGCCGGAGAACCACGTGGCAGCGGATCTGTTGAGCGGAACACTCGTCCAGGTGTTGGCCGATTACCGAATTAAAGGGACCGGCAAGGAAGTGTCGCGCGTCTATCCCGGACGTCGGCACGTCTCCGCGAAAACACGATCGTTCGTTGATTTCACGGTCGACTATTTTCGTAGTGGCACCGCGCCCACGCTTCCTTCACTATTTCAAAATAGTTAATTGCGCAATTTGCTGTCAATCTCTGCGTATCCAGGCGCTATGCTTCTGCTAGCGAGAAGTGACTCCTTCATCGAAGGATGTCTCCAATCTTTAACGCGGCTCCGGCCGCGTTTTTTTTCGTCTGTGCCGATCGAATATGCCCACCGCTCCATCGGCAACGACGGAGCGCAGAATGGCGGCGTTCGTCAAACCGGTCAGCACGACGACCTGGACCGCTGGCCAGTCGCGGCGGATGCGTCTCACGAAACGCACGCCGTCCTCGATCGTGCCGGCGGTCTGCGGCGTCGTCAGACCGGCGACGAGCACATCGCAGGGGACCGACTGCAGCACATTGATCAAGGAAGTGCGATTCGTCGCCTCGCCCGCGACCATGATGTCCTCGTACACGGAAAGTGCGGACCGGACACCGGGCAGGACGAACGGATGGTCGTCTGCCGGTATCTGCCAGTATGACCCGAAGCTTGACCGTGATTTCTCCCGTTTGTTGTATGTGTACCCGGATCGAACGCTTCGGGGAAGCGCCGTCGCGCGTCCTGCTCGCCCGGTTCGACTCATGGCGCCGGAGCGGCGCGGCAGGCGCGTCCATAGAATCAACTTCGGGACACAAGGAGAATCGGAGATTTCCGAATCGACTCATTGACCTTGAGAATTCAGTCTCGTCAATAAGGATTGCAGAAGTTTGATGTGGGAATTGACGAAGCAAAGGTCTGACTGCGGCTAGGCCCGCGCCGCCGCGACCGTCCTGGCCGCAATGGCGCGCGGGAACACCGGTAACGCGATCAGCGCGAACACACTGGCCACCGCCCACACCAGCGGCCACGAGCCGACCGACAGCAACAGCGGAATCACAAGCGGCGTGAGGAACAACGTCAAGAAGGCAAACGTGTTGCCCATTGCGAGTGCGGTGCCAGCGCGGCGGGTACCAGCGAGCGTTGCGAGTTCCGTGAACGCCACCCCATGCCACGCCGACGCGCTGACGCCGCCAAGCACAATCAGTCCGGCGAACACCGACGTCGTCAAGGCATGGTGTGTGCCGGCCACGGCCGCCGCCAGCGCGAGCAACGCAAACAGCAATGCCGTGATCAGGCTGCACGCCCGCATATACGCACGACGGTTGCCGCGCCGGTCGGTCCAGCCGCCGCTCCAGACGCGCGCTATCGCAGCGCCGGTTTGCACGGCAGCCATCGTCACGCTGATCAGCAGCACGCCGGCACGGCTGAAGTCATGCAGAAACACCGTGGCGAAGGTCACCACCGCGAGCTGCGGCACGCACAGCGCGCCAATGCCCAGCGCAACACGCCATACGCCAAGGTCGCGCAGCGGGGACACCGTCGCCGTCGACGCCGCCGCACCAGCGTCGCAACGGCCAGCGCCAGCGTGTTCGGCAGCCGGAGGCTCGTGCAGCCAGAACCAGGCAAACGCTGTTGTCACCACGCATGGAAGCGCGAGCACCCCATACACACTGGCAAACCCAAAGCGCGACGCGAGCATCGGCAGCATCAGCGCACCGAGACCGCCGCCGGCGGGCACCGCCGTCTGGCGAATGCTCATCGCGAGTCCGCGTTCGCCTTCGCGAAACCACGCCATCACAGCGCGGCCGCTCGAGCCGTTAACACTGCCGCCCAACAACCCGACCAGCAGCAAACCGAGCGCCAGCACCGGGAGACCCGGCACATCCGCGCCATGCGGCACGACAAAGCGTGCCATGCCCGCCAGCGCCGCGGCGGTTGCGCCGAGGCCCAGAAGCAGCACGCGCCGGTCGCCCCAACGGTCGGTCAGCAAACCCCACGGCAATTCGCTGACCGCTATGCCGAGCCCAAGCATCCCGAGCACCAGCCCAAGGCCACTATTGCCGACGTGATACCCGGAGCGCAGAAACACTGCCGTCGTCGGAATGCCGGAAAACGCCGCCGAGAAACTCGCATTCGCGGCAAAGCCGACCCCCAGCACCTTCCAGCGGTGATGAATGCCGCGCGCGCCGATGGCGGACACAGCCGTTGAAAGTTCGCGTTCCATGATGACCCCAGCAAGGATGAATGGAGGCCATCGTACGGCTGGACCAACCATCGGAAAAGCAGGAAAATCAGATGACTTCCATCGGAGATTCCGAATCATGAGCTTACGTGGATTCGATTTGAACCAACTGCGGACCTTTGTCGCCGTCGCCGAGTCGGGCAGCGTGTCGGCGGGCTCGGAGCGGGTTTTCCTGTCGCAGTCGTCAGTCAGCGAGCAGTTGAAGAAGCTGGAAGAGCGCGCGGGCCAGCCGCTATTCGTGCGCAGCAAGCAAGGGGTTAGCGCCACGCAGGCCGGCGCGCGGCTGCTCGATCACGCGCGCCGCATCCTCGCGATGAGCGAAGCGGCGTTCGAAGACCTGCAAGGCCGTTCGCTCGACGGCGAATTGCGTATCGCGATCACCGATTACTATCGTCCGCACGATATCGCGCGGATTCTGAAAACGTTCTCGGAGCAGTACCCGCGGCTGAAGCTGCACGTCACCGTTTTGCCGAGTGCGGTGATCGACAACAGCGCGGGGGACGACGCGGCATTCGATATCGGCCTGTCGTTGCGCCTCGTCGTGCCGGCCAACCGGCGTGGCGCAGCGGCCGGCACCCGCGCGCAGGGCACCGTCGTGCGGCGCGAGAAGCTGCTGTGGGCGATTGCGGCCGACGCTGATCCACGCGTGAGCAAACCCTATCCGCTGGTCCTGCTGCCGTCCACCTGCCAGTTGCAGCGCTTTGTCGTGAAGCTGCTCGACGAACTCAGGGTGCCCTACCTGATCTCGCATTCCGCTTCGGGCGTCGCGGGTCTGCAACTCGCGTTGAAGGCCGGGCTCGGCATTGCCTGCCTGAACGAATCGTCGATCGGCACCGGGGTGGTCGCATGTCCGCCGGGCGTGGGCCTGCCGGCATTGCCCGCGGTCGAATTTCATCTGCTGCCGGGACGGCCTGGCGAAAACGAACGGGTCAGCAGTGCAAGAGCTGCGTTGGTGCGCCTGTTCAGTTGACGCCACGTATGCATACAGCGACAACCTGAAGCCCAAAATCGCCGCCCGCAACAAGCCACGTTGAAAGCGCTCAGGTTGCCGCCTATGATTACCCGGTATCGGCGTGAATGGTTGTTACCCGGGCGCTGACGCTTCCGGGAAATTCATGCAGTCTCGCCGTGCGCTGTTGCCATACATTGATTGAGAAAAATCATGCGTGCAAACCCGAGGCGTTCACTCCACATGGGTTTGCGCACAGGCAACTGACTAGAAAAGTAAATGCTCCCCGTATTGATCCAACGGCGCGAGTTATTCTGAATTGATCCGTTCTGATTCTCCGTTTCGCTGTCGCGGTCTAAAGCAGGTTTGAAGGGCTGTCATGCACCGGTATTCGCATGCATGAGAAATATGCGTAAAAAACGCGTTCCCCCGACGAGGCTTGGCGTGCACCGTAGAACTATCGGATCTTCAATTCTGTTTTTGATTTGCGCCACGTGGGCCTGTGCGACCCTCGCCGCCACTGACGCCGCAGCGCCCATGCCGTCCGCGATGGACGAGCGCGTGCGAGCCTGCACTTCCTGTCACGGTGTGCAAGGCCAGGGGCGCGACAACGACTACTTCCCGCGCATCGCCGGCAAGCCCGCGGACTACCTGTTCAACCAGTTGATCTCGTTTCGCGACGGCGGCCGCACCTATCCGCCGATGGGCTATCTGCTGGCGTTTCTGCCGGATGACTATCTGCACAGGATCAGCCAGTACTTCGCCGAGCTGCAGCCGCCTTATCCGAATGCGGACACGGGCAACGTATCGCCGGCTGTGCTGGAGTATGGCCAGCGGCTCGTCACGCACGGCGACCCTGCCCGCAAACTGCCCGCCTGCGCAGCCTGCCATGGCGCGCGGCTGACCGGCGCGCAACCGGGCATACCGGGCCTGCTCGGCCTGCACGCGAGCTATATCGCCGGACAGATGGGCACCTGGCGCTCCGGCACACGTCATGCAACCGCGCCGGATTGCATGCACTCCATCGCCGTCAGGCTGACCGACAAGGACATTACCGCGGTCTCGAGCTGGCTCGCGCGCCAGCCGCGGCCGGCGGACCCGCGGCCCGCAGCGGCGAGTGACGGGCCGTTGCCATTGGCCTGCGGGAGTCAACCGCAATGAAGCCGCTCTTCCTTTCCTTCGTGCGTGCCATGCAGGCCATCGGGGCGAACCGTCGTGCGCTCGCGCCGTTTGCGGCGAGACTGGCTGCGCGTCCTGGTACCTGTCCCACCGCACGGCGCGCGGCTGGCCTCACTCCCGCTCTCGCCACGCTCCTCGTTGCCGCACTTGTCTCATTCATACCGCACTCGCCGCTGATCGCCACCGCACTGGCTGCCGGCGATGCGGCGGCAGCCAGTGCCGCCGCGGCCGCGCCCGACACCCGCCCCGACATCGTCAAGCGCGGCGAATACCTGGCGCGCGCGGGTGACTGTATCGCCTGCCACACCGCGCCGCGCGGCAAGATGTTCGGGGGTGGCCTCGCAATGGAAACCCCGTTCGGCACGCTCTATTCGCCGAACATCAGCCCCGATGTTCAGTACGGCATCGGCGCCTGGAGTCCCGATGCGTTCTTCCATCTGATGCGCACCGGCATCACCCCGGACGGCAAGCTGCTCTACCCGGCCATGCCGATCGCGCAATACACCAGGGTGACGCGCGAGGACTCCGATGCGATCTTCGCGTACCTGCAATCGGTGCCGCCGGTGCGTGAACCGAGCCGCCCGCAGGCGCTGAAATTCCCGTTCAACCAGCGCAAGCTGTTACTCGGCTGGCGCACGCTGTATTTCCGTGAAGGCGAGTACAAGCCGGATCCGACTCGCTCGGTCGAATGGAATCGCGGCGCGTATCTGGTCGAAGGGCTCGGCCACTGCACCTTGTGCCATACGAAGATCAACATGCTCGGCGGCTCCTCGCCGCGCGACCAGTTTGCAGGCGGCCTGATTCCCGTGCAGAACTGGTATGCACCGTCCCTCACGTCCGATAAGGACGGCGGCCTTGGCGACTGGAGCGTCAAGGACATCGTCGACCTGTTGCAGGCTGGCATCTCCGATCGCGGCGCGGTCTACGGGCCGATGGCCGAAGTGACCTATCACAGCCTGCAGTACATGACGGACGACGACCTCAAGGCGATGGCCGCCTATCTGAAGACGCTGCCGGACAACGACCGGGGCCGCAAATCGGGACCGTCCGCGAAGACCAGCACCAGGGTGTTCGAGCTCGGCGGCCGGATCTATGCGGACAAGTGCGCGCTGTGCCACGGCCAGAACGGCGAAGGCCAGGTGCAGCATTACCCGCCGCTCGCGCGCAACCAGTCGATCGAAATGAATTCGGCAGTCAACCCGATCCGCATCGTGCTGAACGGCGGCTTCCCGCCGGGCACGCAACGCAATCCCGAGCCGTACGGCATGCCGCCTTTCGGACAGGAGCTAAGCGACATGGATGCCGCCGCCGTGGTGAGCTACATCCGTACGGCCTGGGGCAATCATGGTGCGCCCGTCACGGAACACCAGGTCAACGAGTTGCGCAAGGCGCCGCTTCATTGATCCTTTCACCGAACGAGCCGGCTTCGATCTGCATGAGCTGTTCCAAACGTTGTTCCGGAGAACTTTCAGATGGACGACAACGACAACCACGGCGCCGCCCCACCTTCCGATGAAGAGGTGGAACGCGTGGTCGCCGCCGGGCCGCATGGCGCGATTGCCGTGGCCGGCGTCGCCACGCTGATCGTGATGGCGATCTGGTTTGCCTTCTACTTCCTCGTCTTTCTGCCGCGCGGCGTTGTTCACTGACCATGTCAACCCCATCCCCTTCTCCCGATCATCCGCAAGGCGGCCACGCGGTCGCACTGCGCGCCGAGCGCCGCTGGGCCATCTTTGCCGCGGGGCTGATCCTGCTGATGCTGGTAGTCATCGTGTTTTCCGGCCTGCACTGGGCGATGATGCCGCCCTCGCGCGTCGAGACCGTCGACCCGACCCGCCTGCAGTTATCCGGCGAATTCGTCGAAGACAACCTCGGCTCCGCTGTCGAAACGGACGGCTCGGTCGTCGTGCGTTTCATCGCGCAGCAGTATTCGTTTACGCCGCAGTGCCTGCTGGTGCCCACCGATACGCCAGTCACGTTCCGTACCACCAGTGCGGATGTCGTGCACGGCCTGCTGGTCACGGACACCAACATCAACACGATGGTCGTGCCCGGCTACATCTCCACGCTGACCACGAGTTTCGATCACCCCGGCGATCATCTGATGCCGTGCCACGAGTTCTGCGGTTTCGGCCATCAGACGATGTGGGCGCATGTGAAGGTGATCGACAAGGCCGCTTTCCTCGAGCAGGCACGACAATCACGGAGGCTGAGCTGTGTTTCTCGCTAAGCGACTCGTTCTTGCGCACTTCTGGCTCGCCTTTATCGCGTTTCTGCTGGCGCTCTTCATGGGAGCGTGGCAGATGCTGGTGAGAAGCCCCCTGCATCCGTGGGTAGGCGACCCCGAGCTCTACTATCGTTCGGTGACGGCGCACGGCACGGTGATGGCCTACGTGCTGCCCACCCTCGTCGCGATGGGCTTCGGTTATGCGATCGTCGAACTCGCGTTGCGTCAGCCGCTTGTCGGCCTCAAATGGGCGTGGGCCGCGTTCGTGGTGCTGGCGGTGGGCGCGGTGGTCGCGATGGTGCCGGTCTCGATGGGGCAGGCGTCGGTGCTCTTCACCTTCTATCCGCCCATGATCGGCAGTCCGCTCTATTACATCGGCGTGGTGCTCGTGGTGGTCGGCTCGTGGATC
This sequence comes from Paraburkholderia sp., assembly GCA_035948995.1. Classification (GTDB taxonomy): domain Bacteria; phylum Pseudomonadota; class Gammaproteobacteria; order Burkholderiales; family Burkholderiaceae; genus Paraburkholderia. The sequence goes on along the minus strand of DASZIR010000129.1, from coordinate 6,634 downwards.
TGGGTCGCGCTGATGAGCGTGAACCTGAGCGTATGGAAGCGCGCCAATCCCGGCAAGCCGGTGCCGCTTGCGATGTTCGCTAACGTGGCGGGCGCCTATCTGTGGGCGTGGACCGCCATCGGCGCAGCACTTGAAATCCTCCTGCAGATCCTGCCGGTCGCGCTCGGCTGGAAAGCCACCATCGACGCCGGCCTCGCTCGCGTCCTGTTCTCCTGGACGCTGCATGCGATCGTCTACTTCTGGCTGATCCCCGCGTATATCGCTTACTACACGATGGTGCCCGGCGCGATTGGCGGGCGGCTGTACAGCGATTCGATGGCGCGTGTGTCGTTCATCCTGTTCCTGATCTTCGCGATGCCAATCGGCATTCACCACCTGTTCGTCGATCCGCAGGTCGGCGCGGGCTTCAAGTTCGTCCACGCGGTGTTTACCGGCATGGTGTCGGTGCCGACGCTGCTCACCGTGTTCACGATCTGCGCGTCAGTCGAGATCGCCGGAAGGTTACGCGGCGGGACAGGCGCATTTGGCTGGCTGACCGCGCTGCCATGGCGCAATCCGATGATGCTGGTGCTCGCATTTTCGTTCGTGATGCTCGGTCTGGGCGGTGCGGGTGGCCTCATCAACATGAGCTACCAGTTGAATTCGACGATTCACAATACGCAGTGGATCACCGGCCATTTTCATCTGATCTTCGGCGGCGCCATCGTCATCATGTACTTTGCCATCGCCTATGAACTGTGGCCGCAACTCACCGGGCGCACGCTGTGTTCGCTGCGCCTCGTGCGCACGCAACTGTGGTTGTGGTTCATCGGCATGATGGTCGTTACGCTGCCGTGGCATTACGTGGGTCTGCTCGGCGCGCCGCGGCGCATGGCCTACTACGACTACAGCGCGCCCGGCATCGAGCCGCAGGCGGTGTGGGTCGCCATCTCGGCAATCGGCGGGTTCGTGCTGCTGATCTCAGGCATTCTGTTCATCTACATCCTTGCGAAGTCGCAGTTCGGACCGCTCGCGCAACCGAAGGAATTCCGCTTCAGCCTGGCCACCCATCCCGTGGATCACGTACCGGCCGCGCTCAACAGCTTCGGCCTGTGGGTGGCGTTGATGATCGGCCTCACGGTCGTCAACTACAGCGTGCCGATCTTCCAGTTACTGCGGCTGCAGCAGACCTCCGTGCCAGCGGTCGTCGTCGGAGCCCAGCGATGAATCACGAACGCGTGTTCAGCCTGCGCAACCCATGGTTCATGACCAGCGTGGGCGGCATCATCGCGATTGCGGTGGTCTCGATACTGATCGGCTTTATCTGGTTGCCGTCCGCCAACGGCGATTTCAGCGGACGCGGCCTGTGGGCGACGATCTGCAGCGCCGCGGGTGCGCCGTCCAGCTGGTATGGCGCTGGATCCAACGTCGCGGGTCCGGCGCCAAGCGAAGTCGTCGTGGTGCCGCCGGGGCACATGAGCGTGGATCCTGTTTCGATCGGACGCGGCGCGACGATTGCGACGCAGAACTGTTCGATGTGTCACGGCGTGCTCGGCACCGTGCAGGTCACGGCACCGGCGCTCGCGGGGCAGTACGCCGACGTGATCTACAAGGAGTTGCGCGACTATCAGGGCGGGCTGCGCACCAACGCCATCATGCAGCCGATCATCCACAGCCGCAGCGACCAGGATCTGCACGATCTGGCCGCCTACTACGCATCGCTACAGCGTGCCGGCGCGGCCGAAACCGCTGCTAAAGGTACCGCGGGTACCGAGCCAGATGCCAATGCGGTGAAGCTGGCGATGCAGGGCGACCCGCTGCGGAACATCGCGCCGTGCGCCGCCTGCCACGGCCAGCTCGACCGCAAAGGCGCGGCGCCGTGGCTCGGCGGCCAGGCGTCGGTCTATCTGGCCGCGCAAATGCAGCGCTTCGCGAGCGGCGAACGGCACAACGACATCAACGAGCAGATGCGCAACGTCGCGCGGCATCTGACGCCGCAGGAAATCGACGGCCTCGCGAAATACTACGCGGCGCAGCCTTAGGCGCCCGCGTGAGCCTTGAGCGGCGTTGCGAGCCTGACGCCGCTACCCGGGCGAGCATTGCTCGCAGCGCGCACATGAGCGGCCCCCGCCCCCGCTGAATCCGTCCGGAACACTGCCACCGCGGCCGTCAGGCGGCGCGCCTGATCTTCCAGCGAACTGGCCGCAGCGGCGGCCTGCTCGACCAGCGCCGCATTCTGCTGCGTGACCTCATCCATCTGCGCGACCGCCTGGTTGACCTGGTCGATGCCGGTGCTCTGCTCCGTCGCAGCTGTGGCGATTTCGCTCATGATCGCGCTCACGCGTGCAATCGCATTGACGATCTCCGTCATCGTCAGGCCCGAACGCTCGACCAGCTGCGCGCCGCTTTGCACGCGAGCGGTCGACTCGTCGATCAGGCTCTTGATCTCCTTGGCGGCTGCGGCGCTGCGCTGCGCGAGCGAGCGCACTTCGCTTGCGACCACCGCGAAGCCGCGGCCCTGCTCACCGGCGCGGGCCGCTTCGACAGCGGCGTTGAGCGCGAGAATATTGGTCTGGAATGCTATGCCCTCGATCACACCCACGATATCGGCAATCCGGCGCGAATCGTCCACCATGTGATGCATCGTGCCGACCACCTGCTGGGTCAGATCGCCGCCCTGCGCCGCAAGGCTCGAAGCGCCTTGCGCGAGCGAACTCGCCTCCTTGGCGTTCTCCGCCGTCTGCTTGACCGTGGAGGTCAGTTCCTCGATGCTCGCCGCCGTCTCTTCAAGCGAGGCCGCCTGCTCTTCGGTGCGCTGCGACAGATCGGCGTTGCCCGCCGCGATTTCGCTCACGCCCGTATCGATCGATTCGGTGCCCTGGCGCACCGTACTCACTGTCGAGATCAGCGAGTCCTGCATCTTGCGCAGCGCGGTGGCGAGCTTGCCCATTTCGTTGTCGCTCGTCACCTCGATACGTCCCGTCAGGTCACCGCTCGCGATGCGCTGGAACTGCCCGATCGTCGCGTCAACCGGGTGCACGATCGCGCGCACCAGCACGAGCCGGCCCAGCCACGAAAGCACCAATGCCAGCACCATACCCACCGCAACCGCGATACTGATCGCAAGGAAACGGTCCTGCGCGTCCTGGTAGCGTTGCGCGCCGTGATCGAGCTGCAGCTTCTCCAGCGTGAGCATCGACTTTTCGTAGGTGTTGTAGAGCGACGGCAGCTTGTGCGCCTGCAATTGCTGGAAGGTGGCTTTGTCGCCGGACTTGAGCGCCGCCATGGCCGGCTGGACGCCCTCGCGCAGGAAGGCGTCGCGCTTGTCCTGCATGTCCTTGATGAGATTCTGCTCTTCGCCGTCCGTCCCGGCGCGGCTGACATAGTGGGCAAGACGATCGTTCGACACCGTCAGATACTGATCGAAGCGCTGCAGGACCGCTGCGGCACCGTCCTGATCGTTCAGATCGGTCAGCGAGGCGTACGTCGCGAGCGCGAGGCGCAGACGCAGCAATTGCCCGGCGCTACCCTCGAGGTCGGCGACCGCCGGCGTATCCACCGTATACATCTGCTGCAGCGACGCGTTACTCGCCCGCAGCGACAGCAGCCCGGCCGCCGCTCCAATCAGCAGCACGACGCCGAAGAAGGCGATCATCACGGTCAGGCAGGCACGAATCGACAGGTTTTTCAACATGGGCAGGTCTCCTTTGGGCTACCTGGGCGAAGGTCGGCGGAGACCTCGATTCAGGCGTGCTGCGCCCAGGCCCGCTGGCCAGGTCCGCAACCTTGATTAAAATTTAAGCGAACGCCGCATAGGATGGTCTACGGCTGTTTTTCGGAAAACTTTATGGTCGCCGCGAAGAATCGTCCTGATCGATCTTTCCGTTCTTTACCGCAGGACGAGCGATCCTGGATACTGGTGGCCTTGCAAGCCGGCGCGCCGGACGGCGGCCGCGCAACCCGAGGTTGTTCTCGCTGCGCAGTTGATGGAAAGTAGCGAAGCGACGGTCCCGCGGAGCACCGTGCCATGTACGAAATCGGATCTGCCTTGGTGGTATTCGTGCTGCTTCTGATCGGCACAGCAGCGGGCGTGTTTGTCAGGCCGCTTCTGCCGGAAGAGCACAAGGCTCACGAAACGGTTCAGCTCATCCAGCTGGTGATCGGCATGCTCGTTACATTCGCGGCGCTCGTGCTCGGATTGATGACAGCGTCCGCGAAGAACAGCTTCGACACCGTGGGCAACGATTTCCGCACCTATTCCGCGGACCTGATCCAGTTCAATGCCACCCTGCGCCAATACGGCGCGGATGCCGCCGGGGTACGGCAGCTGCTGCGCGTCTACACGGCAGCCGCCATCGCCAGCACCTGGCCCCAGGAGGCTCGCCCCGCCGGCAACTACTATCCGGCAGATGTCCCCGTGGAGAACAATTCGGACAAGCTGGAGGATATCCGGCTCGGCGACATGCTCAATCTTGCCGGCCAGAAACTGCGGCAACTGTCGGCGCCCGATGCATACCATCAGACACTGCTGGACCAGGGTAACGCGCAGTTCGAGCACATCGTGCAGGCGCGCTGGAAGCTGATCGAGGAGGCACACAGTACGATCTCCCAGCCCTTCTTCATGACGCTGACGTTCTGGCTTTTCGTCATTTTCCTGAGCTTCGGCCTGATCGCGCCGCGTAATGCACTGGCACTGGTCACTATTACGCTCGGGGCGTTGTCGATTGCATCGGCCGTTTATGTGATCGTGGATCTCGATACGCCGTTCACCGGTCCGATTGTGATTTCGAGTCAACCGATGCGCGATGCGCTCGAGCATTTGAACCGGTAGCGGCACGGTCCGGGATTCGCCGCGGCGCCTGGCATCAACAAAGCGGGCGTCCCGCGGGACGCCCGTTTCCCTTCAGACGCGGTTCTGCGCGTCCTCATGAACCGCTTGCGTCAACAGGCGATCATTTTTTCCCGGGCCCACGCCACCGCTGCACGTGCGGGCGCGACGCCCGTGGCACGCACGCGATCCGCGAGCTCGAATACGCGCGGACCGATCTGTGCGACTTCCGCGAGCACCGCCTGCTCTTGCCCCGTGCCCAGATATTCCCGCACACAACTAATGATGCCGCCGGCATTCACGAGGAAGTCGGGCGCGTAGAAAATGCCGCGCCGATGCAGTACGTCTCCTTCAGAGAGCGAGATCAGCTGGTTGTTCGCACCACCCGCAATCACCTTGAAGCGGCATTGCGCCGCCACCGATTCGGTAATCGAGCCGCCGAGCGCGCAAGGCGCGAACACATCCGCCTCGACGCCCGTGATCTCCGTGGTGCCCACCACGCGTGCATGGAAGAGTTGCTGCGCGCGGGCGGTCTTGCTGGCGTCGATGTCCGACACGATCAGTTGCGCGCCCGCCTGATGCAGACGCTCGCACAGGTCCCAGCCCACCGAGCCGAGTCCCTGCACCGCGACCGAAACGCCGTCGAGCGTCTTGTGCCCGAGCCCCGCTTCCACCGCCGCCAGCAGGCCGACGAACACGCCATACGCGGTACGCGGCGACGGGTTGCCGCCGTACACGTCGTCGGCGCGCGGAATGCCGCTCACGTAGCGGGTCTCGCCCTGCACGGCACGCATATCGTCGGCGGTCGTGCCGACGTCCTCGGCGGTGATATAGATGCCTTCCAGCGATTCCACGAGCCGGCCGAACGCCTTGAAGAGTGCGGCGCGGTCGAGCGTGTCCGGGCGGCGCAGGATCACGGCCTTGCCGCCGCCGAACGGCAGGTCGGCGAGCGCGTTCTTGAAGGCCATGCCTTGCGACAGCCGCAGCGCGTCGTTGAACGCCTCGTGGTCCGAGGCATATTGCCAGTAGCGGCAACCGCCAAATGCGGGGCCGCGCGCGGTGCTGTAGACGGCAACGATGGCTTGCAATCCGGAAGCCGCGTCCGTGGCCAGCACGACGCGTTCGTGAGCGGGTTCGCCGTGCAGCCCGAAAAGCGTGCCGGCGGCAGTGGTCGTCAGTCGGTCCATCAGGTTTCCTTCCTTGTGGGCGGAGAGTTCAGGGTCCGCGTGAAGCGATGGCTTCACGCCAGGCCACATGCCGTCCGGATCGCGGCAGCATGCGGAGGGTCGGGCGAGGCGCGGGTGTTCCGGTTCCGACATGCCTCGACCGCAAGAGTGTAGGTGGCCAAATCCGGGAATTTCGTCTGTTTATCTGGCATGATGCGCTCTGTTTCAGAAGCATCGACCATCCAGTTGGTTTTTTTAAGACGAATCGTCTCCTGACGGATCTTCCCCTGGCCCAAATGACCGCCTTCGCCTGATGTACCAAGGCTCGCGGGCGGTTTTTTGACGTTCGTTTGCCGATTTATTGGCATGTGTGTTGCAAGTTCCCGTCGATCTTGGCGCCGTGAACACCAGGCATATGATAAGTAGTACATAATTAATAAAGCGGGCTGATTTAAGTCGTCGTGGCCCGCTTCCTGGACTCTCCCATAGTACGCGATTGAGCTTGACACGGGGCCGGCCTGTTTCTATAACAACTGGCATGTATATCCACACCGTCCCGAACCGCAATTCGCCACCCGCGATCCTCCTGCGCGAAGGCTTTCTCGTCGACGGCAAGGTCAAAAACCGCACCCTCGCGAACCTCACCCATTGGCCCGTGGAA
>DASZIR010000128.1:0-3694 GCA_035948995.1 Paraburkholderia sp. | reverse complement strand
ATTGAGTAGTTGTGCCAGCCTGTCGAGCTGACCCGCTTCGGGAATCGTTACCGAAGCGTCCAACGAGAGCACGCCGGGCTTGTCGTCGGGCGCGCTTTCGAGCGCCACGTCGCCCGGGAGCACGATGACCGCCACGCCGCGCGATCCCAGCGCCGTGCGGATGGCACGGTCTAGCACGCGCGGAAACTGCTGCGGATTGGTCACCAGTTCGACGAAGTGACTGCATTCGCGAAAGAGTTCCTGCGGATGCGTCTCCTGAAAGTAGCCAAGCCCGATTTCGGAGGTAGGAATATGCGCGGCGATGGCCAGTACGGGCACGTGGTTGCGCTGGCAATCGAACAGCCCGTTGATGAGGTGCAGATTGCCCGGTCCGCAGCTTCCCGCACACACGGCGAGCTTCCCGGTCAGCGCCGCCTCGGCGCCCGCGGCAAAGGCTGCCGACTCTTCGTGGCGCGTATGGGCCCACTCGATCTTGCCGAGCCGCCGCAAACTGTCCGATAGTCCGTTGAGGCTGTCGCCCGTCACACCCCAGATGCGCTCGACACCCGCGGCAGCAAGCGCGTTCGTGAGGTAATCGGCAATGGTTTGTCGTGTCATGATCGTGCTCCTGCGATTAGATCAGATGAAGGGCTTTGGCCTCGTCTGCGAGCGTCGCGCGGAAATCGGGGTGCGCGAGCCCGATCAGCGCCCGTGCCCGCTCCGTCGACGACAACCCCTTGAGATTCGCGACGCCGTACTCGGTCACGACGATGTGCGTGTCCGTGCGTGGCGTGGTCACCGGCCCCGAGAGCTTCGGCACGATCTTCGAAAGCGCGCCGCCCTTCGCCGTGGAATGGAACGCGATGATCGACTTGCCGCCTGCCGACCCGTAGGCACCGCGAACGAAGTCGAGCTGGCCGCCTGTCGCGCTGTACTGATGCCCGTTCACATGCTCGGAATTGCAGGCGCCGGTCAGGTCCATCTCCACGGTCGAATTCACCGAGATCATCTTCGGGTTCTGCGAGATGACCGCCGGATTGTTCACGTAGTCCACCGGGTAGCTCTCGATGGAGGGATTGTCGTTCATGAAGTCGTACATCGCCTGATCGCCCATGGCGAAGGTAAAGACCGACTTGCCGCGATTCACGGCCTTGTTGCGGTTCGTCACCACGCCGCGCCGGATCAGGTCCACGAGCCCAGGCGTCAGCAGTTCGGTATGCACGCCCAGGTCGCGGTGGCCATACAGCGCGCCGCACACGGCATTGGGCAGCGCGCCAATACCCATCTGCAGGCAGGCGCCGTCGGGAATGAGGTTTGAGATCAGATCCGCGATCACATGATCCTTTTCGCTCGCCGGCTTCGGCAGCAATTGCGGCAGCGGATGATCCGATTCGACAATGGCGTCGACCTCGGAAATGTGCAGCAACGAATCGCCGAACACCCGCGGCATGTTCGGATTGACCTCGACCACAAGCCGGCGCGCGGAGCGCGCAACGGCGCTCGTGTAATCGTTGTTGGTACCGAACGTGAAATAGCCGTTGCTATCCATGGGCGACACCATCACCAGCATCGTATCGACCGGAATATGGTCGCTGAAAAGACGCGGCGACTGGCTGAAGGTGTTCGGCACGAAGAATACGACCTTGCGGTCGCCGTCTTCGGCGCCCTGGCGGATCAGCTTGCGCTCAGGCTCGCCGAGGAACATGCAGTGCGGCTGGATGCGCCCCATCAGTTCGTATTGCAGCAGCGTCTTGCTGAGAAACGATTCGGCGTGGAAGTAATAGACCTTCAGCGCATCGACATCGCCCGCACTCGCACGCGCCGCCAGCGCAGCCAGCAGCGAAGGCGGCTGGGACATCGCCATGCCGAGGGCCACAGTCGAACCGCTTGCAATCGACGATACTGCTTCCTCAGGTGTACGAAATTTTAAGGAATAGACGGATTCGTTATTCATATCCATGCTCCTTAGTAGTTGGCTTCCGCTTCCGGCGAATGTCCGCGCCGGTAGATCAGCATCGTGCGCTCGAACGACATCACCAGCTTCCCGTCCTGATTGATACCACGCGTGAGAACCGTCACGATGCCTTGCGTGGGACGGCTTTTCGATTCGCGCTTTTCCAGCACCGTCGATTCCGCATAAAGCGTGTCGCCCGCAAAGACCGGATGCGTCGCGCGCACGTTGTTCCAGCCGAGATTGGCCACCACCTTGGCGCTCACGGTGCGAACGCTCATGCCCGTCAGCAGCGCGAGCGTGAAGGTGCTGTCCACCAGCATCTTCTTCCACTCGGTGTGACTCGCGTAGGCCTGGTCGAAGTGCACTTGCTGCGTGTTCATGGTGAGCAGGGTCGTCCAGATGTTGTCGACGTCCGTGATCGTCCGGCCCGGGCGATGCTCGTAGGTGTTTCCGATCTCGAAGTCTTCGTAGTAAAGGCCGGAGACCTCGCGAAAGCGGTTCTCCGCGATCTTGCGGTAGGCAGCGATGGATTCGCTCATGACATGCTCCTGGTTGAAATTGAAAAAAGTGCGCTTAGGCACGCGACAGAACGCGCCGCGCCTCACGGGCGATCGCCTCGTCGACCATACGGCCGTCGACCACCGCCGCACCTTCTCGTGCGGCCTCGATCACGCGGTGCGCCCAGTCGATTTTTGTGGCGTCCGGCGTCATGGCCGCGTTGATGGGCCCGATGTGGGAAGGATGGATGGCCGCCTTGCCGTCGAACCCGTTCGCGGCGGCAAACCCGATTTCGTGCTCGAGTGCGGCGCTATTGCCGATCTCGAAGCATGGCGCGTCGATGGCGCGTATGCCGCTCGCCACGCAGGCGGCCGAAATCTGCACGCGTGCGACGGAAAGCGCGAACGACGCAGGCTGCACGCCAACGTCCCCGGCATAGTCCCCCGCGCCGAACATGACCGCCGCGACACGCGAGGCGGTGGCAAGCACCTCCGGCAGCACCGCGATGCCCTGGCGCGATTCCACCAGCGGCACCACGCGTGCGTCGCTCGCGACTTCGCGCAGCAGCGCTTCGACCTGCAGGACCGTCTGCGCGGCCTCCACCTTGGGGATCACAATGAAAGCCGGTTGAAATTCCGCGTCGAGCAGCGCGGCCAGGTCATCCAGACCGCTGCGCGAGTTCGGCGTATTGATGCGCACCGCGAGCGCGGCGGTAGAACTGAACGGCTGGCTGAGCAGGTTGCCCAACTGGCGGCGGGCGATGGTCTTTTCTTCGGGACGCACGGCGTCCTCCAGATCCACGATCAGCACATCGGCCCCCGCCGGGCCGGCTTTGGCGAAACGCTCGGGGCGCGTCGCAGGAGTGAACAGCCAGGACCGGGTTTTCGTCTCGACGTCGCGAGCATTCATTGCTTCACCTCCAGAAGTTCGATTGCCAACGGGGTTCATTCTCTGTCCCCATCGGCTCCTGAACAATCGCTGATTGGCGAAGCCAGACTCAACCCGAACCGAAACCGGCGCTTCTTGTGCTTTTTTATCAGCCGGTGGCGGCGCCAAGGCGCGCGAGATGTTCGACGAGCCGCCGGGTGGAGGAAGGCAGCCGCTCGAGGTCGCTTACGCAGATCAGGATCTTGCGCACGGCCCACGCGTCGGTGATGCGCAGCAGACGCACCCGCATCGAGCGTTGAAACCGCCGCGCCGCCGACTCAGGGAGTACCGCGACGCCCACGCCGTTTTCGACCAGGCGGCAAATCGACGCGAAGT
>DASZIR010000127.1:0-20772 GCA_035948995.1 Paraburkholderia sp. | reverse complement strand
GTCACGCGCTTCGGACGGCCTGCTTCGGCCACGATCTCCGCTTCACGCGCGTGCTGCTTCGCGTTCAGCACTTCGTGCGGCAGGCCGGCCTGCTTCAGCAGGTGCGACAGCAGCTCGGAGTTTTCGATCGAGGTCGTGCCGACCAGCACCGGCTGGCCACGCTCGTGACAGTCGCGGATATCGCGAATGACGGCGTCGTAGCGTTCCTTCGCCGTCTTGTAGATCTGATCCTGCCTGTCGGTCCGCTTGGGCGGACGATTGGTCGGGATGACGACCGTTTCGAGACCATAGATCTCGTTGAATTCGTACGCTTCGGTATCCGCCGTACCGGTCATGCCGGAGAGCTTGGCGTACATGCGGAAGTAGTTCTGGAACGTGATCGATGCGAGCGTCTGGTTTTCGCTCTGGATCTTGACGTGTTCCTTCGCCTCGACGGCCTGGTGCAGACCGTCCGACCAACGACGACCCGACATCAGACGGCCGGTGAACTCATCGACGATCACGACTTCGCCGTTCTGCACCACGTAATGCTGGTCTTTGTAGAACAGCGTGTGGGCGCGCAGCGCGGCGTACACGTGGTGCATCAACGTGATGTTCTGCGGCGCATACAGGCTCTCGCCTTCGCCGATCAGGCCCCATTCGGAGAGCAGACGCTCAGCCTTTTCGTGACCCGACTCCGTGAGGAACACCTGACGGCCCTTTTCGTCGAGCGTGTAGTCGCCCGGCTTTTCCACGCCTGTGCCATCTGCCTTTTCTTCGCCAATCTGGCGCTCGAGCAGGGGCGGCAGCGCGTTCATGCGCACGTAGAGGTCGGTGTGGTCTTCAGCCTGGCCGGAGATGATCAGCGGTGTGCGGGCTTCGTCGATCAGGATCGAGTCCACTTCGTCGACAACCGCAAAGTTCAGCGACCGCTGCACGCGCGCATTGGTCTCGTAGACCATGTTGTCGCGCAGGTAGTCGAAGCCAAACTCGTTGTTCGTGCCGTAGGTGATGTCCGCAGCGTAAGCCTGCTGCTTCATGCCATGGTCCATCTGCGACAGGTTGATGCCGACCGACAGACCGAGGAAGTTATACAGACGCGCCATCCATTCGGCATCGCGTTGCGCAAGGTAATCGTTCACCGTCACGACGTGCACGCCACGCCCGGTCAGCGCATTCAGGTAGACCGGCAGCGTAGCGACGAGCGTCTTGCCTTCACCGGTGCGCATTTCGCCAATCTTGCCGTAATGCAGCACCATCCCGCCGATCAGCTGGACGTCGAAGTGGCGCATTTTCAGGACGCGCTTGCTCGCTTCCCGGCAGACCGCGAAGGCCTCCGGCAGCAGCTTGTCCAGCGACTCGCCACTGGCGATGCGCTGGCGGAATTCACCCGTTTTCGCGCGCAGTTGATCGTCCGTCAATTGCTCGATCTGCGGCTCGAGCGCATTGATCGCCGCGACGGTCTTTTGATATTGCTTGACTAGCCGCTGATTGCGGCTGCCAAAAATCTTTTGTAGAAAACCGGTGGTCATCGGATCGGTGTCTGCGTCGCGGCTTCGGCTGGTTCAAGACATGCGGTTTGTCCACATGCTGGTCCGGCGTCGGAGGTGCCTCGGCGGCTTAGTCCAAGAGTGAATTCGAATCGGGCATTTTAGCACGCGCCCCAGCGCGCGCCTGTGACACAGGCGCGACGCAGGCACGCCGTGCGCAGCCCCTGCCGACCCCCATCGGAGCCCGCCGGGGGCGCATCCCGCGCGGTACAATCCGGGCGTGAGTGCGCGCTGGGCGCGCTCGCTCCGCTACTATCCTACATGAGCCGCTCCCCGTCGTTTTCAAGGCCGCCGTCCAGGCAGTTCAATGCGCGCCGCCCGCAGCCGGTTGCCGAAGTGCTCAAGCGCACCGATGCGTTTGCCGCCCTGCGCGCCGGTGTCGAGCAGATCGCCGCGCTCGAGCGGGATTTGCGCCAGTTGCTGCCGGACTACCTCGCCTCGAGCGTCGAACCGGGTTTCATCAAGGATGGTGTACTGGCGCTATTTGCCGCCCATAACGCGCTCGCCGCCCGCCTGCGTCATCTCGAACCGCGGCTTTTGTCCGATCTGCAGCAACGGGGCTGGGCGGTGAACTCGCTGAGGATCCGCGTGCGTCCGCAAGCGGTGAAAGAGCCGCCGCCCATCAAGCAGGCACGGATGACGCCGGCCGGCGCCGATGCGCTGCACACCCTGAGCGAGTCGCTCGCCCCTTCGCCGCTGCAGGCGGCACTCGCCAGAATGGCCGCCCGCCATCTAAGGAATCGCGAACCCAAAAAATAAGCGGCCCTGAGGGCCGCTTGTTCTTCGTGCATGCATGGCGCGTCGTACGCGCCCGCAGAGTCAGGCCAATGAGTCAGGCAAATGCCGTCTGCGTATCGTAGGCAAAACCGCGCGGGGCTTTCTGCGTGTCGTCGAAGGTGACGACCTCATACGCGTCCTCGTGCTTCAACAGCTCGCGCAGCAGCGCGTTGTTCAGCCCGTGGCCCGACTTGTACGCCGTGTACGAGGCCAGCAACGGATGACCGATCACGTACAGATCGCCGATCGCGTCGAGCATCTTGTGCTTCACGAACTCGTCGTCGTAACGCAGGCCGTCGTTGTTCAGGATGCGGTACTCGTCGAGCACGATGGCGTTGTCCATGCTGCCGCCGCGCGCGAGACCCAGTTCGCGCATCATTTCCACTTCATGCGCAAAACCGAACGTGCGTGCGCGGGCGATATCGCGCACATACGACGTATGCGCGAAGTCCACTTCCAGCGCTTGGCCGGTCTTGTCGACCGCCGGGTGACGGAAGTCGATCGTGAACTTCAGCTTGAAGCCGAAAAACGGGTCCAGACGCGCGAACTTGTCGTCATCGCGAATTTCGACCGGCTTCTTGACCTTGATGAATTTCTTCGCCGCGTTCTGCTCTTCGATACCTGCCGACTGAATCAGGAACACGAACGACGCTGCGCTGCCGTCCATGATCGGGATTTCTTCCGCGGTGACGTCGACATACAGGTTGTCGATGCCGAGGCCGGCACAAGCCGACATCAGATGTTCGACCGTCGACACGCGCGCCCCGTCTTTCTGCAGCACAGAAGCGAGGCGCGTATCACCGATCGACATGGCGGAGGCAGGAATATCCACCGGCGTGGGCAAATCCACGCGCGAGAACACGATACCCGTGTCCGGGGCGGCCGGGCGGAGCGTCAGGTCGACCTTGCGGCCGGAGTGCAAGCCGATGCCGACTGTCTTGACGATCGATTTGATAGTGCGCTGCTTCAACATGGTGATCTTCTATTCGATTGAAAATCCCAATCGGGATTTTTTATTCCATAGCGCGAAGTATACTCCATTACCCTGGGGCCCGTTGTTGCCCGGAGCGTATCAATCTGTTTCGCCACATTACCTGCTGGCAAAGCGTGACGGGCCGACGTCCGGAACGGAGGCGTTTCCGGTCGTCAGCCCGCGTTACGGCTTGTCACATGAATGCCATATTGCCGTTGTCCTGACGCAACGAAGCGCCGGGAAAAGGCCGTCCAGCATCACAGTACTAGCTCAACGTGGCGAGGATACTCCCTGCATCGCTGACTTCGAACTTGCCGGGTGCCTCGACGTGCAGCGTCTTGACCACGCCGTCGTCAACCACCATCGCGTAGCGCTGGGAACGAATCCCCATGCCGCGCGCCGACAGGTCCTGCTCCAGACCGAGCGCCCGCGTGAAAGCCGCACTACCGTCCGCCATCATGCGCACCTTGCCCGAGGTGTGCTGATCGCGTCCCCACGCGCCCATCACGAACGCGTCGTTGACGGACACGCACCAGATTTCGTCGATGCCGAGAGCGCGCAACTGCCCGGCGTGCCCGACATAACCCGGCACATGTTTGGCCGAACAGGTCGGAGTGAACGCGCCCGGCAATCCGAAGATCACCACGCGTTTGCCCGCGGTCTGTTCGCGCACGTCGAAGCTGTTCGGCCCGATCGTGCAGCCCGCACGCTCGTCTTCAATCAATTCAAAGACGATTGCGTCGGGTAGCTTTTCACCCACCTGAATCATGCTCGTTCCTTCACATCGATGCGGAGCGTGCCCGCACGCTGTCGTGTCGCAGTGGATCTTGCGGTAGCCCTACTGCCCCTGATTCTGCGCTACCGGCCGGCGACAGCCACCCCTTCCGCTTCGCGAATCCGAAGAGGGCACCTGTCCTTGCCGCGTATCCAGACGAATACGCAGCCTGTTTTGCCGTTCCACCCGCCACGCTCGTGCATTTCCCTGCTGGCACGCAACCAGCGTGCCGCAGCGAACGCCTGCTCGCGCGCGTCAGTCCGCCTGCTTGCGCAGGAAGGCCGGGATGTCGTACGTATCGACGCCCTTTTCCTGCAGCGCCTGCACGTGCGAGGCCGCCGTGTCACGCGAGGTACGCCACACGGCCGGCGTATCCAGCGCGCCGTAGTCTGCCGTGCTTGCGTGTTGCGGCGTGTACGCGTGCTGATGATGCGCGCCAACCGGCTGGTTGTCCGTGCCGGTGCGCAGCAGCGTCATCGGTGCCGATTGCTGCTTCTTCGCCGCGCGGCCCAGACCCGTTGCCACCACCGTCACGCGCAGCGCGTCGCCCATTGCATCATCGTATACCGCGCCGAAAATCACGGTAGCGTCTTCCGCCGCGTAGCTCTTGATGGTGTTCATCACTTCGCGGGTTTCCGACAGACGCAGCGAACGGCTCGACGTGATGTTCACCAGCACGCCACGTGCACCCGACAGGTCCACGCCTTCCAGCAGCGGGCTAGCCACAGCCTGCTCGGCAGCGAGGCGCGCGCGATCGACGCCGGCAACCGTCGCCGTGCCCATCATCGCCTTGCCCTGCTCGCCCATCACCGTTTTCACGTCTTCGAAGTCGACGTTCACCAGACCGTCGACGTTGATGATTTCGGCGATGCCGGCGACTGCGTTGTTCAGAACGTCGTCCGCGCACTGGAAGCACTTGTCCATCTCGGCGTCATCGCCCATCACCTCGAACAGCTTGTCGTTCAGAACGACGATCAGCGAGTCGACGTGATCCTCCAGTTGCTGCGAACCAGCTTCTGCCACACGCATGCGCTTGCCGCCTTCGAATTCGAACGGCTTGCTGACCACGCCAACGGTCAGGATACCCATTTCCTTGGCGATCTGCGCGACCACCGGCGCTGCGCCCGTGCCCGTACCACCACCCATGCCTGCGGTGATGAACACCATGTGCGCGCCGCGCAGTGCGTCTGCGATGCGCTCACGGGCTTCTTCTGCTGCGGCGCGGCCCATTTCCGGCTTGGCGCCAGCGCCCAACCCCGTGTTACCGAGCTGGATCACCGCCTGAGCGCGCGAACGCGACAGAGCCTGCGCGTCCGTGTTCATCACGATGAAATCGACGCCTTGCACGCCTTTGTTGATCATGTGCTGAACGGCATTGCCGCCAGCGCCACCGACTCCGATCACCTTGATGATGGTGCCGTTGGTTTCGGTTTCCAGCATCTGGAATTCCATGTTGCCTCCGTCAAGATAAAAAATTGCAGCCACTCGGCCGTTATTCGGCAGGGGATCGGGCAACCCCCTGTCGCGCGCCGGCCGCCGGCACCAGCGCGTATTTCGTAAGCTCGTTCGAAAAACGAATTCTTTAGAAGTTGCCCAGGAACCAGTCCTTCATCCGCGTGAAGACCTGGCCCATCGATCCTGACTGCACCGCGACCTTGCGGCCGCGCATCCGCTGCGAGCGGCCTTCGACGAGCAAGCCCATTCCCGTCGAAAAGCGCGGATTGCGCACCACATCCGCGAGACCGCCTGCGTATTCCGGCACGCCGATACGCACCGGCTTCAGGAAGATGTCCTCACCCAGCTCGACCATGCCGATCATCATCGACGCGCCACCGGTCAGCACCACACCGGAGCTCAGCAGCTCCTCGTAACCCGACTCGCGCACCACCTGCTGCACGAGCGAAAACAGTTCTTCGACACGCGGCTCGATCACCGCCGCCAGCGCCTGGCGCGACAGCGTGCGCGGGCCGCGCTCGCCCAGACCCGGCACTTCGATCATCTCGTCCGGATCGGCCAATGCCTGCTTGGCGATGCCGTAATCCACCTTGATGTCTTCCGCATCCGGCGTGGGCGTGCGCAGCGCCATCGCGATGTCGCTCGTGATCTGGTCGCCCGCGATCGGGATCACCGCGGTGTGACGGATCGCGCCTTCGCTGAAAATCGCGATGTCCGTCGTGCCGCCGCCGATATCGACCAGCACCACGCCCAGTTCCTTCTCGTCTTCCGTCAACACCGCCAGCGACGACGCCAGCGGCTGCAGGATCAGATCGTTCACTTCGAGCCCACAGCGGCGCACACACTTGACGATGTTCTGCGCCGCGCTCACGGCGCCCGTCACGATATGCACCTTCACTTCGAGGCGGATGCCGCTCATGCCGATCGGCTCGCGCACGTCTTCCTGGCCGTCGATGATGAATTCCTGGGTCAGGATGTGCAGCACCTGCTGATCGGTCGGGATGTTGATTGCCTTGGCCGTCTCGATCACGCGCGCCACATCGGTCTGCGTGACTTCCTTTTCCTTGATCGCCACCATGCCGCTCGAATTGAAGCTGCGGATATGACTGCCGGCGATCCCGGTGAACACGTTGGTGATCTTGCAGTCGGCCATCAGCTCGGCTTCTTCGAGCGCGCGCTGAATGGACTGCACGGTGGCCTCGATGTTCACCACCACGCCTTTCTTGAGCCCCTTCGAGTCGCTCTGGCCGAGGCCGATCACCTCGTAGTGACCTTCGCCTTTCAGTTCGGCGACGATGGCCACGACCTTCGACGTCCCAATGTCGAGGGCGACCAGCAGATCTTTATAGTCTTTACTCATAGCGTGCTCATTGCGTGTGATGTTCCGTTACTTCTTGCCCTTGTCGGGTTCGGTGATAAAGCGCATCCCTGCTGCACGAATCGCGAAACCGTTCGGATAGCGCAAGTCCGCATACTCGATATCCTTCCCCCAACGTTGTGTCACTGCCGCCCACGCCGCCGTCAGGCGCCGGCTGCGATCGAACAGCGTCTGCTGATTGCGCTCACGCCCCAGTTCCACCTGCATGCCGTTCGACAGCTTCACCGTCCATGCGTAACGCGCCGACAGCGTCACTTCTTCCGGCGTCGCGCCGAGCGGCGCAAACCACTTCCTGAAGTCGCGGTAGCGGGCGACCACTTCCTGCGCCGTGCCGTCGGGACCGTCGAACGCGGGCAAATCCTGTTCGAGTTCGCCCTGGTTCGCGGTGAACAGTTCGCCGTCCACGCTCACCAGCTGATCGCTGCCCCACGTTCCCAGCGGTTTGTACTCTTCCAGCGTGACAGCCAGCGCATTCGGCCACACGCGCCGCACGCTCGCGTGGCGCACCCACGGCATCTGCTCGAACGCCTGGCGCGCTGCATCCAGATCCACGGTGAAGAAATTGCCCTTCAGCCTGCCCACTACGCCGGCGCGCACCGTCGGCGAATTGATGTGCTCGGTGTCGCCGTCGACCAGGATTTCGCGCAACGCGAAATTCGGCCGCTGGATCAACCAGAATCCGCCAGCCGCCAGCAGCACGAGCACCAGCAACACGTGCAACGCGTTGGCGGCGAAATTGAGCTGGCGGACGTTGTTCCACATAACGATTGCGTCAATCCTTCAGCGTGAGCGCCAACACGCTCACAACCAGGTCCTTGTAACTGATGCCGACGGCCCGCGCCGCTTTTGGCGGCAGCGAGTGATCGGTCATGCCCGGTGCCGTATTCACTTCGAGGAAGTACGGGTTGCCCTGTGCGTCCAGCATGAAATCGGCGCGGCCCCAATCGGTGCAGCCGAGCACGTCGAAAGCGCGGCGCGCCAGCGTCTTCAGACGCGCTTCCTCAGCCGGCGCCACGCCGCACGGAATCAGGTACTGCGTGTCGTTGGCGACGTACTTCGCGTGATAGTCGTAAAACTCGCCTGCCGGCACGATGCGGATCACCGGCAGATCCAGATCGCCTGCGATACACGCGGTGTACTCGCCGCCGCCTTCGATGCTCTTTTCCACCACCACGATCCTGTCGAACTTCGCGGCTTCTTCGAGCGCGGCAGGCAAGGCGTCCGCGCTCTTGACCTTGATCACCGCGACGCTGGAGCCTTCGCTCGCCGGCTTCACGAAGAGCGGCAAGCCGAGCTTCGCGACGATGTCTGCAGCGCGGGCCGCATAGTCGTCACCGCGCAGCACCGCTTCGAACGGAGGTGTCGGCACACCCAGTTGCTGCCATACGAGCTTGGTGCGGAACTTGTCCAGACCGAGCGCCGAGCCGAGCACGCCGCTGCCCGTATAGCGAATGCCGTAGAAATCGAGCGCGCCCTGAATCTGGCCGTTCTCGCCATAGCCGCCGTGCAGCGCGTTGAACGCGCGCACAAAACCCTCTTCTTTCAACGCCGCGAGCGGCCGCTCAGCGGGGTCGAACGGATGCGCGTCGATGCCGGCCTCGCGCAGCCCTTGCAGCACAAGGCGGCCCGAGTTGAGCGACACTTCGCGCTCGGCGGATACACCGCCGAGCAGCACTGCCACTTTGCCGAACTGTTTTGCGAGTTCCACCGGATTGATACTGCTCATTTCACACCTTCGTTTCCTGCGCGAGACGACCCGGCACACCGCCGATCGAACCCGCACCCATCGTGATCACCACATCGCCTTCGCGCACTACTGCGGCCAGCGCATCCGGCACTTCATCCACCGTTTCGACAAACACCGGCTCGGTCTTGCCCGCCACGCGAATCGCGCGTGCGAGCGCCCGGCCATCAGCCGCCACGATCGGCGCTTCGCCCGCCGAATAGACTTCGGTCAGCACCAGCGCGTCGACCGTCGACAGCACCTTCACAAAATCTTCGAAGCAGTCGCGCGTGCGCGTAAAGCGGTGCGGCTGGAACGCCAGCACCAGACGCCGGCCCGGGAAAGCGCCGCGCGCCGCTGCAATGGTCGCGGCCATTTCGACCGGGTGATGGCCATAGTCGTCGACCAGCGTGTACGTACCGCCGGATTTTTCACCTGCGACGACCGGCACTTCGCCGTAGCGCTGGAAGCGCCGGCCGACGCCGGTGAAATCCGCGAGTGCTCGCTGGATATCGGCATCTTTCACTTCAAGTTCAGTGGCAATGGCAATCGCGGCCAGCGCGTTCTGCACATTGTGCGTACCGGGCAGGTTCAGGACGATGTCGACCGGTGCCGCGTCTTCGCGCATTGCCGTGAAATGCATCTTGCCGTCGCGTGCCTCGACGTTCACCGCGCGCACCTGCGCGTCGGGCGCAAAACCGTAGCGGATGATCGGCTTCGACACGAACGGCAGGATCTCCTTCACGTTCGGATCGTCGACGCACAGCACCGCAATGCCGTAAAACGGCAGCCGGTGCGTGAACTCGATGAACGCCTGCTTGAGCCGCGCGAAGTCGTGCCCGTAGGTATCCATGTGGTCGGCGTCGATGTTCGTGATGACTTCGATCACCGGGAACAGATTCAGGAACGACGCATCGGACTCGTCCGCTTCAGCGACGATGAAGTCACCCGTGCCAAGACGCGCATTGGCGCCCGCACTGATCAGCCGGCCGCCGATCACGAAAGTCGGATCGAGCCCGCCCGCCGCGAGCACGCTCGCCACCAGCGACGTGGTCGTGGTCTTGCCATGCGTGCCGGCGATGGCGATGCCCTGCTTCAGGCGCATCAGCTCCGCGAGCATCACCGCGCGCGGCACGATCGGAATGCGCCGGTGGCGCGCCGCGAGCACTTCCGGGTTGTCGCTGCGCACCGCCGTCGAGACGACCACGGCGTTCGCGCCTTCGATGTTCCCGGCGTCGTGGCCAATCGCGATGCGCGCGCCGAGCGCGGCAAGGCGGTCGGTCACCGCGTTCTTCGCGAGGTCCGAACCGCTCACCTGATAGCCGAGGTTCACCAGCACCTCGGCGATGCCGCTCATCCCGGAGCCGCCGATGCCGACGAAATGAATATGTTTGACGATGTGTTTCATGGTTGCCTCCCTTCCAGGCTCGGGACCACACCAGCGACGCTCGCGCAAATCTGCGCGACCTGTTCGGTGGCATCGGGTTTCGCGAGCGAGCGCGAACGCTCCGCCATCTCCGCGAGACTCTCGCGGGTCTGGCTGCGCAACCAGGCGGCGAGGCCGTCCGCCGTGAGGTCACGTTGCTGCACGAGCAGCGCCGCGCCGTGATCGGCGAGAAACGCTGCGTTAGTTGTCTGGTGATCGTCGACGGCGTACGGGAACGGCACGAAAAACGCCGCCACGCCCACCGCCGCGATCTCGGCGACCGTCATCGCGCCCGAACGGCAGATCACCAGATCGGCATTCGCGTAGGCACTCGTCATGTCGTCGATGAACGGCACGAGTTGCACGTCCGGTTGTTCACCGTCATCGGCCTGCAGGCCCGCTTCCGCATAGTTCGCCTTCAGCGCGTCGATGTGCCTGGCGCCCGCCTGATGCACGATGCGCGGACGTTCCTGCGGCGCCAGCAAGGCAAGCGCGCGCGGCACGACTTCATTGAGCGCCGACGCTCCCAGACTGCCACCCACCACCAGCACATTCAGCGGACCGCTGCGTTGTGCGTAGCGTGCTTTGGGTGGCAACGCGCGCGCAAGTTCCTCACGAATCGGATTGCCGGTCCATTCGGCATGCGGCAACGCATCCGGGAACGCGACGAGCACGCGCTTCGCGACCCTGGCGAGCACCTTGTTCGCGAGGCCAGCGATCGAATTCTGTTCGTGCAGCACGAGCGGGCGCCCGCTCAGCGCGGTCATCAACCCAGCCGGAAACGTGATGTAGCCGCCCATGCCGAGCACGACGTCGGGCTTCACCCGGCGCAGCACGCCCAGGCTTTGGGCGCACGCCCGCAGCAGATTGACGGGGAGCATCAGCCTGGTCTTCAGACCCTTGCCGCGCAGACCGCCAAAGCGCACGTATTCCATCGGGATGCCGTGCCTGGCCACGAGCGTCGCTTCCATGCCCGCAGGGTTGCCGAGCCATACGACTTTCCAGCCCCACGCCTGCATCAGATGAGCGACCGCGAGCCCCGGGAACACGTGCCCCCCGGTGCCGCCGGCCATCACCATCAGCGTGCGCTGTTGCACGGGGGTCATACCTTCCCTCCGCGCATCAGCACCCGGTTCTCGTAGTCGACGCGCATCAGGAGCGCAACCGCCACGCAGTTCAGCAAGATGCCCGAGCCGCCATAGCTGACGAGCGGCAGCGTAAGCCCCTTGGTCGGCAGCAGGCCGAGGTTCACGCCCATGTTGATAAAGGTCTGCGCGCCGAACCACAGGCCGATGCCCTTCGCCACCAACCCCGCAAACGTGCGATCAAGCGCCAGCGCCTGACGGCCGATTTCGAACGAGCGGCGCACGATCCAGTAAAACATCAGGATCACCACCAGCACACCGACAAAGCCGAGTTCCTCGCCGATCACGGCGAGGATGAAGTCGGTATGCGCTTCCGGCAGATAGTTGAGCTTCTCGACACTGCCGCCGAGCCCCACGCCGAACCACTCGCCGCGCCCGAAAGCGATCAGCGAGTGCGTCAATTGATAGGCCTTGCCCTGCGCGTAGCGGTCGTCCCACGGATCGAGGTACGCAAAGATCCGCTCACGGCGCCACGGCGAGGCCCACACCAGCAGGCTGAAGGTGCCAACCGCGGTGGCCACCAGTCCGCCGAACAGCTTGCCGTTCACGCCGCCGAGAAATAGCACGCCCATCGCGATCGCCGCGATCACCATGAACGCGCCCATATCCGGCTCGAGCAGCAGCAGCGCGCCGACCACGCCCACCGCGAAGGCCATCGGCAAAAAGCCCTTGGCGAAGCTGTGCATGTATTCCTGCTTGCGCACGGTGTAGTTCGCCGCGTAGATCGTCACGGCGAGCTTCATGATTTCCGACGGCTGCATGTTCGTGATGCCGAGCGGAATCCAGCGGCGCGCGCCGTTCACACCCTTGCCGATGTGCGGGATCAGCACGATCACGAGACTCGCCAGCGCCAGCAGGAAGAGCTTCGGCGCGTACTTGTCCCAGGTCGAGACCGGAATCCGGAACGCGATCACGCCGGTCACCGACCCCATCACCACGAAGATGATCTGGCGCACGAGGAACGCGTAGTCGCGATACGACGCGTACTTCGGCGAGTCCGGCATGGCAATCGACGCCGAGTACACCATCACGATGCCCAGTCCGAGCAGCGCGATCACCACCCACAGCAACGAGTGGTCGTAGTCGAGCATGCGCGAGCGCAACGGGCGCACGCCGTTGACCGCGCTCGCGAGGCCGCTTGACGAGCGGCCCGCGCCCACCTCGCCGACTGAGCCGCGCTGCCCCGAGAGGCGCGAACCGAAGCGTTCCGACCAGCTCATATCATCGTCCCCCGTTCGGCAGCGATGTCTTCCACGGTGCTGCGGAACACCGCCGCACGATGCGCGTAACCCTTGAACATGTCGAAGCTCGCGCAAGCCGGCGACAAGAGCACCGCGTCACCCGGCTGCGCGAGCGCCGCCGCGGCGCGCGTGGCCTCTTCGAGCGTGGCGTGATCGGTGAGCGCAATGCCGGTGCCGGCGAGTGCGGCGCGGATCAGCGGCGCATCGCGGCCGATCAGCATCACCGCGCGGCACCAGCGCATCACCGGCGCGGCGAGCGGCTCGAATTCCTGGCCCTTGCCGTCGCCACCGGCGATCAGCACCGCGCGTTGCGCGAGACCGTCGAGCGCGGCGACCGTCGCGCCGACGTTGGTGCCCTTGCTGTCATCCACATAATCGATGCCTTCGATCGAGGCGATCAGCTCCACGCGATGCGGCTCGCCGCGGTATTCGCGCAGGCCGTGCAGGAGCGGCGCGCCCGGCAGGTCGATCGCGCGCGCGAGCGCATAGGCGGCGAGCGCGTTGGCAGCGTTGTGCAGGCCGCGGATGCGCAGCGCGTCGGCCGGCATCAGGCGCTTGAACGCGAGGTTCGGTGCCGCTGCCGTTTCGTTCTTGCGGCGGCGCGTCGGGGCAGGCTCGTCTGACGCATCACGGTCGTGCGCTTCGACAAGCCAGATGATGCCGTTATCGCGCAGCAGACCGTAGTCGCCCGGGCGCGTCGGCTCGGTCACGCCGAAGGTCACCACCGGTGCGCTGCCTTCCGCAGCAGGCGCCAGCGCCATCACCCGTGAGTCATCACGGTTCAGCACGCGCACCGTCTGCGGTCCGAAAATCTTGCCCTTCGCGGCAGCGTAGGCGTCGAGGCCGCCGTGCCAGTCGAGGTGATCCTGCGTGATGTTCAGCACGACCGCCGCATCCGGCGCGAACGTATGCGCCGTTTCCAGCTGGAAGCTCGACAGTTCCAGCACCCAGACATCGGGCAGCGCCGTGTTGTCGATCGTTTCGGCGAGCTTGTCGAGCGCGGCCGGGCTGATGTTGCCCGCCACCGCGACCTTCTTGCCGGCGCGTTCGCACAGGAGACCCGTGAGGCTCGTCGTGGTCGTCTTGCCATTGGTGCCGGTGATCGCGATCACCTTCGGCGCATAGCCGCTCTCACCGAGCGTCTTCAGGGCCTGCGCGAAAAATTCGAGCTCGCCCCAGACCGGAATATCGCGCTCGCGCGCTTCGGTAATCAGTGGCAGCAAGTCAGCGGCAAACGGCGACAGGCCGGGGCTGATCGCCACCAGTTCGATCCCTTCGAGCAGCACAGGCGAAAACGGGCCGCCGACAAAGTCGGCATCGATGCCGTGCGCTTCCAGCCCGGACAGGTTCGGCGGCACCTCGCGCGTATCAGCCACGCGCAGCCGACACCCGTGCCGCGCGCACCAGCGCGCCATCGCGAGACCCGATTCACCGAGTCCCAGCACGAGCACCATCGGCTTTTGCCGATCCCGAAACTTCTCGCCAAACATCGCTTTCCCTTTTACTTCGACAACGTCTTAACGCAACTTGAGCGTGGACAGACCGAACAGACACAGCATCAGCGTGATGATCCAGAAACGCACCACGACCTGCGTCTCCTTCCAGCCGGACAATTCGAAATGGTGATGCAGCGGCGCCATCTTGAAGAGGCGCCGGCCCTCGCCATAGCGGCGTTTCGTAAACTTGAACCACGTCACCTGCAACATCACCGAAAGCGTTTCCGCCACGAAGATGCCGCCCATGATGAAGAGCACGATTTCCTGGCGCACGATCACCGCAACCGTCCCGAGCGCGCCGCCCAGCGCCAGCGCGCCGACGTCGCCCATGAACATCTGCGCGGGGTGCGTGTTGTACCAGAGGAATGCGAGCCCTGCCCCACCCATCGCGGAACAGAAAATCAGCAATTCACCCGCGCCGGCGATATGCGGAAACAACAGGTATTTCGAGTAGACCGAGCTGCCCATCACATACGCAAACACGCCAAGCGATGCGCCGACCAGCACCACCGGCATGATCACCAGACCGTCGAGGCCGTCCGTCAGATTCACTGCGTTACTCGCGCCGACGATCACCAGATACGTCAGTACGATGAAGCCCCACACGCCGAGCGGATAGCTGATCGACTTGAAGAACGGCAGCATCAGGTCGGCGTGCGGAGGCAAGCCCATCGACAGGCCGCTGCTCACCCACGCCATGAACAGGTCGAATACCCGCACGTTGCTCGCTTCGGACACGCTGAACGCGAGATACACGGCGGCGAACAAACCGATCACCGACTGCCAGAAATACTTTTCGCGCGACGACATGCCGCGCGGATCCTTGTAGACCACCTTGCGGTAATCGTCGACCCAGCCGATCACGCCGAAGCCGAAGGTGACGAGAATCACGATCCAGATGAAGCGGTTCGTCAGATCGGCCCACAGCAGCGTCGACACTGCGATGCCGAGCAGGATCAGCACACCGCCCATGGTCGGCGTGCCGGATTTGACGAGGTGAGTTTGCGGGCCGTCTTTACGGACGGCCTGGCCCACCTTCATCGCGGTCAGCTTGCGGATCACCGCCGGGCCGCAGACGAGCCCGATCAGCAGCGCGGTGATGGTGGCCGCCACCGCACGAAAAGTCAGGTAACTGATCACGCGCAAGAAGCTTGCGTCATTCTGCAGCCATTGCGCCAGCGCCAGTAGCATGCCTCGGTCCTTCTATTTCAATGTGCGCCGGGCGCTGCGCCCGGTGCGATGGGTTGTGGACTCGTTACGGCGTCCACCACGCGCTCCATTTGCATGAAACGCGAGCCTTTCACGAGAAGCGTTACCGCAGCACCGAAACCGGCCTGCAGCAATTGAGCAATGAGTGTGGCGACGTCGTCGACGTGATGCGCCCCCGCGCCGTACGCGGTGCAGGCATCGCGCGATGCATCGCCCAACGCGTACAGAGCGTCGATACCGCGCTCTTTTGCGTACGCGCCGATTTCGCGGTGAAACGCCGGCCCGTTGTCGCCGACTTCGCCCATATCGCCCATCACCAGCACGCGCGGCGAGGGCCGGGCGGCCAGCACGTCGATCGCAGCGCGCATCGAATCGGGGTTGGCGTTGTAGGTGTCGTCGATCACGGTGGCGCCGGCGAGCGCGCCGAGCGCGGCGCGCTTGACCTGCAGCCGCCCCTTCACCGCGCCGAACGATTCGAGCCCGCGTTTGATCGCGTCGAGCGATACGCCGGCGGCAAGCGCCGCGGCGGTGGCCGCGAGCGCGTTGTGCGCATTGTGGTTACCGAGCACTTGCAGGGTGACGTCGAGGTGGCCTTGCGGCGTGTCGATGCCAAGCAGGTTGCCGTCGAAGGTGCCCTTCACGGCGGCTTCAGTCGTGCGCTCCGCGGAGTTCAGCGCGAAATCCATGATGCGGTTGCCGGTGGCCGCGACGCGCCAGATGCTTGCATACGCATCGTCAGCGGGAAACACCGCGACGCCATCCGGCACCAGCGCGTGGATCACGCTGGCGTGTTCGAGCGCGACCGCTTCGACGGTCGCCATGAATTCCTGATGCTCGCGCTGGGCGTTGTTCACGACCGCAACGCTCGGCTCGGCGATTTTCGCCAGCAGCGCGGTCTCGCCCGGGTGATTCATGCCGAGTTCAACGACCGCTAACTGATGCGCAGCGGCAAGACGGAACAGCGTCAGCGGCAAGCCGATGTCGTTGTTGAAGTTGCCGGCGGTAGCCAGCCGCGCATCCGCGCCGACGGCTGCGGCGAAGATCGACGCGATCATTTCCTTGACCGTGGTCTTGCCGTTGCTGCCGGTCACCGCGACGAGCGGCATCGTGAAGCGGCGCCGCCAGCCGCGCGCGAGCGCACCAAGCGCGGCGCGCGTGTCGGCCACCTTCAGGGCAGGCAGGCTCCACTGCGCTGGGGTGCGCGTCACGAGCGCCGCTGTGATCTGACGCGCGGCCACGTCAGGCAGAAAGTCGTGCGCGTCGAAGCGCTCGCCCTTGAGCGCGACGAACAGATCGCCCGGACCCGCGGTGCGGCTATCGGTCGACACGCGTTCAAAGGTGACGCCGTCGTCACCCAGAACGGATGCGCCCGGAATCAGCGCGGCGGCTTCACGCAGTGAAAACATCGTCATTCGCTACCTCCGCGTGCGTGTGTGGCACGTGCGGCGAGCGCCAGACGTGCGTGATCCTGATCGGAGAAAGCGCGTTTCTTGCCCATGATTTCCTGGGTTGATTCGTGCCCCTTGCCGGCCAGCACGATCACATCCTCGCGCGCCGCGCTGCGGATTGCCTGCAGGATCGCGCTCGCGCGATCCTCGATGCGGCGGGCCCTGGCGGCGTCTCGCATGCCGGCAGCGATCTGGTCGATGATCTTTTGCGGATCTTCGCTGCGCGGGTTGTCGCTCGTCATGACCACGCCGTCAGCCAGCCTTTCGGCGATTGCGCCCATCAACGGACGCTTGGTGGCATCGCGGTCGCCACCGCAGCCGAACATGCAGACCAGTTCGCCGCCGCGTGCCGCGGCCATCGGGCGCAGCGCTTCCAGGGTCTTTTCCAGCGCGTCCGGCGTATGGGCATAGTCGATCACGACGAGCGGCTCGTCGTTCTGCAGACGGCCGCCGAGCCGCTGCATGCGGCCGTTGACCGGCTCCAGCTTCGCCAGTTCGGCGAGCGCGGCGTCGAACGGTACGCCGGCCGCGAGCAGCGCGCCCAGTACGCCGAGCAGGTTACTGACGTTAAACGCGCCGAGCGTTAGGACTTCGACGTCGGCGTTACCCCAATCCGACGTGGTCAGATGGAACGCCGTGCCGGTCGCGGTGGCACGCACGTTCGAGGCTTGCAGCAGCGCGTCGGCGTGCGGTGCAGCGGAGCCCGGCGCATTGGTGCGCGCATCGAGCCCATAGGCGATTGAGCGTGCATGCCCTCTCGTGCTCGCAAGCAGACGGCGCCCCGCTTCGTCGTCGCGGTTGATCACCGCGCTACGCAGCTCCGGCCATCCGAACAGACGCGCCTTCGCGGCCTCATAGGCGGCAAACGTGCCGTGATAATCGAGGTGGTCCTGCGTGAGATTCGTGAACACCGCGATGTCGAACGCGGTGCCATTCACACGCCCCTGGTGCAGCGCGTGCGACGACACTTCCATGGCGACCGCCTGCGCGCCCGCGTCGCGCAACTGCGCGAGACTGCGTTGCAGTTGCGGCGCGTCGGGTGTCGTGAAGCCGGTGTGCACGAGATGGCCAGGCATGCCGGTGCCGAGCGTACCGATGATCGCGCAGCGTTCTCCAAGCGCGCTCAGCGCCGCGGCAATCCACTGGCTGCACGAGGTCTTGCCGTTCGTGCCGGTTACCCCGATCACCCGCATCGCATCGCTCGGGTCGCCGTACCAGCCGCTCGCGATGGAACCCGCCAGTTCGTTCAGCGCGGGCACCGCGAGCGTCTGCGCCGGATCGACCGCGCCCGTAAAATTCTCCGGCTGGAACAGCACCGCCGCCGCGCCCCGCTCGATCGCGCTGTCGATGAACGGGCGATTGTCGGCACCATCGACCGCGTAGGCGAGGAACACGTCGCCGGCGGCAAGGGCCCGCGTATCGGCGTGCAGATGAGCGCCTGGCTGCACGCGGGCGTGCAGCCAGGTGAGTGCGTCGGCGATCTGCCGGTGCGCTGGATGCTTCGAACGTAGCGCACTCATCGTTCAACTCCGGGATGGCTTTTCGCGTTGGCCGCGATGGTCATTTTCTTCGCGCCGCCGCTCGTGGCCAGTTTCTTCGCCGCGGCGGGCGGCAAGGCCGGAGCGGCAGGCGCGACAGGCGCCGAGTCGTCCGATACCACCATCTGTTTGACCGGCATGTCCGGCGGAATATTGAGCGAGCGCAGCGTGTCGCCGGCGATCGTCGAGAACACCGGCCCCGACACCTGGCCGCCGAAGTGGCTGCCGGCCGTCGGTTCGTCAACCGACACGGCGACCACGATGCGCGGATTGGGCATCGGCGCCATGCCGACGAACGACGCGCGGTACTTCGATTTGTCGTAACCGTGTGGGCCGTGCTTGTACGCGGTGCCGCTCTTGCCGCCGACCCGGTAACCCGGCACCGCGGCATCCGGCGAGGTGCCGCCGGGCGCGACCACGGTTTCGAGCATCGCGCGCACTTCGCGGGCGGTGACCGGTGAGAAAATCTGCGGTCCGGAAACCGGCTGGTCGCCCGGCGCCCGGAAGATCGACACCGGCAGGATCTCGCCGTCGTGGGCGATCGCGGTGTAGGCGCGCGCCAGCTGGAACAGCGACGCCGACAGGCCATAACCGTATGACATGGTCGCCTGCTCGATGCGGCGCCAGCTCTTCCACGGACGCAGGTGCCCCGCCGTCGCGCCAGGGAAACCGATTTTCGGCGCCTGGCCAAGACCGATGCTGGTATACATATTCCACATCTCTTCGGGCTTGAGCGTCATCGCGATCTTCGTCGCGCCAATGTTGCTCGACTTCTGGATCACACCGCCGACCGTCAGCACACCGAATGCGCTGTCGTCGGTGATCGTCGCGCCGTCGAGATTGAAGCGGCCCGGCCCCGTATCTACCAGTGTAGTCGGCGCCACGCGGTGCAGATCGAGCGCGAGCGAGATCGTGAACGGCTTCATGATCGAACCCGGTTCGAACTCGTCCGTCAGAACGCGGTTGCGCAACTGGTCGCCGGTCAGATGCGAGCGGTCGTTCGGGTTGAAGGTCGGGTAATTGACGAGCGCGAGCACTTCACCCGTGCGCACGTCGATCACCATGGCCGCGCCTGCCTTGGCCTTGAACTTTTCGACCGCCGCCTTCAGGTTGGTGTAGGCGATGTACTGGATCTTGCTGTCGATCGCCAGATCCACGTCCTGACCGTTGTGCGGCACGACCTGCTCATCGACGTCCTCGATGATGTGCCCCATCCGGTCCTTGATTACGCGGCGGATGCCCGGCATGCCCTCGAGCTGCTTCTGGTCGCCGAGCTCGACGCCCTCCTGGCCCTCGTCCTCGACGTTGGTGAAGCCGATCAGGTGGGCCGCGATTTCGCCCTCCGGATAGAAGCGCTTGTATTCGTCACGCTGATAAATACCGGGGATATCGAGCGCAGCCACCTGCGCGGCAACGTCCACCGGCACCTGGCGTTTGACGTAGACGAAGTTCTTGTCCTCCGACAGCTTCGTGCGCAGCTCCGTATGGGTCATACCCAGCAGCTTGCTGAGCGCGTCCAGCTTGTCGGCGCCGAGATCGTCTGGCACGGCTTCGGGAATCGCCCAGATGGCGCGCACCGGCAGACTCGTGGCGAGGACGAGGCCGTTGCGATCGAGAATCTTGCCGCGCGTGGCCGGCAACTCCAGCGTGCGCTGATAGCGGCTCTCGCCCTGCTTCTGATAGAACGCGTTGCCCGGGCCCTGAATCCAGAACGCACGGCCGGCGAGGGCGACGAACGCCATAAACAGCAGGAACACGACGAGTTTCGAGCGCCACATCGGCAGACGCACGGACAGAATCGGGTTCGACGCGAACGGTACGCTCTTGCGGCTCGACGACTTTTTCATCGCGCACCTCCACGGCGAGTCGTAGCCGTAGCCGGAGCCGATGCCGATGCAGGCGCCGAGGTCGGCACAGGCGCGTCCTCAGCCGTGGCGGCGCCCGGGTCGAGCGTCAGGTATTGGGTGCGGCCGGTCGTCACGCCCTGCATTTTCAGCGAGTCAGTGGCGATCTGCTCGATGCGCGAGGTCTTGGACAGCGCGCTCTGCTGATATTGAAGCTGTGAATAGTCCTGCTGCAACTGGCGCTCCTGCGACTGCGCGCGCTGCAACTGGATAAAGATCTGGCGCTGCTGGTTGGTCGCGTTCACCACAGACAATGCACAACCCATTACGACAATCAGCAGAAAGATATTGAGGCGGCTCATGGCGCGATCCGCTCCGCCACGCGCATCACAGCAGAACGGGCGCGCGGATTCGCGGCGACTTCAGCGTCGCTCGCGAACACGCGGCCGATGATCTTGAGCGGCGGGCTGGGCAGGTCGACTGCACGGATCGGCAGGCGGCGATCCACCGCCGGCGTACTGGCGTGCGCCTGCATGAATCGTTTGACGATCCGGTCCTCGAGCGAATGAAAGCTGATGACCACCAGCCGCCCCCCTTGCTCCAGCAGCGCGAGCGCTGCTTCTAAAACGACTTGCAGCTCCGCAAGCTCTTGATTGATGTGAATCCGTATAGCCTGAAAGGTGCGGGTTGCCGGATCCTTGCCCTTCTCACGGGTTTTGACGACGTTAGCCACGATTTGGGCAAGCTCGCCCGTGCTGACGAGAGGCCCAAGACGGTCGGACTCTGCCCGGCGAGCAACAAGCGCCTTTGCAATC
>DASZIR010000126.1:0-7591 GCA_035948995.1 Paraburkholderia sp. | reverse complement strand
GTCTTGCCTGCCCCCATGAGCCCTACAAAAAATACATTGGCGTGTGCGTCCCGCGCTTGCAACGGTGTCCTCTGGCTAATCCGGTATGGTTCGTGCCGCAGCTTACTGGCAAAGCGACTGCCTTGTCGAGCCTGCGGGCCGCGGCTGCGGCAGGCGCTCAATTCGTCTGCACAACGCGCGGCGTGATAAAAACGACCCGCTCGCTGCGCTGGTCACGGTGTGCCCGGTGACGGAAAAGTGCGCCCAAAAGGGGTATTTTGCCCAGGAGTGGCACCCGAGTCACATCATCCCGGCCATCCGTGGCATAGATTCCGCCGATCGGGACCGTCCCGCCGTCCTCTATCTCCACGCGCGTCTGCACGTGTCTGGTGTTGACGGCGGGGCCCGCGGCCGTCTGTTCGCCCACGCTGTCCCTGGCGATGTCGAGGTCCAGCACGACCCGGCCGTCGGCCGTAATCTGCCGCTCGACCTCCAGTTTGAGGCTCGCGCGGCGAAACTGCACGCCGGATACGCCCTGACCGACCTTTGCCTGGTACGGCAGTTCGGTGCCCTGTTCGACGGTCGCTTTCATCCGCTCAGCGGTCACGACGCGGGGGCTCGACACCGTTTGCCCTTGCCCCTTCGCTTCGGGCGCGCCCAGTCCGATGTTGGGCAGCCGCGTCGCGTGGGCGGCGAACAGCGTGAGACCGGCCGTCGCGGCGTCGAAGCCGGCCAGCGGGCGAGCGGGCGAGCGGGCGAGCGGGCGAGCCGACAGATCGTAGAGCGTCCCGTCCCGGCCGCCCGCGAGCCCGGTCCCTATTCGACCTCAAAACGGCTACAGTTAGGTCATCCCCGCGCGGCATGACATCGATCAGTAAGCATGCCGAAAGCTGACGAACGAGGCGGCTATAATCGCGGGACTGTTTTTTTGGTGTTCATATGCAATCTTCGTCCCCTACGTCCCCGCCGCCCGCGCCGCAGAAGCGCAAACGTCCGTTGTGGCTCAAGCTCGTGTTGGGGCTGGCAGGTCTGATGGTCGCCGGCATCGCATCGGCTGGGCTTGTGCTCGGTTATGCGCTCGTCGTCGCCACGCCAAACCTGCCTTCGCTCGACGCGCTCACCGACTACCGTCCGAAAGTACCGCTACGCATCTACACGGCGGACCACGTGCTGATCGGAGAATTCGGCGAAGAACGGCGCGACGTCGTCCATATCCAGGATGTGCCCGACAGTCTCAAGAAAGCCGTACTCGCGATCGAGGACGCGCGCTTCTACGACCACGGCGGGGTCGACCTGACGGGTATCGCGCGGGCGGGCTTTGTCGCGCTGACCAACGGTCACGCTACCCAGGGCGCCAGCACGATCACCATGCAGGTGGCTCGCAACTTCTTCCTCTCGAGCGAAAAAACCTACACGCGCAAGATCTACGAGATGATGCTCGCATACAAGATCGAGTCGAAGCTGTCGAAAGATCAGATTCTTGAGGTCTACATGAATCAGATCTATCTCGGCCAGCGCGCGTATGGTTTCGCAAGCGCGGCGCGGGTGTATTTCGGCAAGGACATGAAGGACCTCACGCTCGCCGAATCCGCGATGCTCGCGGGACTGCCCAAGGCGCCGTCCGCCTATAACCCGGTCGTCAATCCGAAGCGCGCGAAGGTTCGTCAGGAGTACATCCTGCAACGCATGCTCGAACTGCACTACATCACGCAGGAACAGTACGACGAAGCGAGCAGGCAGCCGCTCGTCGTCAAGGCCGCGGGCAACGTATTCAGCGTGCACGCTGAATACGTTGCGGAAATGGTGCGTCAGATGATGTACACGCAGTACCACGAAGAGGCCTACACGCGTGGCCTGAACGTCGTAACGACGATCGATTCTGCGGACCAGGATGTCGCCTACCGCGCGTTGCGTAACGGTCTGATGGACTATGAACGGCGCCACGGCTATCGCGGCCCGGAGGCGTTCATCGATCTGCCCGCCGACGCGGACGAGCGCGAACAGGACATTGACGACGCCTTGCTGGAACATCCGGACAACGGCGAAATCATCGCCGCCGTGGTGACGTCGGCGAATCCGAAACAGGTGCTGGCAACGCTCGCCGACGGCAACGTCGCGACCCTGCAGGGCGACGGCTTGCGCTTCGCGTCATTCGCGCTCGGCCCGCGCGCGCAGCCGAATCAGCGCATCCGTCCCGGCGCGATCATCCGGGTCGTCAAAGGCGACGACGGCACCTGGTCGATCACGCAGTTGCCGCAGGTCGAAGGCGCCTTCGTGTCCGTGGTGCCGCAGGACGGTGCGATCCGCGCGCTGGTGGGCGGCTTCGACTTCAACAAGAACAAGTTCAACCACGTCACCCAGGCATGGCGGCAACCGGGTTCGAGCTTCAAGCCGTTTATCTATTCGGCCTCGCTTGAAAAGGGACTGGGACCGGCTACGGTGATCAACGATGCGCCGCTCTTTTTCAGCGCCGCGGAAACCGGCGGTCAGGCATGGGAGCCGAAGAACTACGGCGGCGGCTTCGACGGTCCCATGACAATGCGTACCGCGCTGCAGAAGTCGAAAAACCTCGTGTCGATTCGTATCCTCAACCAGATCGGCCCGAAATACGCGCAACAGTACATCACGCGTTTCGGCTTCGATGCGGATCGTCATCCGGCGTATTTGCCGATGGCCCTCGGTGCGGGGCAAGTCACACCGCTGCAGATGGCGGGCGGCTTTTCCGTGTTCGCCAACGGCGGGTATCGGATCAACCCGTATCTGATCGCGGAAGTGACGGACCAGCGCGGTGTCGTCGTCGCTCAGGCGCAGCCGCTTGTTGCCGGACAAAGCGCGCCGCACGCAATCGAGGCGCGCAATGCCTACGTGATGAACAGTCTGCTGCAAAGCGTCGCGCAGCGCGGCACCGGCGCAAAGAGCAATGTATTGAAGCGCACCGACCTCGCCGGCAAAACCGGCACGACCAACGATTCGCGCGATGCCTGGTTTGGCGGCTATCAGCACACGCTCACTGCGATCGCATGGATTGGCTACGACAATCCGCGCAGTCTCGGCGACAAGGAAACCGGCGGCGGTCTCGCGCTACCGGTCTGGATCGACTACATGGCGAAGGCGTTAAAGGGCGTGCCGGAATACAGGATGCCGATGCCGGACGGTGTCGTCACACTCGGCGACGAACTGTATTTCGACGGATTTACCCCCGGTAACGGTTTCATCGCGACGGTCGGTGTCAGTCAGGCCGCCCTCGATGCGCAGGCGAACGACGCGGGGTCCGGCGCGGCGCCAGCACCGGAACAGGTCGGCGAACAGGAAAAGCAGGACATCATGACCCTGTTCCGCGGCCATTAGCGTGATTGCAGGCCACGTTGGCTGTACGGCGATCGCGAACCCCGGCAATGAACCGCCGGACAATCGCCGCGTGCAATGCGCGGCGGCTGTCAACGGCAATACAGGGCGCCTGGCTTACGGTTCGAAGCGAACCGGCTCGCCCGCCTGCTGCGTCGCATAGTCGGACAATGCGGCAAAAAACTCTGTGCCGCTGCGGGTATCGCGCCATGCGTCGTCGGTAAACCGGAAGTGGAAACCGCCGGCTTTCGCGGCGATCCAGATTTCGCGCATCGGCGGCTGCAGATTCACGATAATCTTCGAGCCGTTCTCGAATTCGAGCGTCAGAACATTGCCGCTGCGCTCGAATTCGATATCGGCTTCGGTATCGTCGAGTACGCGTTCAATGGCCGCAAGCGCAGCCTCGGCGCGGGTCAGGTATTCGCTATCGGACATGCTAAACTCCAACGATTATTTATTCAGGGACAGTCATGCGAGCTGTATTTCGGATGCGCTCTGCGGCGCCCCGCGCGATTGTAGCGGCTTCGGTTATTCTCGCAGGTTGCGCACTTGGCGGCTGCGGGCAACGCGGTGCGCTCTACTTGCCCACCGTGCCGCCGCTGCCGGCCAAACCCACTGCCGAAACCCAGACGCCGTCGGCTAACGCCGTGAAACCCGATGCACAAGCCGCATCGGGAACGATACCCGACACGTCGGGTACACCGTTGTCGCTGTCGCCGGAAACCGAACTCCGTACCGTACCTGACGCTGCCGCATCGGCACCGCAACAGCCTGCCTCCGGCAGCACCCCAGACCAATAAGACTTTCGCATGACTCGATCCGCATTTGCCTATGTCGACGGTGTTCTGCACGCTGAAGGCGTGTCCGCCGTCTCGCTCGCCGAACAGTTCGGCACACCGCTGTACGTGTATTCACGTGCCGAGCTGACCGATGCATGGCAGGCCTATGCCGGCGCATGTGAAGGCCGCCGCGCAACCGTCCACGTGGCCGTCAAGGCGAACAGCAATCTCGCTGTGCTCAACGTATTCGCGCGACTCGGCGCAGGCTTCGATATCGTCTCGGGCGGTGAACTGGCGCGCGTGCTGGCCGCCGGCGGCAAGGCCGAAAACGTTGTGTTTTCGGGCGTCGGCAAGAGCGCCGGCGAAATGCGCGAAGCCCTCGCAGCCGGCGTCAAGTGCTTCAACGTCGAATCGATTCCTGAACTGGACCGCCTGAATGCGGTGGCTGCCGCGGCGGGTAAGAAGGCACCCGTCTCGCTGCGCGTGAATCCGGACGTCGACGCGAAAACGCATCCGTACATTTCCACCGGCCTCAAGTCGAACAAGTTCGGCGTTGCGTTCGGCGAGGCGCGCGCCACGTATCGCGCCGCCGCAGCAATGAGCCACCTTGAGGTGGTCGGGATCGACTGCCATATCGGCTCGCAGATCACCGAAGTTGCGCCGTATCTCGACGCGGTAGACAAGCTGCTCGAACTGGTCCAGCAGATCGAAGCGGATGGCACGAAGATCCGTCACATCGACGTCGGCGGGGGCCTCGGCATCACCTATGACGACGAAACCCCGCCGGAGATCGGTGAGTTCGTACGCACCGTGCTCGATCGCATCGAAGCGCGCGGTCATGGGCACCGCGAAGTGTATTTCGAGCCGGGGCGTTCGCTGGTCGGCAACGCCGGCGTGCTGCTCACGCGTGTCGAGTTTCTGAAGCCAGGCGCCGAAAAGAACTTCGCGATCGTCGACGCTGCAATGAACGATCTCGCGCGCCCGGCCATGTACGAGGCTTACCACGCAATCGAACCGGTCGTGAAGCGCGATGTGCCGGCGCGTGTGTACGACGTCGTCGGTCCGGTCTGCGAAAGCGGCGACTGGCTCGGCCGCGAACGGCTGCTGGCGGTTGAACCGGGCGACCTGATCGCGCTGCGCTCGGCCGGCGCGTACGGCTTCGTGATGAGCTCGAACTACAACACGCGTGCGCGTGCGGCCGAAGTGATGGTCGACGGTGACAAGGTGCACGTGGTTCGTGCTCGCGAAGAACTCAGGCAGTTGTTCGCCGGCGAGACCATCCTGCCGGACTGAGCGGCTCAGCGCTCGCTGCGCACCCGATAAGCCACGCGACAAACAAAAGGCGATACCACTGCGGCATCGCCTTTTTGCTGCAAGGTGCTTGCGGCGCCCAAAGCACCGGAAAACCATCGGCGTGTCAGCCCTTCCTGGTGCTCGCCGCCGCCCGCTCGCGCAACCACACGAGCAAGCGCCATCCCAGCAGCGCGACCATGATCGCGCCGTAAATCTTCGGCAACAGCAGATCGTGCTTGCCGGCCTTCATCCACCAGAAATGCAGGATCGCCAGCACGCCGATCGCGTAGATCGCCCGGTGCAGCGTCTGCCAGCGGCGCCCCAGTTTGCGCACCATCGCGCGCGGTGAGGTGGCGGCAAGCGCGATCAGCAACACAAAAGCCGCGAACCCAACCATGATGAACGGCCGCTTACCGATGTCCTTCAGAATCGCAGCCGCATCGAACCATTTGTCGAACCACAGATAGGTCGTGAAGTGCAGCGTGGCGTAGAAGAACGCGTAGAGCCCGAGCATGCGCCGAAAACGCACCAGCGCGCCCACCCCGCTCAGCCGGCGCAGCGGCGTCACAGCAAGCGTGATGCACAGGAACACGAGCGTCCAAAGCCCCGTGGAGCGCGTGATGAATTCGATCGGATTGGCGCCGAGCCGGTCAGTCAGCCCGAAGAACACGATGCGCGCGAGCGGATACCACGCCGCGACGAACACCGCGATCTTCGCGGGCACCACCCAGCGCGCGCCCGCTACAGCGGGACGTTTCGCCGCCCGCGGAGTGCGCCGCACGGCCGGGTCGGACACAGTTTGCGTTTCGGATGCCATCGCGATTCCCGCTCAGAAGTTCTTCTTCAGGTCCATGCCCTGGTAGAGCGACGCGACCTGATCGCCGTAGCCGTTGAACATCAGCGTCTTGCGCTTCGGCGTGAAGAAGCCGTCTTCGCCGATGCGCCGTTCGGTGGCCTGACTCCAGCGCGGATGGTCGACATTCGGGTTCACGTTCGAATAAAAGCCGTACTCGGTGGGCGCGTACGTGTTCCAGCTCGTAGCCGGCTGCTTTTCGACGAAGCGGATCTTCACCAGCGACTTCCCGCTCTTGAAACCGTACTTCCACGGAACGATGATCCGGATCGGCGCGCCGTTCTGGTTGGGCAACACCTGTCCGTAGACACCTACCGTCAGCAAGGTCAGCGGGTTCATCGCCTCGTCCATCCGCAGCCCCTCGGAATACGGCCAGTCGAGAATCGGCGTCGACAGGCCCGGCATCTGCGACGGGTCGGCGAGCGTGATGAACTGCACGTATCTGGCGTTGCCGGTCGGCTGCGCCCGCTTGATGAGCTCCGCCAGCGGGAAGCCGATCCACGGCATCACCATCGACCAGCCTTCGACGCAGCGGTGCCGGTAGACCCGCTCCTCGAGCGGCGCGAGCTTGAGCAGGTCGTCGATGTCGTACACCCTGGCGCTCTTCACCTCACCCTCGACGCTCACCCGCCACGGATGCGGTCGCAGCGTCCCGGCGTTCTGCGCCGGATCGCTCTTGTCGGTACCGAACTCGTAGAAGTTGTTGTAGGTGGTAATGTCCTTGTAAGGCGTAACCTTATCCAGCGCCACAAACTTCGGATTGGTCTTCGCCACCAGCTTTTGTCCTTTCGCGTCCGGCGACGAGTACTCGGCGAGCGCCTCGCCACTTACGCCGATCAGACTGCCCAGCGCCGCCGCCCCGGCTGCCTGCAGCACGCGCCGCCGGTTCTGGTACACCCGCTGCGGCGTGATTTCGCTGCGGGCGATATCGTCGCCTTGCAACGCAATCCTGCCGGTTCGCTTGATCCACATGATGCAGCTCCTGGCTGGCCCCCGCGGGCCACGTTGAAGATGGTTCGACTACTCATCTATAGGTACTGTTCTGACGAACACTCTGGATGCACAGATATTCCCGCCACCATGAAAAAACCGCCGGTGCAAAGCACACGGCGGTTCTTGGTCGGCCCGGAACAGCAAATCTTACAGCTTGCCGTAGCTATGCAGCCCGGAGAGGAACATGTTGACGCCGAGGAACGCGAAGGTCGTCACCAGCAGGCCGGTGAGCGCCCACCACGCGGCAACCGCGCCGCGCAGCCCCTTCATCAGCCGCATGTGCAGCCAGGCCGCGTAGTTCAGCCAGACGATCAGTGCCCAGGTTTCCTTCGGGTCCCAGCTCCAGTAA
>DASZIR010000125.1:0-23215 GCA_035948995.1 Paraburkholderia sp. | reverse complement strand
CAGCTACGCGACACGGGTGTGGTGCATGTGCTGCGCGTCAATGCGCTGCCTACTTTCGCCATGAAGTGGCTTCTACCGCGGCTCAACCAGTTTCAGCGCAAGATGCCCAACGTGGAACTGCGGCTGTCGACCTCGAACACGCCAGTCGAGATACTGGAAGGCTATGACGTGGCGGTCAGGCGTGGCCCGGCGCATTGGCCGAACTGCGTGAGCGGTCATTTCCTGGGCGAAAGCGAGTTGCCAGTGTGTAGTCCTGCGCTATTGCAGCGCTCGCCGGTCAAGGTTGCCGACGATCTCGCGCGCCATGTATTGCTGCATTCGGATACGCGGCCGGACGCGTGGCGCAACTGGCTCACGGCAGCTGGCGTGAAGGCGAGGTGCCGCAAGAAGCAGTCGTTCGATCACTTCTATCTGGCGTTGCAAGCTGCCGTGGATGGGCTCGGTGTTGCGCTGGGGCCGCTGCCGATGCTCGCAGATGAACTGGCCTCCGGCCGGCTCGTGATGCCACTCGAAGGTCCACGCATTGACGCGAGGGGTTACTGGTGGGTCGCGCGGCGCGAAGTGGCGCATGCGCCGCTTGTCGGGCAGTTTTGCCGCTGGCTGCAGGAGCAGGGCGATCAGGGTGATGAAGTGGAGCGCGCCTAAGGGGCGTCGCCCAAACGAACAAAGCCGGGCCGCAGCTCACCGCGCGGCTTTGTCAGATCACGTCAGGTCAGGCCTTGTAACCGCGGGCCTTACAGATAGAACATCCGGTCTTCATCGGACTTCGCAGGATGCGGTTCTGCCTCGTCACGGTCTTCGTAGAACTTCAGCACCGCTTCGAGCACCTGGTCCGGATCGTCGATTACCTGCATCAGGTTCATGTCGTCCGGATTGATGAGGCCCATCGGCACCAGCGATTCCATGAACCAGCCGAGCAGGCCCTTCCAGAACTCGCCGCCCACCAGAATGATCGGCACGTGGCGCGACTTCTTGGTCTGGATCAGCGTGAGCACTTCGGCGAGTTCATCCAGCGTGCCGAAGCCGCCCGGCATCACGATCACCGCATCCGAGTTCTTCACGAACGTGACCTTGCGCGTGAAGAAATGCCGGAAGCGCAGCGAGATGTCCTGCCATTGATTGCCCGATTGCTCGTGCGGCAGTTCGATGTTCAGGCCGACTGAGGGGGCCTTGCCAGCATGAGCGCCCTTGTTGGCCGCTTCCATAATGCCGGGGCCGCCGCCCGAGATGACCGCGAAGCCTGCGTCCGACAGCTTGCGTGCGATCTGCGTGGCGAGTTTGTAATACGGCGAGTTCGGTTTCAGGCGCGCTGAACCATAGATGCTGACAGCCGGACGAATCTCCGAGAGGTACTCGGTCGCCTCGATAAACTCTGCCATAATCGTGAACATCTGCCACGATGCGCGGGCCTTCTTGGCCGTTGCGCGCTCTTGATCTGCGAGCGATCGCAGACTCGGAATCACTTTTCTCTTGTTCATAATGCCTGAAGAACGAATCCTGGGGACTGAGCTGGAAGGTAAGACCCTGCTATTGGTTGACGGTTCGAGTTATCTGTACCGGGCCTACCATGCGATGCCTGATCTGCGCGGCCCCGACGGCGGACCTACGGGTGCGCTCTACGGGATCATCAACATGCTGCGGCGCATGCGCAAGGAAGTTACCGCAGAGTATAGCGCGTGCGTGTTCGACGCCAAGGGCAAAACATTTCGTGACGACTGGTACCCCGACTATAAGGCGAACCGCCCGTCGATGCCGGAAGATCTCGCGAAGCAGATCGAGCCGATCCACGTTGCCGTGCGCGCGCTGGGCTGGCCGCTCCTGATGATCGACGGCGTCGAGGCCGACGACGTGATCGGCACCTTGAGTGTCGCCGCGGAAAAGCGCGGCATGAACGTGATCGTGTCCACCGGCGACAAGGATCTGGCACAGCTCGTGACGGACCATGTCACCCTCATCAATACGATGACCAACGAGACGCTCGACTGCGCCGGTGTGCTGGCCAAATTCGGCGTGCCTCCGGAGCGCATTGTCGATTACCTGTCGTTGATTGGCGATACCGTCGACAACGTGCCCGGCGTCGAGAAGTGCGGACCCAAGACGGCGATCAAGTGGCTCGCGCAGTACGAGACGCTCGATGGCATCGTCGCACACGCGGACGAGATCAAGGGCGCGGTCGGAGACAATCTGCGGCGGGCGCTCGATTTCCTGCCCATGGCGCGCAAGCTGGTCACTGTGGATACGGCGTGCGATCTGGCGCAGCACGTGGTGTCGATCGAGGAAAGTCTGACCACCCGCCCCGAAGCACGCGACGAACTGCGCGATATTTTCGCGCGGCACGGCTTCAAGACATGGCTGCGTGAAGTCGACGTCGCCGAGGTCGTGGAAGGCCCGCGCGCCGGCGAGGATGTGGCGCCTGTGATCGACGGCGAACGCCACTATGACACCGTGCAGACGTGGGAGCAGTTCGACACGTGGCTCGCGAAGATCAACGCGGCTGAATTGACCGCCTTCGATACCGAAACCACTTCGCTCGATCCGATGACGGCGCAACTGGTCGGCATTTCGCTGTCGGTCGAGCCTAACTCTGCGGCTTATATTCCGGTCGGGCATCGCGGGCCCGATCACCCCGAGCAATTGTCGCGCGACGAAGTGCTCGCGAAGCTCAAGCCCTGGCTCGAGAGCGCCGACCACAAGAAGGTCGGCCAGCACGCGAAGTACGACGAGCAGGTGCTCGCGAACTACGGCATCGAAATGAACGGCATCGAGCACGACACGCTGCTGCAGTCGTATGTGCTCGAATCGCATCGCACGCATGACATGGACAGCCTTGCGCTGCGCCATCTCGGCATCAGGACGATCAAGTACGAAGAGGTCGCGGGCAAGGGCGCAGGACAGATCGGCTTCGATGAGGTTGCCTTGGCTCAAGCTGCGGAATATGCGGCTGAGGACGCCGACATCACGTTGCGTCTGCATCGGGCCTTGTATCCGCAGGTGGCGGCCGAGGCGGGCCTGAAGCGCGTCTACAGTGACATCGAGATTCCTACTTCACGCGTGCTGCGCAAGATGGAGCGCACAGGTGTGCTGATCGACGCCGAGAAGCTGCGCCTGCAAAGCAATGAAATCGCCACGCGCCTGATCGAGCTGGAGACCGACGCCTATACGCTGGCCGGCGGCGAATTCAATCTCGGCTCGCCCAAGCAGATCGGGCAGATCTTCTTCGAAAAGCTGCAGTTGCCGGTGGTCAAGAAGACGCCGAGCGGCGCGCCGTCAACCGATGAAGAAGTCTTGCAGAAGCTGGCCGAAGACTATCCGTTGCCGAAGCTCCTGCTCGAACACCGCGGCCTCTCGAAGCTGAAGTCCACCTATACCGACAAGCTGCCGCGCATGGTCAATGCGCAGACGGGCCGCGTTCACACCAACTATGCGCAGGCCGTAGCGGTCACGGGGCGGCTCGCCTCGAACGATCCGAATCTGCAGAACATCCCTGTGCGCACGGCGGAAGGTCGCCGCATCCGTGAGGCGTTTATTGCACCGCCGGGGCACAAGCTCGTGTCCGCGGACTACTCGCAGATCGAGCTGCGCATCATGGCGCACATCTCGGGCGACGCCTCGCTCCTGCGCGCGTTCGCTCAAGGCGAGGACATTCACCGCGCCACCGCGGCGGAGGTCTTCGGTGTGACACCGCTCGAAGTGTCGAGCGATCAGCGGCGTATCGCCAAGGTGATCAACTTCGGCCTGATCTACGGGATGAGCGCGTTCGGGCTCGCTGCGAACCTTGGCATCACGCGTGACGCGGCGAAGCTCTATATCGACCGCTATTTCGCGCGCTACCCCGGCGTCGCGAGCTATATGGACGAAACCCGCGCGAGCGCCAAGGAAAAAGGCTACGTCGAGACCGTGTTCGGCCGCCGTCTGTGGCTGCCCGAGATCAACGGCGGCAACGGACCGCGCCGCCAGGCAGCGGAGCGTGCGGCGATTAACGCGCCGATGCAGGGCACGGCTGCCGACCTGATCAAGCTGTCGATGATCGCCGTGCAGGACTGGCTCGAAGCGTCGAAGATCGGCACGCGCATGATCATGCAGG
Organism: Paraburkholderia sp.; assembly: GCA_035948995.1. GTDB lineage: Bacteria > Pseudomonadota > Gammaproteobacteria > Burkholderiales > Burkholderiaceae > Paraburkholderia. The sequence continues at coordinate 19,131 of DASZIR010000125.1, read as the reverse complement.
TGCACGACGAACTGATCCTCGAAGTGCCGGACAGCGAACTGTCCGAAGTGCGCAAGCGCCTGCCCGAGCTGATGTGCGGCGTCGCCGCACTGAAAGTGCCGCTGGTCGCCGAAGTGGGCGCCGGTGCCAACTGGGAAGAGGCACATTGACACCGGCGTGACCGTAGCCAATATCGTCGTGCGCATGTCACACATGCGCTTTGATGACTTGTGACAACCCGTGCTGCTCACGGACAATCTCTGACAGACGGCTCACGCGGGTGACGTGAGCCGTCTCGACGCACAACCGATCGGCAAACACGGAGAGCTACGATGCATCGTTTTATCGTCGTTGGTGGAGGTGCGGGGGGATTGGAACTGGCGACTCGCCTTGGCGACCGCTACGCCCCACATAAGAACAAGGGCGGTGTGCACGCGCAGGTCACGCTCGTCGATCGTTATCCGACCCATATCTGGAAGCCGCTGCTGCATGAAGTGGCCGCCGGCAGCATGGATCCGTTCACGCAGGAACTCGAATATGCAGCGCAGGCGCGCTGGCACGGCTTCGAGTTTCAGCAGGGCGAGCTGACCGGTCTCGACCGCGCGGCCAGGCGCATCACGCTCGCGCCCGTCATCGACGACGATGGGGCGGAACTGCTGCCGCAGCGCCAACTGGAATACGATACGCTGGTGATCGCGATTGGCAGCACGACGCATTTCTTCGGCGTGAAAGGCGCACCGGAATACTCGCTCGCACTCGATACGGTCAGTCAGGCCGAACGCTTCCGCAAACGCCTGATTGCGGCCTGCATGCGCGCAGAGCATCAGGTGCATGAACCCGTCGAGTCCGGGCACGATGCGTCGACGCCTTCCACGGAGCCGCGCATTCAGGTGGCGATTGTCGGCGGCGGCGCAACCGGCGTCGAACTGTCTGCCGAACTGCGCAACACGGCGCAGGTCTTGTCCGCGTATGGCCTGCACAAGCTCGACCCGCGTCACGACGTCGGCATTGTGCTGATCGAGGCGGGGCCACGCATTTTGCCGGCGCTGCAAGAGCGCGTGTCCACCGCCACCTCGGAACTGCTGACCAAGCTGGGCGTGAAGCTGATGACCGGCGAGACGGTCGCCGAAGTGGCGCCCGGCGTGGTGCGGACCGCGAGCGGCAAGGCCGTGCGCGCCGACCTGACGGTATGGGCCGCGGGTATCAAGGCGCCGTCGATCCTGAGTGAGCTCGACGGTCTGCCGGTCAACCGGCTCGGACAACTGATCGTGCGCCGCACGCTGCAGAGCGAAACGGACGACAACATCTTCGCGCTGGGCGATTGCGCCGCCTGCCCGTGGCCGGGCAACGAGCGCAACGTGCCGCCGCGCGCCCAGGCGGCCCATCAGCAGGCGAGCTTCCTGCTGAAGGCGCTGGCCGCGAGGCTCGATAATCAGCCGCTGCCGGAATTCACCTATCGCGACTTCGGCTCGCTGGTGTCGCTCGGGCATTTCAGTGCGGTCGGCAACCTGATGGGCGGGGTGATCGGCGGCAACATGCTGATCGAGGGCCTGTTTGCGCGCTTCATGTATATGTCGCTTTACCGGCTGCATATCGCGGCGCTGCACGGCTATGCGCGGATGGTGCTCGACACCTTTGCGCACTGGCTGCGCCGCACGACTTTGCCTCGGGTCAAGCTGCACTGAAATGTACTGAAAGCTTGCGGGTGCTGCTTCTGCAACGGGATGCGCGCGAGCGTATCCTGTTGCCTCCATCGTTCACTCAAGGAGCGCCGCATGCTGAAACCCGAAGTCGATAGCCTCGTGCCGCACGTACCCTTCAACCGGCGTACCTTCCTCAAGGCCGCAATCGGTACCGGTTTTGCGGCAGCCGTGATGCCGGTGTCCGCGCAAACCATCCATACCGACAGCGAAGGGCTCGAAGCGGGCGAAGTCGGCGTGCACTCGGGCGGCACCCTCGTGCCGGCATATCGCGCCCAGCCGCTAGGCAAGACGCACTTGCCGGTGATTATTGTCGTGCATGAGATCTTCGGCGTGCACGAGCATATCGCCGACGTCTGCCGGCGTTTCGCGAAGCTCGGTTATCTCGCGATCGCGCCGGACCTGTATGTCCGCGAGGGCGATGCGTCCGCGTATTCGACCATCCAGCAAATCGATGAAAACATCGTCAGCAAGTTGCCGGATGAGCAGGTGATGGGCGATCTCGATGCGACCGTCGCATGGGCCGGCGAGCACGGCGGCGACCTGAACCGGCTGGGCATCAATGGCTTCTGCTGGGGTGGGCGTATTACATGGCTTTACGCCGAGCACAATCCGCGCGTGAAAGCGGCGGTGGCCTGGTATGGGCGCGTGGCGGGCGCTCACTCGGCGATGACGCCGGCCAATCCGATCGATCGCGTGGCCGACCTGCATGCACCGGTGCTGGGGCTCTACGGTCTGCAGGATCAGAGCATCCCGCAGGACACGCTCGCGCAGATGAAGCAGGCGATTGCACAGGGGCCGGAGGCGGGGCGTGGTTCGCAGTTCGTCGTCTACGACGATGCGGGACATGCGTTTTTTGCGGACTACCGGCCGAGCTATAAGAAGGCCGATGCGGAAGACGGCTGGCGGCGCGCGCAGGTCTGGTTCAAGCAGCACGGGGTGGCGTAACGGCCTGGGCGACGCGGCGGCGCCAGCTTGACAGCAGGCCACCGCGTATCGTCGCTTTCCCCTTATGGCTTCGGCCCTGTAGCAATCGGCCGCGCCGGGTCGGAACTCCACTCGCTCCATGATCCCGGGTAGAGCGCCGCGCCATGCAGGCCGGCTACCTCCATTGCCAGCGCGTTGACGCAGGCCGTCACCCCCGAGCCGCACTGAAGCACCACGCGATCGGGCGCGGTACCCAACAGCAGCGCGCCGAATTCCTCACGCAGCGAATGGGCCGGCTTGAAGCGGCCGTCGGCGGTGAGGTTATCCTTGAAAAAGCGGTTCAGCGCACCGGGGATGTGGCCGCCAACCCGGTCGAGGGTCTCGTTTTCGCCGCGATAGCGATCCGCGGCCCGCGCATCGATCACCACCCGCTCATGCGTGCCCAGGTTTCGCTCGACCGCCTGGGCGTCGAAGGTCACCGCCAGCGGTGCGCCGGCCTTGAAGTCGCCCGCGCCGCGCGGCGCGACGTCCTGCGTCAACGGCTGGCCGGTCGCCTCCCAGGCCTGCAGCCCGCCGTCGAGCAACGCGACCGCATCGTGACCTAGCCAGCGCAGCAGCCACCAGGCGCGCGCCGCATACATGCCGCCTTGCGCGTCATAGGCAACCACCTGTTGACCTTGCTTGAGGCCGCGCGCGGCCAGCGTGGCGACCAGTGCCGGGCGCTCCGGCAGGGGATGGCGGCCATTGGTGCCGGTCTTCGGGCCCGACAGGTCGCGATCCAGATGCAGATACTGCGCGCCCGGCAAGTGACCGGCCGCGTAGGCCTTTTCGCCAGCTTCGGTGTCGGCCAGGTCGAAACGGCAGTCGATGACGAATACGCTGCCGGGCGCAGCAGCGAGCCGTTCCGCAAGATTTGCGGCGGAGATTAGCGTGGTGTGGTGAGTGTGTGGCATGACGGCTCCTGAAACGGGCAACTTCGGCGCGGCCTGAGGCGAGGGTGTGAAGCAGGGCCTCGAAGCAAGCTCAAGCGGCTCAACCGAGTATGTTGTTAGTCTAAACAAAAAAAGACGGGCCGAAGCCCGTCTTTCTAGTGTTTGATGCCGATGCCGGCGCACGAGCCGTCTCAGCCTCCCCGGCCATCTGGGGGCGCTCGCACAAATCAGATCGTGCCGAGCTCGCGCCGCAGGAATTCGTGGAAGTGCTGCATGCCGTCTTCCATCGGACTCTGGTACGGGCCCACCTGCGACTCGCCGCGGTTCATCAGCGCACGGCGGCCGCCGTCCATCCGCTCGGCGATCTCATCGTCTTCGCGGGCAGTTTCCAGATAGGCGGCGCGCTCGGCCTCGATGAATTCGCGCTCGAAGAGCGCGATTTCCTCTGGGTAATAGAATTCCACCACGTTCGTGGTCTTCTGCGTGCCGCGCGGAATCAGCCAGGACACGACCAGCACATGCGGGTACCACTCGATCATGATGCCGGGGTAGTACACCATCCAGATCGCGCCGAACTCGGGCGCCTTGCCCTCGCGGAAGCGCAGCACCTGGTCGTGCCACTTGCGGTACGTCGGGCTGCCCGGCTGCTCGAGGCCCTTGTGGACCCCCACCGTTTGCACGCTGTACCAGTCGCCGAACTCCCACGTCAGGTTCTCGCACGAGACGAAGCTGCCGAGGCCCGGATGGAACGGCGCGACGTGGTAGTCCTCCAGATAGACCTCGATAAAGGTCTTCCAGTTGTAGTTGCACTCGTGCACCTCGACGTGATCGAACATGAAGTTCGAGAAGTCGAAATGCTGCCTGGTGCCAAGATTCGCCAGATCGTGGGCGACGTCACGCCCCTGGGCTTCGAACAGGAGCCCTTGCCAGTTCTGCAGCGGCGTGACGCCGAGATTCAGGCAGGGGTTGTCGGCGAAATGCGGCGCGCCGAGGAGCTGGCCGTTCAGATCGTATGTCCAGCGATGCAGGGGGCAGACGATATTCTCCGTCTGGCCGCGGCCGTTGAGCATGATGGCCTGCCGGTGGCGGCACACGTTCGACAGCAGTTCAACTTGTGACTGCTGGTTACGGACGAGCACACGCCCCTCGCTCTCGCTGGGTAAGGCAAAATAATTCCCCGCGTCCGGCACCATGAGTTCGTGCCCGACGTAGCGAGGACCTTTCTTGAAAAGGGTGTCGATTTCGCGCGTTAGCAGCGCTTCGTCAAAGTAAGCCGTGACTGGCAGTTGGCTGTGAACAGACCGCAACTGCAATGCATTGCTCAGATTGGACATTCCCACTCCCGATGAAGACGTGAAAGCAGTGAACAACCCAACCATCGAAGATTCGATTTAGGGAAACCCGCGATTATACCCGTTTCCCCCTCCTTGGGGCGCTTAAGTCCCTGATTTGAGTCAAAATTGTCAACCAGGTGCGTCGTTGTTGCGCGCACGCAAAGGATTTTTTTCTGTCAGGCTCTGGGTGGCTTGTAAGGAAAGCAGAATGGGCGGGGGCGGCAAGCGAATCGGATTTGTCTCTTTTGCCGTAGAATGTCCGACTTGTTTTAATTTTGCGACCATTCATGGCGAAGACCGCATCGAAGGACACTGCTGCAACGCCCGCCGAGGGGGCCGACAGCACGCCGCTGCCCGAGAACTACGAAGCGGCGCTGGCGGAGCTGGAAGGGCTGGTGGCGCGGATGGAAGGCGGCAGTCTGAGCCTCGAGGAGTCGCTGTCGGCCTACCGGCGCGGCGCGGCGCTTGTGACGTTTTGCCAGCAGCAACTGGAAAAGGTCGAGCAGCAGGTGCGGGTACTCGACGGCGAGACCCTCAAGCCGCTGCCCATGAGTGGCGCAGGCACAGCCGCTACAGAGAGCGGGGACGACCTATGACTTTCGAACAATGGATGCACTCGGTACTCGGGCGCGTCGAGACGGCACTTGAACACTATTTGCCGGCGCAGACCATCGAACCGGCTCAGCTGCACGAGGCCATGCGCTATGCGGTGCTGGGCGGCGGCAAGCGGGTACGGCCGCTGCTGTGTCACGCAGCAGGGGAACTGACCGGCGCGCGCGCCGAATGCCTCGATGCGGCGGCAGCGGCGCTGGAAATGATCCACGTCTACTCGCTGGTGCATGATGACATGCCGTGCATGGACGACGACGCGCTGCGTCGCGGCAAGCCCACCGTGCACGTTAAGTATGATGAACCGACGGCGTTGCTGGTTGGCGACGCGCTGCAATCGCAAGCTTTCGTTGCGCTGACAGCCGATGTGCTTGCGCCGGTGCAGCAGGCCGCGCTCGTGCGCGAGCTGGCGCTGGCGAGCGGCTCGATCGGCATGGCCGGCGGGCAGGCCATCGATCTGGCGAGCGTCGGCCACACGCTGACGCGGCCGCAACTCGAAACGATGCACCGCATGAAGACGGGAGCCTTGCTGCGCGCCTCGGTGCGCATGGGGGCACTGGCGGGCGAAGCGCCGGGCGCGGACGCGATGCGTTCGCTCGACGCGTATGCGGCCGCGGTAGGCCTTGCGTTTCAGGTCGTCGACGATATCCTCGACGTCACGACCGATTCCGCGACGCTCGGCAAAACGGCAGGCAAAGACGCGAAGGACGGCAAGCCGACCTACGTGTCGATCATTGGGCTCGAAGCGTCGCGTGCCCTCGCGGCGCAACTGCGCACCGATGCCCACGCTGCGATTGCGCCGTTCGGCGCGCGTGCGCAGCGTCTTGCCGAACTGGCCGACCTGGTGGTGAACCGGGTCAGCTGAACGCGAAAGTCCGCCGCCGCGCATCCGACGCCATGGATGCGTGAATGAAGTGCGGGCGCGTAAGTTTTCCTACACTGGAACGACGATGTACGACTTGCTGAAAACCATCGACGACCCGGCAGCCCTGCGCCGCCTTGATCGCCGCCAATTGCAACCGCTTGCGGACGAGTTGCGTGCCTTCGTGCTCGACAGCGTCTCGCAGACGGGCGGGCACCTGTCGTCCAACCTCGGCACGGTCGAACTGACGATTGCGCTGCACTATGTGTTCGACACGCCGCGCGACCGGATCGTCTGGGATGTCGGCCATCAGACCTACCCGCACAAGATCCTGACCGGCCGCCGCGAGCAGATGCACACGCTGCGTCAGTACGGCGGCATCTCGGGCTTCCCGCGCCGCGACGAGTCGGAGTACGACACGTTCGGCACTGCGCACTCCAGCACGTCGATCTCCGCTGCACTCGGCATGGCCATCGCCAGCAAGCTGCAGGGCGAGAACCGCATGGGCATCGCCGTGATCGGCGACGGCGCGATGACGGCCGGCATGGCGTTCGAAGCGATGAACAACGCGGGCGTCGAAGACGACGTGCCGCTGCTCGTGATCCTCAACGACAACGACATGTCGATTTCGCCGCCGGTGGGCGCGCTGAATCGCCATCTGGCGCGTCTGATGTCGGGCCGCTTCTACGCGGCCGCCCGCGCCGGCGTGGAGCGCGTGTTGCGCGTCGCGCCGCCGATGCTCGATCTTGCCCGCAAGCTCGAAGAGCACGCGAAGGGCATGATCGTGCCGGCTACGCTGTTCGAAGAATTCGGTTTCAACTATATCGGCCCGATCGACGGTCACGACCTCGATTCGCTGATCCCGACGCTGCAGAACATCAAGGAACTGCGTGGTCCGCAATTCCTGCACGTCGTGACCAAGAAAGGCCAGGGCTACAAGCTGGCCGAAGCCGATCCGGTGCTGTACCACGGGCCGGGCAAGTTTAATCCCGCTGAAGGCATCAAGCCTGCAACCACACCGTCGAAAAAGACCTACACGCAGGTGTTCGGCGAATGGTTGTGCGATGCGGCGGAACTCGACTCGCGCGTTGTCGGCATTACGCCGGCCATGCGCGAAGGCTCGGGCCTCGTGGAGTTCGAGAAGCGCTTCCCGGACCGCTACTTCGACGTCGGCATTGCCGAGCAGCACGCGGTGACGTTCGCCGGCGGCCTGGCGGCGGACGGCATGAAGCCGGTGGTGGCGATCTATTCGACCTTCCTGCAGCGCGCGTACGACCAGTTGATCCATGACGTCGCCTTGCAGAACCTGCCGGTGGTCTTCGCGATCGACCGCGCGGGCCTCGTCGGCGCAGACGGTGCCACTCACGCGGGTGCCTATGACCTCGCGTTCCTGCGCTGCATCCCGAACATGACGGTGATGGCTGCGTCTGACGAAAACGAGTGCCGTCAGATGCTGTACACGGCGCTCCAGCAACCGAATCCCTCGGCGGTGCGCTATCCGCGCGGCGCCGGGACGGGTGTGGCGACGGTCAGGCAGATGGTCGCGCTTCCGCTCGGCAAGGGCGAAGTCCGCCGCGAAACCGGGCAACCCGCCGGCAAGCGCATCGCGATTCTCGCTTTCGGCACCATGGTCGCGCCGTCGCTGGCGGCCGCCGAGCAACTGGACGCCACGGTGGCGAACATGCGCTTCGTGAAGCCGCTGGATGCCGGACTGGTCCGCGAACTGGCGGAAACCCACGATTATCTCGTCACGCTCGAAGAAGGCTGCGTGATGGGCGGCGCGGGTTCGGCCTGCGTCGAAGCCCTGCTCGCCAGTGGGGTTATGCGACCCGTACTACAATTGGGCCTCCCCGATCGTTTCATCGATCATGGGGATCCGGCCAAACTGCTCGCGGAGTGCGGTCTGGACAGCGCGGGCATTGCCAGATCGATTCGCGAGCGCTTTCTCGATCACGCGACCGGCACCGCAGGCAAGTCGGTCAAGCGCGTCGCATAAACGAGTCGTAGAGCCGGGCCGGGCGCCGCGAGTTCGCAGGCGCTATCGCGGCTATAGCAATCTCCAACTTGAATCGATGGGCCCGCGGGCCCATCATGCAGCGCCGGCATCAGCCGGCGTTCGCCGTTGTGTGTACCCATCCGCACGGCCAGTGAGGACAAGAACATGAATCAGATGAACCCCGCCTTTGTGATGCCCGACGTGCAGAGCACGGTCGATACACGCCAGATCCCGATTCAACGGGTGGGCGTGAAGGCCGTGCGCCATCCGCTGACGGTGCGTGCACAGGGCGGCGACGTGCAGCCGACGATCGGTACGTGGAACCTGGACGTCCATTTGCCCGCCGATCAGAAGGGCACGCACATGTCCCGCTTCGTGGCGCTGCTCGAAGAGAACAAGGCGCCGCTCGAACCGGCGACGTTCCGCGCAATGCTGGCTGCGATGCTCGAAAAGCTTGAGGCCGAAGCGGGCCGCATTGAAGTGTCGTTCCCGTACTTCGTCAACAAGACGGCGCCGGTGTCGGGCGTGCAAAGTCTGCTGGACTACGAAGTGACGCTGATGGGTGATACCCGCAACGGCGTGACGCGCGTGTTCCTGAAGGTGCTGGTGCCGGTCACGAGTCTCTGCCCGTGTTCCAAGAAGATCTCGCAATACGGCGCGCACAACCAGCGTTCGCATGTGACGATCAACGCCGAGCTGGCCGGCGATGTGGCGGTGGAAGACCTGATTCGCATTGCCGAAGAAGAGGCGTCCTGCGAGTTGTGGGGCCTGCTGAAACGGCCGGACGAGAAGTTCGTCACGGAGCGCGCGTACGAGAATCCGAAGTTCGTTGAAGACCTGGTGCGCGATGTGGCACAGCGTCTGAATGCGGATGGGCGGATTGTCGCGTATGTGCTCGAAGCCGAGAACTTCGAATCGATCCACAATCACAGTGCGTATGCCGTGATCGAACACGACAAGCGGGCCAGGCGGTAAGCGCGTGGCTCTGGGAAGAGTTTGCCATGACGTAAAAACGGTCGCTTAAGCGGCCGTTTTGTTTTGCGGCTTGCCGGTCGCCAGGCGTTGGCCCGTAGCCGGCTCGTTCAGCGAGCGAGCGACGTCAGATCCCAACGCGGCTTGACGGTGAACGCATAGTCCTTGCCGCACTGGTCGGGCCAGCGTGCAAGGCGCAGCGCGCCGGCAAGTGCGATCATCGCGCCGTTGTCGGTGCACAGCGACAAGTCCGGGTAGTGGACGTCGAAACCGCGCGTTTTCGCCGCCGCGGACAGCGCCTCGCGCAACTGCCGGTTCGCGCCCACGCCGCCCGCGACCACCAGACGCTTGAGCTTCGTCTTCTTGAGCGCAGCCAGTGACTTGGCGGCCAGCACGTCGACGGCGGCATCGACGAATCCGCGCGCGAGGTCGGCCTTGGCCTGTTCGCAGATATTGGCACCGCCGAGCTTTTTCACGTGCGTCAGCACGGCGGTCTTCAGGCCGCTGAAGCTGAAATCGAGGTCACCGGAATGTAGCATCGGGCGCGGCAGAACCACCGCCCCGGGCGTGCCGAATTCCGCCAGCCGCGAGACTTCCGGGCCGCCCGGGTAGCCGAGGCCGAGCAGCTTGGCCGTCTTGTCGAAAGCTTCGCCGGCGGCGTCGTCGAGCGTTTCGCCAAGCGTCTCGTAGACGCCCACGTCCGTCACGCGCATCAACTGGGTGTGTCCACCCGATACCAGCAGGGCAACGAACGGAAAGGGCGGCGGCTCGTCGACCAGCAGCGGCGACAGCAAGTGCCCTTCGAGGTGGTGAATGCCGATGGTGGGCCTGTCCCACGCCATGGCAAGCGCGTTGGCGATGCTGGCACCGACGAGCAGCGCACCGGCGAGCCCCGGGCCTTGTGTGTAGGCGATCGCGTCAATCTCGCCGCGCGCCGTGCCGGCGCGCTCCAGCACCTCTTCGAGCAGCGGCAGCGCGCGCCGGATGTGGTCGCGCGACGCGAGCTCCGGCACCACACCGCCGTACTCCCGGTGCATCGCGATCTGCGAATGCAGCGCGTGCGCGAGCAGGCCGCGCTCCGTGTCGTAGAGCGCAAGACCGGTTTCGTCGCAGGAGCTTTCGATGCCGAGAACGAGCATGATCCGAGGGCTGGGCGGGCGTGGCCAACATGCGGCCTGGCTGCGGCTTGATTGCCGCGCGGCGACATGTTCAGGCGCCCGAAAGGTGAAAAGGCAAGCTTGGAAGTATAGCAGTGCAGGGCAGGGGCCGCAGGTACAATGCGCGCCATGGAATCCTTCGATATCGCGGTCGTCGGCGCGGGCGCGGCCGGCATGATGTGCGCGGCGGTCGCCGGGCAGCTCGGGCGGCGCGTCGTGCTGATCGACCACGCGCCACGCCTGGCGGAGAAAATCCGCATTTCCGGCGGCGGCCGCTGCAACTTCACGAATCTGTACGCGGGACCGGCCAATTACCTGTCGGCGAATCCCCATTTCTGCCGTTCCGCGCTTGCGCGCTATACGCCGCGCGACTTCATGGCGTTGCTCAAGCGCTACCGCATCACGTGGCACGAGAAGCATAAAGGGCAGCTGTTTTGCGACCAGTCGAGCGACGCCGTCATCGATGTGCTCAAGAGCGAATGCGACGCAGGCGGCATCGCATGGCGCCGGCCGCTCACGGTCGAGCAGGTCCGACACGACACGGCGGACGGCTTCACCCTCGACACCCACGCGGGACCCATCCACGCCCGGGCGTTGGTCGTGGCGACCGGTGGCCTGTCGATCCCGAAGATCGGCGCGACGGATTTTGGCTATCGTCTGGCCAAACAGTTCGGCCACAAGCTGATCGATACGCGCCCTGCACTGGTGCCGCTCACGTTTGCCGTAGCCGATTGGCAGCCGTTTGCGGCCTTGTCGGGCGTCTCGCTCGAGGTTCAGCTCGTGACCGGCAACAAGAGAACCGGCGCTGAGTTCGTCGAAGACCTGCTGCTCACGCATCGTGGGCTGTCCGGGCCGGGCGTGCTGCAGATTTCGAGCTATTGGCAGCCGGGCGAGCCGATCCACATCAATCTGCTGCCCGAACGGGACGCGGCAGGTGCGCTGCTGGAGGCGAAAACCAGCACCAAACGCCAGATCGCGAACCTGCTGTCCGAATGGGTGCCCACGCGCCTGGCCCACGTCTGGCTGGAAACCCACCAGATTCCAGCGGAGGCGCGGATCGCCGATTTGCCGGACAAGACGCTGCGCCGCGTCGGTGAGGCGCTGTCACGCTGGACCCTCACCCCGAACGGCACGGAAGGCTACCGTAAGGCCGAGGTGACGCGCGGCGGGGTCGACACGCGCGACCTGTCGTCCACGACGATGATGAGCGCCCGGGTGCCCGGCCTCTACTTCATCGGCGAGGCGGTCGACGTGACCGGCTGGCTAGGCGGCTACAACTTCCAGTGGGCATGGGCATCGGGCGTGGCGGCCGGCCAGGCGGCCGCGGAGTATGCACGAGGGGCTTGACGCGCGCGTGTCTTTGTGAGAAAGGTCTGCTATACTCCCCAACCTTTACGAAGTTCCGTTATTGAAAAATGACGATCATCCGCGTAAAAGAAAACGAGCCCTTTGAAGTCGCGATGCGCCGCTTCAAACGCACGATCGAGAAGAACGGTCTCTTGACCGAACTCCGCGCGCGCGAGTTTTACGAAAAGCCCACGGCTGAACGTAAGCGCAAGAAGGCATCGGCGGTGAAGCGCCACTTCAAACGCCTGCGCAGCCAGATGCTGCCAAAGAAGTTTTACTGATTCTGACGTCGCTGCGGTTCCTGCGGAGCGTCGGCACGCAACCGGTGGCGGCACAAACTGCTGCCCCGTGCGGAAAACCTGGCCGCAAGGCCAGCCTGGTCAGGCCGCATCTACTCCGCGAAATCGCGCCAACCCGCTTGAGGATGCAGTCCCAAGCGGGTTTTTGTGTTGATGCACGAGGCATGGCCAGACCTTTTTACATTCCAACGCATTCAGGTGAGTAATGAGTCTCAAGGATCGGATCAACGACGATATGAAGGCCGCCATGCGGGCCCGCGAAACCGAGCGTCTCGGCACCATCCGCCTGCTGCTCGCCGCGATCAAGCAGCGTGAAGTGGACGAGCGCGTGATGCTCGACGACGCTGCGATCACCGCGGTCATCGACAAGATGATCAAGCAGCGCAAAGACTCGATCAGCCAGTTCGAGGCCGCGGGCCGCACCGATCTCGTCGAGAAGGAAAGTGCCGAACTCACCATTCTGTCGGCCTACATGCCGGAGCAGATGTCCGACGCGGAAATTGCCGCCGAGGTGCAGGCCGCCGTCGCGCAAACGGGCGCGGCCGGCCCGCAGGACATGGGCAAAGTGATGGGCGTCCTCAAGCCGAAGCTCGCGGGCCGTGCCGACATGACCGCCGTGTCCGGGCTGGTCAAGGCTGCACTCGCGAAGTAGCGCGGTTTTTCCGGTCTGCGCCACCCGTTGTCCGACGGGTGGCGCAGCCTTCAGGCTTTCAAGGTAGCGCCCCCCACTGTGATTCCGCATTCGTTCCTGCAGGATCTGCTTAACCGCGTCGATATCGTCGACGTGGTCGGGCGGTATGTGCAATTGAAAAAGGGCGGCGCGAACTTCATGGGGCTCTGTCCGTTTCACAACGAAAAGAGCCCTTCGTTTACGGTTAGTCCGACTAAGCAGTTCTACCATTGCTTCGGTTGCGGCGCGCACGGCACCGCCATCGGCTTTTTGATGGAGCATGCCGGGTTGACGTTTCCCGAGGCCGTCAACGAGCTGGCGCAATCGGTCGGCCTGACGGTGCCGCAGGAGCCGTCGCCCGTGGGCGGCGGGGGCGGCGGCTATGCGCCGGCGGCGTCAAAGGCCGTGACCACGGCCCTCTCGGATGTGATGCAAACCGCATGCGACTTTTACCGCAAGCAGTTGCGCGGTGCCGCCACCGCGATCCAGTACCTGAAAAAACGCGGGCTAACCGGCCCGATCGCAGCCCACTTCGGGATCGGTTATGCCCCCGACGGCTGGCAGAACCTCGAAGCCGCATTCCCCAACTATCGGGACGAGGCGCTGGTGGAGGCGGGGCTCGTGATTGTCAGCGAAAAGGCGGACGCTCAGGGTCAGAACCGCCGTTACGACCGGTTCCGCGAGCGGATCATGTTCCCGATCCGCAACGTGAAAGGCCAGGTAATCGGCTTCGGCGGGCGGGTGCTGGACAGCGGCGAGCCGAAGTATTTGAATTCGCCGGAAACGCCTCTATTTAACAAGGGCAGCGAACTGTACGGGCTGTTCGAGGCGCGGCTCGCAATCCGTGAACAGCATTACGTGCTGGTGGTCGAAGGCTACATGGACGTGGTCGCGCTGGCTCAGTTGGGGTTCCAGAACGCGGTCGCCACGCTGGGTACGGCCTGTACGCCGATTCATGTGCAGAAATTGATGCGCCAGACCGATACGGTCATTTTTAGCTTCGACGGCGATTCGGCCGGCCGCCGGGCGGCGCGGCGTGCGCTGGACGCCTGTTTGCCGCACGCCGCGGACAACCGGACCATCCGGTTCCTGTTCCTGCCGTCCGAGCACGATCCGGACAGCTACGTGCGGGAGTTCGGCACCGAGGCGTTCGCCGAGCAGGTCGAGCGGGCCATGCCGCTCTCGCAGTTCATGCTGAATGAAGTGCTGGCTGGCAAGGAGCTGGACCAGCCGGAAGGCCGGGCCCGGGCGCTGTTCGACGCGAAACCGCTGTTGCAGGCGCTGCCGGCCAATGCGCTGCGCGCGCAGATCATGCATATGTTCGCCGACCGGCTCGACGTGCCGTTCGACGAGGTGGCCGCGCTATGCGAGGTGGATTCCCGCATTGCCGCTGCCGCCAAAGCCGCGCCCGCCCGCAAGGACCGGCGCAGCGTGACCGGGATTGAGGAAAAGACGCTGCGCAATCTGGTGATGCACCCGCGGACCGTTGCGGTGCTGGACGAAGAGGCCGAGCAGGCGCTCCTCGCCGTCACGCGCCACGGCGAGCTTTTCGAAGAAGTAACGACGCACGCCCGTGCGCTGGGCGACGCGGCGGAGTTCCAGTTGCTCTCGGACCTCTTGCGTAATGGCGCCAACGCCCCGACTTTCGAGGAAATCTTTCGCAAAATTCTGGACTATGATGAAAACGTCCGGGATTTGTTGCTGAAGGATCCCGCGGATCCCGTCGTTATCGAGGAACGGCGCGAGCAGGAACGGATCGTTGGCGAGGAGCTGAAGGCGGCGATCGTGAAGATGCATTACGACGCTTATTGCGAGCGTCTTGACCAGCTTTCGCGGCAGTCAAGGCATACGGCAGAAGAGTTTGCGGAGCTGACGGATCTGAATCAGAAACGGGCTGACATGAAGCGTCAGCTCGGGCTGTAGCAGGGGTGGGCTGAACCTGAGGTGCTATAATAAAAGGTTTTCAGCGGTTGGTTTTTTTATTTTCCAGGCAAAAGGCGAAAGGCGATTGCAATGGCAAAGACTGCAAGCGGAAAGAAAGCGACAGCCACAGGCTCTGAGGGGCCGACCAGAACAGGTACCGAGGCCAGGTCCGCTTCTTCCGCAAAAAGAAGGTCTGCCGCAAGCGTTGCACCTGCTGCCCGGAAGAAATCCTCGACTACTTCCGCCGCGCGAGCGGCGACGGTGAGGGCGGCGAAAGCCGTACAACCTGTCACGAAGCGGCCGAGTGCCAGAAGCGCAAGGGAAGCGGTTGCCGCCCAGGACGATGCGGTAGCGCGCGAGACTCCAGTATCCACGGTTCTACCGGCTGTTGTCCAGCAGCCGCGAGTCGAGACTACAGCCGGTACGGCGAACTCCATGACGAAAAAGCTGAACGAAGTATCCGTCGATGACGACGCAACCCCGAGCGAGGAAACTGCTGCAGCTCCGGGCAAAGGCGAAAAGGCCAAGGCACGCGACCGCCGCGCGAAGGAAAAAGCGCTGCTGAAAGACGCGTTCGCGTCCACCCAGCCTGGCACCGCTGAGGAACTGGAAGAGCGGCGCGCGAAGCTGCGGGCGCTGATCAAGCTCGGCAAGGAGCGCGGCTTCCTTACGTACGCCGAAATCAACGACCACCTCCCGGACAATTTTGCCGAGACCGAGGCGATCGAAGGCATCATCAGCACGTTCAACGACATGGGCGTGGCCGTCTACGAGCAGGCGCCCGATGCCGAAACGCTGCTGTTGAACGACAACGCGCCGGCGGCTTCGTCGGATGACGAAGTCGAAGAGGAAGCGGAAGTGGCGCTGTCCACCGTCGATTCCGAATTCGGCCGCACCACCGACCCGGTCCGCATGTACATGCGTGAAATGGGTACGGTCGAGCTGCTCACGCGCGAAGGCGAAATCGAAATCGCGAAGCGCATCGAAGACGGCCTGAAGCACATGGTGATGGCCATCTCCGCGTGCCCGACGACGATCGCCGACATCCTCGCGATGGCTGAGCGCGTCGCGAACGAGGAAATCCGCATCGATGAACTGGTCGACGGCCTGATCGACGCCAACGCGGAAGACGCGGACGGCTTCTCCGCGCAGGAAGCGGAAGCGATCGAGAGCGAAGACGACGAAGTCGAAGAGGACGAATCAGAGGACGAGGAAGACGACGACGGCGCGGCGCAAGCCACCGCCAATGCGGCGCAGATGGAAGCGCTAAAGCGTGCGTCGCTCGAGAAGTTCGCCCTCATCAGCGAATGGTTCGACAAGATGCGTCGTGCGTTCGAGAAGGAAGGCTACAAGTCGAAGTCGTATCTGAAGGCTCAGGAAACGATCCAGAACGAGCTGATGACGATCCGCTTCACCGCGCGTACCGTTGAGCGTCTGTGCGACACCTTGCGTGCGCAGGTGGACGAAGTGCGTCAGGTCGAGCGTCAGATTCTGCATACGGTGGTCGACAAGTGCGGCATGCCGCGTGCGGAGTTCATCGCACGTTTCCCGGGTAGCGAGACGGATCTCGAATGGGCCGACAAGATCGTTGCCGAAGGTCACGCGTACAGCGCGATCCTCACGCGTAACATCCCGGCCATTCGCGAACAGCAACAACGTCTGCTGGACTTGCAGGCGCGCGTCGTGCTGCCGCTGAAGGACCTGAAGGAAACCAACCGTCAGATGGCGGCCGGTGAACTGAAGGCACGTCAGGCGAAACGTGAGATGACCGAGGCCAACCTGCGTCTCGTAATCTCGATTGCGAAGAAGTACACGAACCGTGGGCTGCAGTTCCTGGATCTGATCCAGGAAGGCAACATCGGCTTGATGAAGGCGGTGGACAAGTTCGAATATCGCCGTGGCTACAAGTTCTCGACGTACGCCACGTGGTGGATCCGTCAGGCCATCACGCGTTCGATTGCGGACCAGGCGCGCACGATCCGGATTCCGGTTCACATGATCGAAACGATCAACAAGATGAACCGCATCTCGCGTCAGATTCTGCAGGAAACCGGTCTCGAGCCGGATCCGGCAACGCTGGCTGAAAAGATGGAGATGCCGGAAGACAAGATCCGCAAGATCATGAAGATCGCGAAGGAGCCGATCTCGATGGAAACGCCGATCGGTGACGACGACGATTCGCATCTGGGCGACTTCATCGAAGATACGAACACGGTTGCGCCGGCTGACGCAGCGCTGCATGCCAGCATGCGCGACGTCGTGAAGGACGTGCTCGACTCGCTGACGCCGCGCGAAGCGAAGGTGCTGCGCATGCGTTTCGGTATCGAGATGAGCACCGATCACACGCTTGAAGAAGTCGGCAAGCAGTTCGACGTGACGCGTGAGCGGATCCGTCAGATCGAGGCGAAGGCGCTGCGCAAGCTGCGTCACCCGAGCCGTTCGGACAAGCTGAAGTCGTTCCTCGAAGGGAATTGATTGATCGACATCTGCTGATGCGGACAACAAGGGGCTCCCTGATCGTTTTGCTGAGGTGAAGCGGTCCCGGAAGCCCCTTTTTTCGTGTACTATGTCGGCCAATCAGCGAACAGGCCCGGCCATCAGACCGGGTCTTTTTGTTAGGGCCGGACGCCGTGCTGGTTGCAGGCAGCGGACTCATAATCCGCCTCCGAAAGGACATCGTGGGTTCGACTCCCACCCGGCCCACCATTCGCTGTTCCAGCAAGATCCCGGGCGTTCCGTCCAAACCTCCCCAACCCTTGCTGTACAGGCATTTCAAGGCCTTCGCGCCTCCCGGAAGCTCCTGTGTGGATGGGCCGCCGTCGATGTCGTTCACCATGCTCACGGTCAACGCCAACGAGCACCCGCTGATGAAGCGGTTTCACAAGCCCGGCGACGAGAAGCGGTCGGTTGTGATCGTGCCGCCGACCTCGTACGAAGACTGGCTGAATGCCCGGAGCACCGACGAAGCGCGGTCGTTTCTGAACCTCTATCCGGCTGAAGAGATGGCAGCGCAAGCCGCGCCATTGCCGCCACGCAAGCCGGTAACCATTGAATAGCGCAGAATAAGATTGCGAGTGCCTTCGAACGTGCGTAAGCCGAAGTAGCGGCCGACTTCGGTCGTCAAAGGCGAGGGCGTTAGCGAGAGAACCTTCCTGCAGAGAGCGCAATGAAGAAAGGAAAGACAAAACTTACCCGCCATGATGCTGAGCGCCTTTTCGAGGGACTGCCCGACGGGAACGTCAGAGTATCGAGCCGGCCCGAGAACCCGTTCGAAGCAGGGGTGTTCGACGAGGTCGAACACGTCGACAAAGAATCCAAACTATGGAAAGACAACCTCGTTACGTTGCCCGTGGCGATCGAGTTGCCTGCTGGCTACGAGACGGTGTCTCTCCTGCGCAAGGCGATGGAGCGGGCATGGCGCGTGAAGTGGGTGAGGGAGGGCAAGAACGAGGTCGTCACCGAATTTCCTGAGGGATGGGCGGCCGTCCGCCCCGAAAGCGGACCCATAGAGTTGCGAGATCCGACCGGTGTGGTCCGCGCCTTATACGGGTGGGCCGAGGATGCCGAACTCCGGATTCTGCCGCGGTATCTGGTGGAGTCACAGGCGAACGGTTCGAGCGGCCTCGGCAGCTTGCTTGTCCGTGATCGCGAGAACGGTCAAATTCTTGAAAGGTCGTCGATCTGGTCTGCGCAGACCGGCACGAATCATCCAGACTGGGCGAGATTGTCCGCGTGGCTCGACAAGCAGTACCCGCATCACCGCGATCCGCTTCGATACTGGGAAGATTGCGAGGAGAACATTGAAAATTGGATCGAGCCGTGACGGAGGCACTCATCCCCTAATACTACAGCCGTAGATATAACGAAGCCGGAGGTACGCAGCCGCGTCGGCGGTATTGACACTGCTGGGCGCGGTACTGGTGCCTGCGCCGCCATGCCGACCAGAACAACACGTACTCGATGGAGTGAGCGCCTCGCCATAGGAGGCAGCACAGTAGCCGGCGGATCTCCGGTGCAGTGAGTGGCACCGAGCCTTCAGGGCTCTGGTGCAAATAGCGAAGGCGACTCGGTTAAAGTGTCAGGCTGACCGATTTGAGAGCCGACGATGAGCAAGCTCAAGAGTATGGAGGATCTGTTCGCGGGACGTCACTTTGAGCGCAATGTGATCAGTCATTGCGTGCGCTGGTACCTGCGCTACAAGCTCAGCCTGCGCGATCTGGTGGAGATGATGGCCGAGCGGGGTTTGTCGCTGGCTCACACGACGATTCTGCGTTGGGTGAAGCGTTATACGCCGGAGTTCGTCAAACGCTGGAACCGTTTCGGCACGCCCACGGGACGATCGTGGCGTGTCGACGAGACGTACCTGAAGATTCGCGGCAAGTGGGTCTACCTTTATCGAGCGGTGGATCGGGCAGGGCAGACCG
>DASZIR010000124.1:0-6117 GCA_035948995.1 Paraburkholderia sp. | reverse complement strand
CCAGTGCCACAGCTGCCAACAGGGATGCTACGAGGAGGGATTTCTTCATGATCACGTCCTTTTATGGTTAAAGGTAAGCAACAGCGCAAAATAATACCGGTAATGTGCTCCAACACCGACCTGGGCCGCTGGTGGAGACGCACTTCAAGAGCGTGAATCTTCCCTACGGCTTGGGCGGAAATTATATGCACTTTCGTATCGACCGTCGACAAATCCGGGGTCAATACGTTGTCTTTCTCATACAAAATTTCACAGTACGGCATAACACGCAGACAAGCCTACACAAGCTCGCCCACTTGTATCCAGCCCGCACAATACCACTCGTGCAGCAATGCTGTCACCGATGAATCGTCTGAGAGTGTTACAAAGCGTTTCGCACTCAGACACCGGTTATCAGCGAATTCATTCAACCACTTTTTCACGTCTGCAAGCCGATTTTCTTCTCCATTCAGGAAGAAAAAGCGGCGGTTGTACAACAAAATGGTCTTTCTATCGAGCCGGATGCCGGACTTTGAAGCGTGCTGGATAAAACGCGCTTCGCTGAGGGGCTTTTGCGGCGGATCGAACACGACGCTCGGCTTCGGCTCGCTCAAATAAGTGCCCAGAAACGAGGCGATGTCGTTCTCACCCCATTTCACCTGAGCAAGGATCGCACCTACACGCTCGATCAGGGCGGGCGGCAGTTCGGCCGGCCGGGCCACGGCAGGCTGCTGCGGGTCGCGGTAAAGCTGCGCCGGGCGTTCCGCGTTTTCTCCGCGCTCGGCCAGATGATACAGAAATTGGGCCGTCAGCTCGCTCGCCGAGGGCGCGCGAAAGCCGATCGAACAGGTCATGCACTCGCCTTCGGCCACGCCGTCGTGGGCGATGTGCGGCGGCAGATACAGCATGTCGCCTGGCTCAAGTACCCATTCCTGGTCCGGCTCAAAGTGTTGTAAAACTTTCAACGGCATGCCCGGGCGCAGCGACAGGTCGCGCTGTGCGCTAATACGCCAGCGGCGCTTGCCGTGAACCTGCAGCAGGAACACGTCGTACGAATCGAAGTGCGGGCCGACACCGGCGCCGTCGGTCGCATATGAAATCATCAGGTCGTCCAGACGCGCGTCCGGGACGAAGCGGAACCGGTCGAGCAGGGCGCGCGCGCGGTCGTCGTGCAGATCGACGCCCTGGACCAGCAAGGTCCACGCACGCTGTTTGAGCGAAGGCAATTCGTCGGCTGCAAACGGGCCGTGCTCCAGTTGCCATTTGTTGCGAAAGTGCGTGATGAGGCGCGCCTCGACTTCGTCCTGATCGGCCAGGTCGAACAACTCGTCGCGCGAGAGCGGCGCGGCGATGTCCGGGATTGCCTGACGAATCAGCAGCGGCTTCTTTTGCCAGTGGCGGCGCATGAATTGCGCCGGAGTGAGATTGCCGAGCAGCCGCGTTGGCACGTCGGGCGAGGGCGGCAGAACCGGTGAAGAAATCCGGGCAGAACCTGTGTCAGCCGGGTGGTCAAGGGGCCGCTTGGGCATCGTATAATGTGAGTTGTATTCTGGAGAATCGAATGAAAATTGCAAAGAACACCGTCGTGTCGGTCGCTTACAAGCTGTCGGATGCGCAGGGCAACCTGATTGAAGAGAGCGACGAGCCGATGGTCTATCTGCACGGCGGCTATGATGGCACGTTCCCCAAGATCGAGGAAGAGCTCGACGGCCACGAGGCTGGCTTCGAGACCCAGATCCAGTTGGAACCGCAAGATGCGTTTGGCGAGTACGATCCCGACCTCGTGAAGATCGAGCCGCGCAATCGCTTCCCCGAGCCGCTCGAAGTCGGCATGCAGTTCGAAGGCACGCCGGAGGAAGGCGACGAGGATATCGATTCGCTGGTCTACGTGGTGACCGACGTGGCGGAAGACAAGGTCGTGCTCGACGGCAACCATCCGCTGGCCGGCATGGCGCTGCGTTTTGCGCTGACCGTCAAGGATGTGCGTCCCGCCACCGAAGACGAAATCCAGCACGAGCACGCCCACGGCGCCGACGGCCTCGAAGTGCTCGACGACGATGACGACGAAGGCGACGAAGCGCCCTCAGGGCCCACGCTGCACTGAACTCGCAGGCATGCCGGTCGAGGCCGGCGCCTCGCTTCCGTCGCCCGGTGCTCCGGGCGGCAATTCCGGCTGCGGTGGCGTCGGCAGCAACGGCGGGAGATTGGAGGCGGGGTTCAACGACGGGTTGAGCGCAGGCGTTGGCGGCAACGCCGGTGCTGCTTCTTCGGATGCCGGCGAAGGCTGTGCGGGCTGCACCGGTTGGACGGGCAGCAGCGGCAGGTTTTTGGGTACTTCACGCACACTTACGCGGAATGGCGGCCGGCGCGCCATGTCCGCTTCAATCTGAATCCACTGGTTGAGACGGTCATGCGGTGCGAAGGCGATGCGTGTCAGATTCGTCACCACCTCACCCTTGTCATTGCGTAGCGGCCGATCGATCACGAAGCCGCCGGCAGGGCGTTCGTCGTCGCAATGAATCAGCAGCACCGGGCCGCGGAAGATCTGCGCAAGTTTCACCAGGCTGCGCTTGAGTTCCAGAAAGCCATCACGATGCGAGTTGCGCGCGAAGCGCAGCCACGCGAAACGGTCCGGGCGCTCGTAGCGTTCCGGGTCGGGGTCGCCTTGAACGAAGACGACAATCGCACGGGCGTCGCGCCGTTTCGCGTACTCCGCCGCGTGTTCGAGCCAGAACGCATTCGCGATCACGCGATCTTCGAATTCTCCGTTACGCCCGCCGGCGGTCAGATAGTGATTGTTCGGGCCAGGCACATTCAGGCCGACGAACACCGTGTCGCCGAGTTGCCAGCGCACGTTTTCCCGATACGGCCGGAAGCGTGAGACTTCGCTCTCGCGCGTCAGCGGGATCGGGTTCTGACCCATTGACGAGGCCTCCGCGAAGGCCGTCTGGCGCAGCTGGTCGAGCCGCTCGACCGGATCGAAACCGCCCGCTTCAGCGGTGCCGCAATCGGCCCAGTCGTGCTGGCCGGGGATAAAGACCAGTGGCGGGCGCGCTGCTTCCAGCAGCGCCTCGCGCCGTTCGTAGAGCGAGTCGCGGCAGGCTTCCTTGGCACCCTTCAGGTTGCCGTCATAGACGATGAATGAGAGGTCACGTTCGCGTCCCATCGCGTCGATCAGCCGCTGCGTCGACGCCTCGTCTGCGGGGCTTTGCATCGTGCCCGCGATCACCGCGAAGGTGTAGCGAACCGGCGCGGCGTGCGCCGTTCGCGGCACGCCCTCCGTCAGGATGAGCGCGATCGCGAGCACCGCGCACAGTGTGCGCGGATGCGTCAGATGCCGGTGATGATCAATGATCCGCATCCGGCGCAGCAGCGAGGCCGTGCAACTCATAGAGCAGGTCCAGCGCGTCGCGCGGGCGCAACTCGTTCGGATCAATGGCGCGCAGACGCTCGATGAGCGCTTGCTGCACCGCCGTCAGCGCGGCGGCCGGTGCGCCGTCGTCGTGATCATCGTCGTGATAGTCGTCGTGATCGTCGTCGGCGTCCTGGAGCATCAAGGGCGCTGAGAACAGGTCGAGTTGCGGCGCGGGTTGCGCTGCCGATTGCTGCTCCAGATGTGCGAGATGCTTGCGCGCGGCGCGGATGACGGGAGCCGGTACGCCGGCGAGTTGCGCGACCTGCAGCCCGTAGCTCTGATTCGCAGGGCCTTCGTTCACGGCGTGCAGGAACACGATGCCGTGGCCATGTTCGACCGCGGACAAATGCACGTTGGCTGCCTGCGGAAATTCGGCGGGCAGTTGCGTGAGCTCAAAGTAGTGCGTCGCGAACAGCGTGTGGCAGCCGTTGTGGGCCAGCAGATGCCGGGCGATGGCCCATGCTAGCGCGAGGCCGTCGAAGGTTGACGTGCCACGGCCGATTTCGTCCATCAGCACGAGGCTTTGCGGCGTCGCATCGTTGAGAATCGCGGCGGCCTCGGTCATTTCGACCATGAAGGTCGAGCGGCCGCCGGCCAGATCGTCGGCTGCGCCGATACGCGTGAAGATGCGGTCGATCGGACCGAACGATGCACGCCGCGCCGGCACGTAGCTGCCAACGTAAGCCATCAGCGCGATCAACGCGGTCTGCCGCATGAAGGTCGACTTACCGCCCATGTTCGGACCGGTGATCAGCAGCAGCTTGCGCTCGGGGCTCAGTGTGCAGTCGTTGGCGATGAACTGCTCGACCTGCGCCTCGACCACCGGATGCCGTCCCTGTTCGATCTCGATGCCGGCGGTCGCGGAGAACGACGGCGCGACCCAGTCGAGCGCGCGAGCCCGTTCGGCAAACGCAGCTAACAGGTCCAGTTCCGCGAGTGCTGCGGCGACGCGCTGGCAATCGGCAATGAAGGGCAACAGCGCTTGCAGCAAGCCATCGTAGAGCGAGCGCTCGCGCGCCAGCGCCCTTTCCTGGGCCGACAGCGCCTTATCCTCGAAGGTTTTTAGCTCCGGCGTGATGTAGCGCTCGGCGTTTTTCAGTGTCTGACGTCGGCGATAGTCATCGGGCACCTTGTCGGTCTGGCCACGCGTGACTTCGATATAGAAGCCGTGCACCTTGTTGTATTCGACGCGCAGATTGCCGATACCGGTGCGCGCCCGTTCGCGCGTCTCAAGGTCGATCAGGAACTGCCCGCAGTTCTCGGAAATGTCGCGCAGTTCGTCGAGCTCGGCATCGTAGCCACGCGCGATCACACCGCCGTCGCGCACCATCGCGGCGGGCTCGGCCGCCACGGCCAGCTTGAGCAGGTCCACGCAGGGCGCCGGCGGTTCGAGCGCGGCATCGATACGCGCGAGCGAATCGGCAGCCCCTGTTACCGCGGCAAGCTGCGCGCGCAATTCGGGCAGGGCAATGAATGTGTCGCGCAGGCTCGACAGGTCGCGCGGACGTGCCGATAGCAAGGCGAGACGCCCGGTGATGCGCTCGATGTCGGAGATCTGCCGCAGCGCGCCACGCAGCGTGTCGACGCTCGCGCCCGCGGGCGCGTCGAGCAGTGCGCCGATGGCTTGCTGGCGCGCCTGGGCAATCGCGGCCTCGCGGGGCGGGTGATGCAGCCAGTGACGCAGCAGGCGGCTGCCCATCGTCGTGCAGCAGGTGTCCAGCAGCGAACACAGCGTGGGGCTTTCGGTGCCGCGCAGCGTTTCGGTGAGTTCGAGGTTGCGGCGCGTGGCGGGGTCGAGGCCGATATATTCCGATTCGTATTCGACCTTGAGGCTGCGCACGTGACGCAACTGTTGACCCTGAGTGGCGGCGGCGTAGAGCAGCAGGGCACCGGCTGCGCCACAGGCGCTCGAGAGCGAATGCGCACCGAAGCCATCGAGGCTCGCCACATCCATCTGGTCGCACAGGCGCTGGGTGCCCGAGGCGATGTCGAAGTGCCAGACGGGTACGCGTGTCAGCGCACCGGAGCCGGCGGGCGGTGACCACGTGGTGGCGTCGGAAGGCACGTCGGCGACGAGTATTTCCGCCGGGCGGATGCGCTCGAGTGCGGCAGCGGCCTGCTCCGGCGCAATTTCCGCGAGGCGCAATGCGCCGCTCGCCAGGTTGAGCCATGCGAGGCCCACGTTGGTGGCGACGCCGCGCCGGTTGTGACCGACGCACATGGCGAGCAGATACACGTCGCTCTTGTCGGAGAGCAGCGCGGCGTCGGTCAGCGTGCCGGGCGTGACGACCCGTACGACCTTGCGTTCCACCGGTCCCTTCGAGGTGGCCGGATCGCCGATCTGTTCGCAGATCGCGACCGATTCGCCCAGTTTCACCAGCTTCGCCAGATACTGTTCGACCGCGTGATGCGGCACACCCGCCATCTTGATCGGATTGCCCGCCGATGCGCCACGCTGGGTCAGCGTGAGATCGAGCAGGCGCGCGGCTTTCTCCGCGTCTTCGAAAAACAGCTCATAGAAATCGCCCATCCGGTAGAACACCAGCGTGCCCGGATGATCCGCCTTGATGCGCAGGTACTGCTGCATCATCGGCGTATGTTGTGCGACGTCGTTAGCCGCTGCGGTTTGAATGCCCATCCTGAGTATCTTCTTGCGTTAGCTGTTCAGGGCGTGAGTTTAACCCGTCGCCGCGCGCTGTGGACCTGGCCGGATGGCCAATCTG
>DASZIR010000123.1:0-7471 GCA_035948995.1 Paraburkholderia sp. | reverse complement strand
ATGCGATCAGGCGTGCGGCGTTGAAGACGAAGCTGATCGCGGTCGAGCGCACCGTCGACGTGAACAGTTCGCACGGATAGATCGCCATCCACGCGTACCCGCATCCCAGCGTGAAAAACCCGTTGATCGGCGCGATGATGACCATGCCGCTCAGCGTCGCGGTATAGTGATAGGTGACGATCGTCGTGATCAGCGCGCCGACAAACGTTGCACTCAGAAATGCGCGTCTGCCGATCGAGTCGACTATGAAGCCCGACGCGAGATAGGCGACGATCGCTCCCGCCGTATAGAGGATCGAAATCCGCGAGCCCCATGCGACGGCATCAGCCACGCCCGTCGCTTTAGCGAGCGCAACGGTAAATGTCGGCAGCCAGCTCGAAATCGCCCACCAGCCGGTTGTCGCGACGATCGACAGCACCGTCGTCAGCAGCGTGCGGCGAAGCGCTTCGCGCTCCGTGAACAGTTGCTTGAGCGTAAACGGACGCTTGTTCTGCTTGTCAGGTCGCGAACCGTGTCGGACGGCGCCGTCGGAGGTAGCGTTCCAGCGCTGTTCCTTCACCGCCTGTTTCCACCTCTCCGATTCGTTCAGCCCGCGGCGCAGGTAGAGCACGAAGAACGCGGGCAGCGCACCGGCGATGAACATCAGACGCCACGTTTCCCCACCCAGCGGTTGCACAGAAGCAAGCCCGTACCACACAACGGCGGCAAGCAGCGTGCCCCAGCCGAAACCGGACTGCAGAAACCCAGCGCCCTTCGCGCGGGCGTGTTCCGGCCAGGTCTCCGAAACTAGCGCGACACCTGTGCTCCATTCGCTGCCCATCGCCAGCCCGGTGAGAAAGCGCAACAGGCACAGCACGGTAAACGTGCTGGAAAAAGCGGTCAGCCCGGAGAACAGCGCGTACAGGAAGACCGACCACAGCATCATTCGTTTGCGCCCGACGTAGTCGGCGAGAATGCCGCCGACCATGCCGCCCACGCCCCAGCCGAGCAAGGTGATGCCGATCACGCCACCCGCGTAGACGGGCGTTGAGAGGCCCTGTGTCGGCGTCAGCACCGATTTGAGCATTGGCGCGAGGACGACCACGAGCGCGAGTGCCTCGAAGCCGTCGAAGATCCAGCCGAGGAAGGCGCCTCGCAGCACGCGCCAGTGCGCGGCCGTCAGACCGTCGGACCAGCGTGTTTTCGGGGGCTGCGCGATGTGGGTGTCTTGCATGATGGTGTCTCCTTAAGGACGTTGTCTCGACGCTTTCTTTGGTCGTCTGTGAGTGAGGCCCCGTTTAAAGCAGCAAAGTGAAACATGTCAGGGGCGTGATTGAGCGGATGCGTCACGCTGCATTGCTCTTTCGCGGATCTCGGCAAAGTCGGCCGGGAGCGGATGCAGGTCGAGCCGCCGCCCCGCTTTCACGATCTGGCTTGGCGTATCGTGGCCGATCAGCGCCGGCAAGCGCTTCGATGCGCAGATGAGCGCACCCAGATCGACGCCTGTGTCGTAGCCCATCAGCTCAAGCGCGTGCACGATCTCCTCGCTGCAAACGTTGCCGCTGGCGCCCGGCGCATAGGGACAACCGCCGATTCCGCCCAGCGACGCGTCAAAGCGGTCGGCGCCCGCATCAATCGCGGCAAGCACATTGGCAAGGCCCATGCCGCGCGTGTTATGGAAGTGCAGCGTGAACTCGGTCTGAGGCCAGCGCTCGACGCATAGCGCCGTCAGCGCGGCGACCTGCTGCGGAAAGGCCATGCCGGTCGTGTCGCATAGCGTGACACCTTGTGCGCCGGCCTCCTCGACGAAGCGTTGCGTCCACTCGATCACGGTGTCTGTGGGTACATCGCCCTCCATCGGGCACCCGAATGCGCACGACAGCGAGATGTTGACCGGGAGTCCGGCATCTCGCGCGATGGCGGCAACCTGCTTGAGCCCGTTGAACGACTGATCGCGCGTCATCCGCAGGTTGGACAGGTTGTGGCTCTCGGTCGCGGACATCACGAGATTCAGCTCGTCAGCGCGCGCATCGATCGCGCGTTCGGCGCCACGCACGTTCGGCACGAGTGCTGTGTAGACGACGCCCGGCTTGCGCTCGATTTTGCGCAGCACGATCTCGGCGTCGCGTAACGCGGGAATCGCTTGCGGCGACACGAAAGCCGTCACCTCGATCTTCGCCACGCCTGTCCTGGAGAGCGCGTCGATCAGCGCGATCTTGTCGCGCGTCTCAACGAACGTGCTTTCCGACTGGAAACCGTCGCGCGTGCCGACTTCCTGCATGTAAATGCGCCGGTGTTCTCCGTTCCAGATGTTCATGCGATTACTCCTTTGTCACGCAACTCGGCAATCCGGCTTTCGGAGAGACCGATCTCACGCAAGATGTCATTGGTGTCGTCGCCGAGCTTCGGCGCCGACGAGCGCACGGAACCCGGCGTGCCCATCAGTTTGGGCACGATGCCCGGCACGTCGACGTCATAGCCATCGCGCGTGGTCTGCCGCAAGATCATGTCGCGGGCGCGGTAGTGCGGGTCCTCGGCGATATCGCGGGCCGTATAGATCTTGCCAACGGGCACGCGCGCCTCGGTCAGGGTGGCCAGCACGTCTTCGGTCGAACGTTGCACGGTCCACGCTTCGATGGCCCGGTCAAGTTCGTCAACGCGCGCAACACGTCCGGCGTTGTTCGCGAGCGCGGGGGCGTCCGCCAGATCGCTGCGGCCGATCGCCGTCATCAGGCGCCTGAAGATGCTGTCGCCGTTGCCGGCGATGAGCACATAACCATCGGCACATCGATATGCATTGGATGGTGCGATGCCGGGCAGCGCGCTGCCGGCGGCTTCGCGGACCACCCCGAACGCGCTGTACTCAGGAATCAGGCTCTCCATCACGTTGAAGACCGCTTCGTGAAGTGCCACGTCGATGACCTGTCCTTTACCGCCGTTCGCGTCGCGGTGATAGAGCGCGGTAAGCACGCCGATCACGCCATGCAGCGCGGCGAGCGTATCGCCGATCGAAATGCCGCAGCGCACGGGCACGCGGCCGGGATCCCCGGTCAGATGACGCAAACCGCCCATCGCCTCGCCGATCGAGCCGAATCCCGGCAGATCGCGGTAGGGTCCCGTCTGGCCGTACCCCGAGATACGAAGCATGATGAGCCGGGGGTTCAACTCGGCCAGCTGCTCGTAGCCCATTCCCCAGCCTTCAAGGGTGCCCGGCCGGAAGTTCTCGATGAGGACGTCGGCCTCGGCGATCAGCTGGCGCGCGACGGTCTGGCCTTCGGCACCGCGCAGATCGAGCGCCAGCGAACGCTTGTTGCGCGACTGCACCTGCCACCAGACGGAACTGCCGTCCTTCATCAGGCGCCAGTTGCGCAGCGGATCGCCGGCACCCGGCGGCTCGATCTTGATGACCTCGGCGCCGAATTCGCCGAGCGTCTTGCCGGCGAACGGGCCGGCAATCAGTTGACCCATCTCGATCACGCGCACGCCTTTAAGCGCAGCGGGCGCGCTCGGAAAAGAAGCTTGGCTGTTCATCATGAAAACTCCTGAGACTGCGTTCGGTGTTCAAGGACGCCTTGCCTTAGCTGAAAAGCCAAGGTTCCCGAGCGCGGCGGCCGCGCTCGTACTCGCGGATAAGGTCGGCCTGGCCGAGCGTCAGCGCGACGTCGTCCAGCCCTTTGACCAGGCGGCGCTTGCGTTCCGGTTCGATCCCGAACGGGATCGCGTCGCCACCGACGGGCCGGATGGTTTGCGCCTCCAGATCGATCTCGAGTCGCAAACCGGACGGACGGGCGACGAGGTCGAACAGGTCCTGGACAATGCGTTCGTCGAGCCGGATCGGCAGCAGGCCATTCTTGAAGCAGTTGCCGTAGAAGATGTCCGCGAAGCTCGGTGCGATCAGCGCGCGGATACCGAAATCCGACAAAGCCCACGCTGCGTGCTCGCGGCTCGATCCGCAGCCGAAGTTGTCCCGCGTGAGCAGAATCTGGGCGCCCGCGTAGCGTGACTGGTTGAGCGGGAAGTCCGGATTGGGCTGGCGGCTCGATAGGTCCTGCCCGGGCTCGCCATGGTCCAGGTAGCGCCATTCATCGAACAGGTTGGTGCCGAAACCGGTGCGCTTCACCGATTTCATGAACTGCTTGGGGATGATCGCATCGGTGTCGACGTTCGCGCGGTCGAGCGGCACCACGAGCGCCTCGAGTTTGGTAAAGGCTTGCATCAGAGGTCTCCGCGGGAAATGTCGACGAAGTGACCTGCGATGGCCGCGGCAGCGGCCATCGCAGGGCTGACGAGGTGGCTGCGACCGCCGGGACCCTGACGGCCTTCGAAGTTCCGGTTGGAGGTCGACGCGCATCGTTCGCCCGGGCGCAGACGGTCGTCGTTCATGCCGAGACACATCGAGCAGCCCGGTTCGCGCCATTCGAAGCCCGCTGCCTTGAAGACGGCGTCGAGACCTTCGGCTTCGGCCTGCGCCTTGACGAGTCCCGAGCCTGGCACCACCAGCGCGAGCCGGATATTCGGCGCAACGTGCCTGCCTTTCACGACGGCTGCGGCCACGCGCAGGTCTTCAATGCGCGCGTTCGTGCACGAGCCGATGAATACCTTGTCGAGCGCGATGCGCTCGAGCGGCGTGCCCGGCTCGAGGCCCATGTACGTCAGCGCACGTGTCATGCCGGCGCGGCGCACGAGGTCGGGTTCATCCGACGGGTTCGGGACAGCGTCGTCGATCGCGACCACCATTTCAGGCGACGTGCCCCAAGTGACCATCGGCCGCAACCGGGTGGCATCGATGTCGACGGTTTTGTCGAAGCGGGCCTCCTCGTCGCTGACGAGCGACCGCCAGTAGGTCACCGCGGCGTCCCAGTGCGCTTCGCCAGGCGCGAAGGGACGCCCCTTCACGTAATCGATCGTGACGTCGTCGACGCCGATCAGCCCCACCCTTGCCCCCGCCTCTATCGCCATGTTGCACAGGGTCATGCGGCCTTCCATCGACAGCGCGCGGATCGTACTTCCCGCGAACTCCATCGCATAGCCGGTGCCGCCGGCGGTGCCGATCTGGCCGATGATCGCGAGCACGAGGTCCTTGGCCGTCACGCCGGGCGGCAGTTCGCCCTCGACGTTGACACGCATCGACTTCATTCTCTCTACCAGCAGGCATTGCGTCGCGAGCACGTGTTCCACTTCCGATGTGCCGACGCCGAATGCGAGCGCCGCGAATGCACCGTGCGTACTCGTGTGCGAATCGCCAGCCACGACCGTCATGCCTGGCAACGTCGCCCCCTGTTCCGGGCCCACGACGTGGATGATGCCCTGCCTCGCATCACGAATGCCGTAGGACCTGATGCCAAACTCGTTGCAGTTCTTGTCGAGTTGCGCGACCTGGATCCGTGAAAGCGGGTCGGCGATCGCGTCGATGCTCGTGCGCTCAGCCGCCAGCGTGGGCACATTGTGATCGGCTACCGCAAGCACCGTGCCGGGCCGCCAGGGTGTGCGACCGGACAGGCGCATCGCCTCGAACGCTTGCGGACTTGTTACCTCATAGACGAGGTGGCGGTCGACATACAGGAGCGTTGGGCCGTCAGGTGTTGCCGCCACGACGTGGCTTTGCCACAGCTTGTCGAACAACGTACGGGGCGTACTCGCGGGCTGCATGAGGGTGTCTCCATACATTCAGATGAAAGAATGTTTGTTAGCCTTGCCAGCCATGGTCGGCAAGGCTGCTGTCTATGGAGAGTCATTTTCCACGCGCGATCCCGTGGGTGGAATGCAACAGTGTGGAACCCAGCTTTCGCGGAACGCGAAAGCGCGCCTTGCGTCAGCGCGTCAGGGCCTGGGCCGTCTCCGGCGCCGCGCGGACCAGATGGTCGACGAGCAGCCGCGCCGGTTTGCGCAGCGCTTTCAGATCGCGAGCGCAGATGAGCAGTTCGCGGTGAGCCCAGTCTTCCGACAGGCCGATCTTGTGCAAGCCCATCGAGCGCAGGTGCGGGTCTGCCGCCGCGTCGGGCAGCACGGCGATGCCGAGCCCGGCGGCAACCATCAGGCACATCGCATCGAAGCTACGGACCTGAATGCGTAGCTTCAGCTGTCCGCCCGAAAAAGCGGTGGCGGCCTGAAGGCGTTTGGCGAGTGATGTATTGCGCGACAGGCTGACGAAGTCGAATTCCAGCGCGTCGACGAACGCTACCGGTTCGCGCCGGGTCAGCGGATGGCCGCCGGGCACGACAAGGACCAGATGATCGTGGCGGTACGGCATGGTCTGAAGGCCGAGCGTGGGCATCTGGTCGGCCATGATGCCGAAATCGGCCACGCCGTCCACCACCGCGAGTGCGACCTGCTCGCTATCCTGCTCTTCCAGCTCAATGCGGATTCCCGGATTGGAGGAATTGAACGCCGCGATGTCCGACGGCAGGAACTGCGTAACCGCCGAAGTGTTGGCCCACAGCCGGACGACGCCCACGACGCCGGCCGCATAATCCGACATATCGGCCGTCATCAGGTCGACGTCGTTCAGAATACGCTGCGCGTGAAGCTTGAGCGCCTCACCCGCCGCGGTGAGCGTAATGCCACGGGAGTGGCGTTCGAATAGTTCGGCTCCGATTGTGGATTCGAGGTCCGCTATTCGCTTGCTTGCGGCCCCGATCGCGAGGTGAGCGAGTTCGGCGCCCTTGCTGATGCTGCCGCTTCGAACAATGAGTGCGAAAAGCGAGAGTGAGACGAGATCGAGACGATGAAGGTTCATGCTCGGATGCTCCGGCCGCTGTCACCGCTCCATTATGGGGCACGGCATACTCCGCTCGCTCTCGGTGTTCACTCGGATTTTAGGGTGGAAACGCGATGGAATCAGTTCCGCCACGTGTGCCTGCACCGGCGCTTCCTGCCACGGCCGTGACTGGTCGATGGATGATCGACGGGCGACCGGACTGAGTCGTGAGAACCCGTTCGATTCGTTTGAAAGCGGTCATTGCGGAACGGCCGTTATCACGGCGCCGCGAACGGCGGGTATGGCCGATGATGCGACGAACAAGATCGGGGACGGAACGCCCCTTAACTGAGTTCAGCGGACCTATGTGCCGTCGCAGAGGTCGGCAAATGAACAGTGGACTCAGCGCACGCGCCCAGCCGCCCTGCTGCGGGAGTTCTTCAGCCTACCGCCGACCGCCAGCGATAACTTCGCGATCAAAGTGGCGCCCGTTGAACAATCCGTCAATGTCTTTCAGCTTACGCATTGGCTCCTGCTCATCAAAAACCCGAGCGTACAGACCGACGCATCCGAATTGCACCACACCCATTTACATTTGGCACGGTGTATGCGTGACTGAGAATCTCACCTGGTCATTCCGGGGGGAAATCATGCTGACCCGAAAATTTACCTACGTAACCTGTCCGTGCGGACATCGCGGTGCCATCGTCGAGAGCGAAAACGCTGAGCAACGTTCGGGCGATTGGTACATGGCTAGCCTGCGCGATCTCGAGCACAAGGGTACTTACGACGGAC
>DASZIR010000122.1:0-21643 GCA_035948995.1 Paraburkholderia sp. | reverse complement strand
GTGGACAGCATCAGGTTGCCTGCTATCCGGCGATGGCCCGTTTCGTGGTTACCCGGACCGTGTCTGCAGCCATCGCTTCCAGAGCGCCGCGCTGAGGAAGCACGCGGCGGTGGGTCTGCTCACTTCGTTACAACGTAGCGGGTTGATTACCGCTCCCCCTGGTCAACCCCGGGCATGCCCAGTTGCCTGAACAAGCCCCGTACTTCAGTGCGAGGTGGTTGACGCACTTCTCCTGTCAAGGTGATGCAGCGGGCATCCACTCCTGTTAGCGGAAGCAGGCTGGAAACGCACAGTTTAAAGAGATATGGATTTGTGCGTGATTTCCCGATGCCTTTCGCGAGGTTCATGCACAATAGCAGGGTCGGCCGCAGTGCAGCATCCGTCCGGACGGCCTATGCCGTCTGGTCAGCTTCACGCCGCCTGCGTGCCGTGGTGTCATTGCTCATCAACTGTATGGAGGCTCGGGATGTCGTCACCGAACACGAATCTGAATGGCAAGGTCGCGGTCGTTACGGGCGCGGCGAGCGGAATCGGCAAACAGATCGCGCTGACATTGTCGGCAGCAGGCGCAGCCGTAGCGATTGCCGATCTGAATCCGGACGGCGCGAACGCCGTCGCTGAAGAGATCAAACAGGCCGGCGGCAAGGCCATTGGCGTGGCGATGGACGTAACGAATGAAGAAGCCGTCAACCAGGGTATCGACAAGGTGGCCGCGGAATTCGGCTCGGTCGACATCCTGATTTCAAACGCCGGCATCCAGATCGTCAATCCTATCGAGAACTACGCGTTTTCAGACTGGAAGAAGATGCAGGCGATTCACGTCGACGGTGCGTTCCTCACCACCAAGGCGGCCCTGAAGCACATGTACAAGGACGATCGCGGCGGCATTGTGATCTACATGGGTTCGGTTCACTCGCATGAAGCCTCGCCGCTGAAGTCGGCGTACGTCGCAGCCAAGCATGCATTGCTCGGTCTTGCCCGCGTGCTGGCGAAGGAAGGCGCGAAGCACAACGTCCGCTCGCATGTCGTCTGTCCGGGTTTTGTGCGCACGCCGCTCGTCGACAAGCAGATTCCCGAGCAGGCCAAAGAACTGGGCATCAGCGAAGCTGAAGTGATTCGCAACGTGATGCTCGGCGGTACGGTGGATGGCGTCTTCACGACGGTGGAAGACGTCGCCCAGACCGTGCTGTTCCTGTCCACCTTCCCGAGCGCGGCATTGACCGGTCAGTCCTTCATCGTGAGCCACGGCTGGTTCATGCAATAAGGAGACCGCTATGGCGCAACGCAATGTCAAGCGGGCGCGTGCCGGCACCCTCGGCGACGGGGATGGCGAGCACGCCGGTGCAGCGGCTGGCGTTCGCGCCAGCCGGCAAATCCAGTTGCCCCAGTACGAAACCATCGCACTGATGCTGCAAGGCGGTGGTGCACTGGGCGCGTATCAGGCCGGCGTCTATCAGGGCCTGGCCGAGGAAGGTATCCAGCCGAACTGGATCGCGGGTATTTCGATCGGCGCGCTGAACACGGCGATCATCGCGGGCAATGCGCCGGAGCATCGCGTTGCGCGACTGCTCGAATTCTGGGAGACGATCTGTCAACCGGCTTTCGCGCCGCCGTTGCCACCGTTTATGGAGCAGGCGCTGTTCAATTCCTCCGATTCGGTCCGCAAGGCTTTTACGGCGATGCAAGCCACGGGTGCGATTGTCCAGGGGCAGAAGGGCTTCTTTGTGCCGCGCTTCCCGCCGCCCATGCCAACCGTTTCCGGGCCGCCGCAAGACGCCAGTTACTACGACACGTCGCCGATGAAGGCAACGCTCGAGAAGCTGTGCGACTTCGACCGGATCAACTCGGGTGAAACGCGCGTTTCGGTCGGCGCGGTGAATGTCGGTACAGGCAACTTCGCGTACTTTGACAACACGCGCATGAAGCTGCGGCCGGAACATTTCATCGCGTCAGGCGCGTTGCCGCCTGGTTTTGGTGCCATGGAAATCGACGGGGAGTATTACTGGGACGGCGGCTTGATGTCGAACACGCCGCTCTACGAAGTCTTGCAGACGACGCCGCGTCGCGACACGCTCGCGTTTCAGGTGGACCTGTGGAGCGCCATCGGGCCGGTGCCGGACAATATCACCGACGTGCAGGGCCGTATGAAAGACATCCAGTATTCGAGCCGCACGCGCCTTGTGACCGACATGCTGCAGCGTTCACAACGCTTCAGGCATGTGCTGCGCGAGGTGCTCGAACGGGTGCCGTCCGAACACCGCGATGATCCCTGGTGCAAGCTCGCCGACGAGCTGTCCTGTTCGAAGCGCTACAACGTCATCCATCTGATCTACCGGCACAAGGAGTACGAAGGGCATTTCAAGGACTTTCAGTTCGGCCTGTCGACGATGCGCGAACACTGGGAAAGCGGCTTGCAGGATATCCGCGCGTCCTTGACGCAACCCGACTGGCTTGCGA
The DNA here is from genome assembly GCA_035948995.1 of Paraburkholderia sp. GTDB lineage: Bacteria > Pseudomonadota > Gammaproteobacteria > Burkholderiales > Burkholderiaceae > Paraburkholderia. The sequence goes on along the minus strand of DASZIR010000122.1, from coordinate 19,186 downwards.
TGCCCGAAAACGATGCCGGCTTCGTCACCCACGACATTCATCGCGACACGCGCTGAGGCTGCGGACAAGGTCTGCGGCAGCAAGTCACGCTCTGACGCTGCACCCGGGTCCTGCTGCCTCAAATCACGCGCTGAGGTATCAGTCCGGGTTTACCGCTGGAAATGAAAGCGGCGCCCTTCGAAAGAAGGGCGCCGCTTTTTCGACCGCAAAGCCAGGGCGGCGAACGAATAGCGCTAAGCGTCGCCGCCAGGCACCAGCCTTACCGCCTTACTTCAAAACGTGTGCGATCGCGCTCGCCACCACATCAAGGTTGCGCGTGTTCAGCGCAGCCACGCAGATGCGGCCGGTGCCCACCGCGTAGATGCCGAATTCTTCACGCAGACGGTCCACTTGCGGTGCCGTCAGGCCCGAGTACGAGAACATGCCGCGTTGCGCGTTCACGAAGCTGAAGTCGCGGTCCACGCCGCTCGCCTTCAGGCGTTCGACCAGGCCTTTGCGCATCGCGCGGATGCGGTCGCGCATTTCGCCGAGTTCCACTTCCCACGTTGCGCGTAGTTCCGGCGAGCCGAGCACGGCTGCAACGACCGAGCCGCCGTGCGTCGGCGGGTTCGAATAGTTCGTGCGAATGACGCGCTTGAGCTGCGACAGCACGCGCGTCGCTTCTTCCTTGCTGCCGGTGATGATCGACAGCGCACCGACGCGTTCGCCGTACAGCGAGAACGACTTGGAGAACGACGACGACACGAACACGTTCAGTTCAGCCAGCGCAAACAGACGCACAGCCGCGGCGTCCGGTTCGATGTTGTCGCCGAAGCCCTGATAGGCGATGTCGAGGAACGGCACCAGTTCGCGCGCCTTGACGACTTCGACGATCTGCTGCCATTGGGCAGCCGTCAGGTCGACGCCGGTCGGGTTGTGGCAGCACGCGTGCAGCACGACGACCGTGCCGGCCGCATAGCCGTTCAGCGCCGTCAGCATGCCTTCGAAGTTCACGCCGTTGGTCTTCGCGTCGTAGTACGGATACGAAACGACTTCGAAGCCCGCGCTTTCGAACAGCGCGCGGTGGTTTTCCCAGCTCGGATCGCTGATCGCGACCGTGGCGGCCGGATTCACGCGCTTCAGGAAGTCGGCACCGATCTTCAATGCGCCCGTGCCGCCCAGGGCCTGTGCGGTCACCACACGGCCCGCGGCGATCAGCGGCGAGGCGTTGCCGAGCAGCAGCTTCTGTACAGCCGCGTCGTAGGCAGCGATGCCTTCGATCGGCAGATAGCCGCGCGGCAGCGCCGCTTCGACGCGAGCCTTCTCCGCCTCGCGCACAGCGCGCAGCAGCGGAATCTTGCCCTCTTCATTGAAGTACACGCCCACGCCAAGGTTGACCTTGGTGGTGCGCGCATCTGCGTTGAAGGCTTCGTTCAGGCCCAGGATCGGGTCGCGGGGAGCAAGTTCGACGGCGGAGAACAGAGACATGATGGTTCGGCAGTAGTGAAAAGAGGGACGGCTTCAGATCTGGTTGCGGTCCGGAGGTGGTGCCTGCACAGGATGCCTGCAGTTAAGCAGGGCAGGCCAGGCACGCCAGGTCCCGGACGGCAGCAGCGAGCGCAGCATGCCATTGTAGCGAATCCTGGCGCGTTTTTCGGGCCGCACCAGCTTCGCAGACGGATTATTTGCTTGAAAAACAGCCCTTTGGCACCACTTTCGACAAGCGGGCAGTACCTCGCCGTCCGCTGCGGGAAGCCGGGCGAGGGGCCGCGCGGCGGCCTTCCACCGCGCTCCTCGCCGGGCTTTGTCCGACGCTGACCCGCGCGCGTCCGGTCCGAAATCCAACGCAGCCGCGGCCTGAACGTAGCCCGAACGCCGTGTGGGATGCCCCGGGCGCTGCCTTCGACACTCCCGGCGTCGCTTGCCACCCACCCGGCCCTGGCGGGGTCAACTTCCGGCCCAACGCTCAGCCCACGATCCCGCAAACCGCTAGAATAGTCCTTTGCCCAGGCCCTGGTGCCGCTCACATGTCCGAACACCATCTGACTGAAGTCAACGACGCTCTCGACGAGTCGAAATTCGTGGCGTTCGTAGGCTCGCCGTTCCAGCTTTACCAGCCGTACCCGCCCGCCGGCGACCAGCCAACCGCCATCGACACGCTTGTGGAAGGGGTCGAGGACGGCCTGTCGTTCCAGACCCTGCTCGGCGTGACCGGGTCCGGCAAGACCTTCACGATGGCCAATACGATCGCGCGGCTTGGCCGCCCGGCGATTGTGTTCGCCCCGAACAAGACGCTGGCCGCGCAGCTTTATTCGGAGTTTCGCGAGTTCTTTCCGCGCAACGCCGTCGAGTACTTCGTTTCGTACTACGACTACTATCAGCCGGAAGCGTATGTGCCACAGCGCGATCTGTTCATCGAGAAAGACTCGTCGATCAACGAACATATCGAGCAGATGCGGCTGTCGGCGACCAAGAGCCTGATGGAGCGGCGCGACGTGGTGATCGTCGCGACGGTGTCGGCGATCTACGGTATCGGCAATCCGTCCGAATACCATCAGATGATCCTGACGCTGCGCACCGGCGACAGGATCGGTCAGCGCGACATCATCGCGCGGCTGATCGCGATGCAGTACAACCGCAACGAAACCGAGTTCCAGCGTGGCGCGTTCCGCGTGCGGGGCGACACGATCGACATCTTTCCGGCCGAACACGCGGAAATGGCGGTGCGCGTCGAGTTGTTCGACGACGAGGTCGAGACGCTGCAACTGTTCGACCCGCTCACCGGACGCGTGCGTCAGAAGATTCCGCGTTTCACCGTGTATCCGTCGTCGCACTATGTGACGCCGCGCGAGACCGTGATGCGTGCGGTCGAAACGATCAAGGCCGAGTTGCGCGACCGGCTCGAGTTCTTCTACAAGGAAGGCAAGCTGGTGGAGGCGCAGCGCCTCGAGCAGCGCACCCGCTTCGATCTGGAAATGCTGCAGGAGCTGGGCTTCTGCAAGGGCATCGAGAACTACTCGCGGCACTTTTCGGGCGCGGCGCCCGGCGAGCCGCCGCCCACGCTGGTTGACTACCTGCCTGGCGACGCGCTGATGCTGCTCGACGAATCTCACGTGCTGATCGGTCAGTTGAACGGCATGTACAACGGCGACCGCGCGCGCAAGGAAAACCTCGTCGATTACGGCTTCCGGCTGCCTTCGGCGCTCGATAACCGGCCGCTCAAGTTCAACGAATTCGAACGCAAGATGCGTCAGGCGGTGTTCGTGTCGGCCACGCCGGCGGACTACGAGCAGAAGACGGCAGGGCAGGTGGCCGAGCAACTGGTGCGTCCGACCGGCCTCGTCGACCCGGAAATCGAGGTGCGTCCGGCGCGCACCCAGGTCGACGACGTGCTCGCGGAGATCAACGAGCGCGTCAAGGCGCGCGATCGCGTGCTGGTCACGGTGCTCACCAAGCGCATGGCCGAGCAGTTGACCGAATTTCTCTCCGACCACGGTGTGAAGGTGCGCTATTTGCACAGTGACATCGACACGGTCGAGCGGGTCGAGATCATCCGCGATCTGCGCCTGGGTGCCTTCGACGTCCTCGTGGGGATCAACCTGCTGCGCGAGGGCCTCGATATTCCGGAAGTGTCGCTGGTGGCGATTCTCGATGCCGACAAGGAAGGCTTCTTGCGCGCCGAGCGCTCGCTGATCCAGACGATCGGCCGTGCCGCGCGGAATGTGAACGGCCGGGCGATTCTGTACGCGGACCGCATCACCGATTCGATGCGCCGCGCGATCGACGAAACCGAGCGGCGGCGCAACAAGCAGATCGCCTTCAACGAGAAGATGGGCATCACGCCGCGCGGGGTGGTCAAGCGCATCAAGGACATCATCGACGGCGTCTATAACGTCGACGAAGCCCGCGCCGAGCTCCAGGAGCAGCAACAACGCGCCAGGTTCGAGGACATGTCCGAGAAGCAACTGGCCAAGGAGCTCAAGCGCCTCGAGAAGCAGATGATGGAGCACGCCAAGAATCTCGAATTCGAAAAGGCGGCCCAGGCGCGCGACCAGCTCGCGTTGCTGCGTGAGCGCGTGTTCGGCGCGAACGTGGGCGATCATCTGACTGGCACGGACTGATACGCCGGGCTGATGCCCGACGCCCTCCGGTCTGGGTTTGCCGTGTGGCGTTCAGCCGCACGGCGGGCAACCACACGGCGTCCCAACCGCACACCCTCCAACCACGCCGGACTCCCCGCGCTCCCTGCGGGCGATTCCGTAACGCATCCACCACCGTTCCGCCGGGGAACGATCCCCGATCCTTAACCCTGCATTAAGTCCTTCTGGTGCAAGGGTTTTGCCGTCCGGCCATTTGTTCTTGCCGCTGAAGAATGATAAACTCGGATCAATATTGAGAATGGTTCGCATTAACGTTCGTAATTCGCTGCGGCCTCATTGCAGGAAACGAAGCGCGCCGTTCCCTGCCTGGTTTTCGTCGTCTCAGTCTAAAAAACAAGGAGTTTCAATGCGGGTTTCTTCATTCCTGCGCGGTGGCGTGGTTGCCATCGCCTCGGTGGCTGCGATCTCGGCAACAGCCGCGGAATATCCCATCGGCAAGCAACAGATCCAGGGCGGTATGGAAATCGGCGCGGTGTACCTGCAGCCGATCACGATGGAACCGGAAGGCATGATGCGCAAGGCATCGGATTCGGACGTCCACCTCGAAGCCGACATTCACGCCGTCAAGAACAACCCGACCGGTTTTGCCGAAGGCGACTGGATGCCGTACCTCCAGGTGAGCTACGAATTGTCGAAGGCCGGCGCGACCCAGACACAGAAGGGCGACCTGATGGCGATGGTTGCAAGCGACGGCCCGCACTACGGCGACAACGTCAAGCTGCAAGGTCCGGGCAAATATCACCTGAAGCTCTTCATTGCACCACCGATGCAAACCGGCCACATGGCATTCGGCCGTCACGTCGATAAGGAAACCGGCGTGGGTCCATGGTTCAAGCCGTTCACGCTCGAGTACGACTTCACGTACGCAGGCATCGGCAAGAAGGGCGGATATTGATTCACGCGGTTCATGCGAACCGCGCGCTCCATATGCACGAGTGCGGATGAAGCGCGCGGCACGGTGTGAATCCCGCATGGGTGCAGCAAGCATACGGCGCGTCAAGACGCGCCGGGTTTTCTGGAGGGGCCAATGAGAATCAACCGAAAGATTGCGATCCTCGCCATGACGACGTCGCTCGTCGGCGTCGCGCATGCCGCCGACCTGCCGACGTTCCAGCTCGAAATGACCGACGGCAAGCTCAATCCGGCGCGCATCGAGGTGCCGGCGGGGCAGCGTATCAAGATCGAAGTGCGCAACACGGGCAAGGGTGCGGCTGAATTCGAAAGCGTCCAGTTGCGCAAGGAAAAGGTGCTGGCGCCGGGTGCGGATTCGTTCGTGGTGATCGCGCCGCTCTCGCCGGGCGAGTACAAGTTCTTCGACGATTTCCACCAGCAGGCGCAGGGCGTAATCGTCGCGAAGTAATCAAGGTAGCTATAAGGTCAGGCCGCGAACGCACGCCGTTCGCTCAAGCTGTAGGAGAAGTTCGATGGGTCAGGTGTTGTTCATCGTGTGGCGCGAGAGCGTCGAGGCGCTGCTGGTCGTCGGCATCCTGTATGCGTGGCTGAAGAACGGCGACGACGACGCGCGGCGCGGCTTGCCGTATCTGTGGGCGGGCGTCGGCGTGGGCATTCTTGCGGCGATCGCGCTGGGCGCGGCGCTGATCGGTTTCACCGAGGTGCTGTCCGGCGATGCGCAGGATTATTTCCAGACCGCGATGGTGCTGGTCGCCTGCGTGCTGATCGTGCAGATGGTGCTGTGGATGAAGCAGCACGGCCGCACGCTCAAGCGCGACATGGAGCAGTCGCTGCAAAAAAGCACACGTGATTCGAACTGGTGGGGCGTCGCCGTGCTGGTCGCGCTGGCGATTGCCCGCGAAGGCAGCGAGACGGTCATCTTCCTGTATGGCCTCGGTTTCGGCCAGTCGGGCCACGTGGACGGCAGCCAGATGCTGGCGGTGCTGATCGGGCTTGGCCTCGCGCTCCTCACGTTCTACGCGTTGCAACTGGGCGGCAGGTTCTTCTCGTGGCGGCTCTTTTTCCGCATCACCGAGATCATGTTGCTGTTCCTGGGCGCGGGTCTGTTCCAGACCGGCGTCGACAAGCTGATCGACAAGGAAATTCTGCCCACCATCGTCGATCAACTCTGGAACACGTCCGCGGTCCTCGACGATTCGAGCACTTTCGGTTCGCTCGTCGCCACGCTGACCGGCTATCGCGCCCATCCCGCGCTGATGAATCTGATCGCGTATGCGCTGTACTGGGGCGTCGTGTACCTGCTGGTGCGCCGGGCCAACCGGAAGCCGGCGCAGCAGGCGGCAGGGCGCGCGGCATGAGTCATGTGTTGAACCGCACCGACCGCCCCGGCCGGCTCGCTGCGGCGGGTCAGTGGATGCAGCGCCACGGCGCGCTGATTCGCGGCATCCAGTGGGTGGTCGTCGCGGTGTACGCATTCCTGATTCTGGTGCCGGCCTTCACGCCGCTACCCGACGACACGGCGCATCTGTGGAACAACCTGACGCTCGCCGCACAGTTCGTGTTCTGGGGCATCTGGTGGCCGTTCGTGCTGCTGTCGATGGTGATGCTCGGGCGCGTCTGGTGCGGCGTGCTGTGTCCGGAAGGCGCGCTCGCCGAGTTCGCCAGCAAATATGGCCGCGGCTGGGCGATTCCACGCTGGATGCGCTGGGGCGGCTGGCCATTCGTTGCCTTCGGCCTCACGACCATCTATGGCCAGATGGTGAGCGTCTACCAGTACCCGAAGGCAGTGCTGCTGGTGCTCGGCGGCTCGACCTTCGCCGCGATGATCATCGGTTTGCTATACGGGCGCGAGAAGCGCGTCTGGTGCAAATACCTGTGCCCCGTCAACGGGGTGTTTTCGCTTCTGGCGCGGCTCGCGCCGTTTCACTACAAGGTCGATGAAGACGCGTGGCGCCGCTCGTACAAAGAGGGTGAACACGGCCATCGCGTGATTCCGATCAATTGCGCCCCGCTCGTGCCGTTGCGCAACATGAAGGGCGCTTCGGCGTGCCACATGTGCGGCCGCTGCAGCGGTCACCGTGATGCGATCGCGCTCACGTGGCGCGCGCCGTCCTCGGAAGTGGTCGAGCTTGGCGACAAGCAGGCGAACCCCTGGGACACGGCGCTGATCCTGTACGGCCTGCTCGGCATCGCGATCGGCGCGTTTCACTGGACGGGGTCGCCCTGGTTCGTCGACCTGAAAACGTTCCTCGCAACGTGGCTGGTCGATAACAACATCACGTGGCCGCTCGACACCAACGCGCCGTGGTACCTGTTCACGCATTACCCCGACCAGAACGACGTCTTCTCGTGGCTCGACGGCACGATGGTGATCGGCTACATCCTCGCTACGGGGTTGGTCTACGGCACGGCTTTGCTCGTGCTGCTGATGGGCGCAACGCGCACGTTAGGCCGCTTTAGCGCGTCCCGGCTGCACCATCTTGCGCAAGGGCTGATTCCGGTTGCGGGAGCCGGCGTGTTCCTCGGGCTGTCGGCGACCACGCTTTCCCTGCTGCGTGCGGAGCATGTGCCGCTGTGGTGGGCGTCGGATCTGCGCATCGCGATTCTGGCCGTCGCCAACCTGTGGAGCGCGTGGCTCGCATGGCTCGTTACGCGGCGTTACAGCGCGCGGCTTTTCCAGCGAGGCCTCGCGATGGTATGGTTCATCACCGCGCTCGCGGTCGTCGATAGTGCGTGGTGGCTCATGTTCTGGGGCTGGACGCGCTAGCGGCGTGTTGAGTTCAAGAAACAAAGAGGCTGCCTGTGAGAACCAAACCTGCACTGACCGACGAAGACGTCAAGAAGATGGCCGCCGCTGCCGAAGCGCACGCGGTCGCCAACCAGTGGAACGTGACTGTCGCAATCTTCGACGACGGCGGTCATCTGCTCCACCTGCACCGGATGGACGGAACCGCTCCCAGCACCGTCGAAATGGCCATGGGCAAGGGCCGCACTGCGGTGCTCGGCCGGCGCGAAACCAAAGTCTACGAAGACATCATCAAGAATGGCCGGACCGCTTTTCTGAGCGCCCCGCTCGTCGCGATGGTGGAGGGCGGCGTGCCGATCGTCTTCGAAGGCGAAGTGGTGGGCTCGATTGGGGTGTCCGGCGTGAAATCGGAGCAGGATGCTGCGATTGCCCGTGCCGGTATCGCCGCGCTCGGAATCGCCTGAGCAAGCTGAGCCAGAGGCCTCGCCGGTGACCTGAGTCGGCGAGGCGTGATGCGGCTCACTGTCAAAAAAAACGCGCGTCGTTGTGATCGTTGCGAAGGCGCAAACACGAAAGCCGTGGGATGTTGCCATCCACACGGCTTCGTGAAACCACTCATTCAGCAATTCAGCAGTTGCGACACGCGGTATCACGCATGTCCGCATTGGGTGAGAACCAAAAAAAACGGCCTGGCTTGCTGCGACGGCTGGCTTGGTGTCTGCACGAAGGGGTCTAGTTCTCACGTGCAAGCCGTCGTGGCTGGCTAATGCCCAACACCTCTCGAAGAGGTGGTCCCCACAATACCCGGTACGTCTGTCGTTACTTCGTCAGAATCAGTTTGCCCAGCCTTGTTGCGCGAAGCTGGTAGGTCTCGCCGTTGTGCACGATGCTGACGTGGCTGCGGCCCTGCAGCAGAGCGTCGCTGCGCACCGTGGGTGCGGCCGTGCCGGCCGTATTGCTGCGATCGCTGGCCGGCCTCGGGGCGGCCGACGCCGTGCTGGCTTTCGGACGGATGGTCAGCGCGGCGGCCGCGGGGCGGCGCAGGCTAAGCGTGGAAGAGCGCGTGAGGTCGGTCATTCGTTCCATCGGTTGGTCGATTCGATGGAGTGATTCTAAATGATAATCATTCACATTTACAAGATCAGCGAATTCATCGGATTACTGTTTTGATAGCTGCCTGTCAGGGAGACGCCGGGCGTACTGTGCGACACGCAAAGAAGCCATCCGCCCAGCGGCGCCAGACGCGGATGGCACCGCACTGCTGATGCTCAATGCAACGCGCCCGGTTCGCTGCGAGCCTGCATGTACTGACGGATCAGCCGCACCGTATCGATGTCCGACTCGCGATACGCCGACTTGACGATCTCCTGGGTCTGGCGCGCATCCTGATCGTCGGAGACGGGCAGGGTGGTGCTGTACTCGAAGCGCAGGAACAGTTGCAGTTCGTCGGGCTGCTCGATCGTCATCGTGAGCGAGCCGCCAACGTGCGTTTCGGTTGCGAGGATGTCGTAGCGCACGCTTTCGTTGGGCGTCAGTGTGACGCGGTCGCGCACGCTCACCTGCCCGTAGTGCAGCTCGCGTTCGAGCGTGCTGTCGGTACGCGACAGGATCGTGCACGTGTCGAGTCCCAGCACGAACAGTTGCGGCTGTTCGGCGCGCAGCACCAGGCCCTCCCACAACTGCTCACGGGTCATGCTGTCGACGAACGGATTCAACGGATCGTTGATCTGGATAAGGTGTTCGAAATTCAAAACGACGGCTTCCTTTCAAGAAAACGCCAGGCCGCCCCAAGTTTTCCGCCCCGCAGGAAGTCCCCTGGGGGATTGCTCCCTTTGGGGGGACCTGGCGCGAAGCGACAGGTTTGGGGGCGCTATAGGCGCTGCAGCATGTCCAGTGTGTCCGTGCCGGATGGGCGCGCCTCAGGCGGCGGTCAGGCCCGTGCGGATCGAAATCGGGTGCGTCAGGATCTTGTGGACCGGGCACGCGTTAGCGATCTGCAAAAGCCGTTCCCGCTGCTCGTCCGACAGGTCGCCCTCGAGCACGATGTGGCGGTCGATCGTCGAGCCGTCGTCACCGGTTTCGATTGAGAGCGTCACACGCACGTCGGCGAGCGGCCAGCCTTTGCGCTGGGCATACATCTTCAGCGTGATCGACGTGCAGGCGCCGAGGCTCGACAGCAACAGCGTGACGGGGCCCGGGCCCCGATCGCCGCCACCGAGCGACTCCGGTTCGTCGGCGAGCCACGTGTGCTTGCCGTCGTCCAAAAGAACCTGAAAATTCGTCGAGCCGATGTGGGCGGTGACGGTGGGCTCTACCATGCGCGCTCCTGAACAGGGACGGAATTCGCCGCGCGGCGCAGTGGCTGCGGCGCGCGGTATGAGTCGCTATTGTGAACGAATTTGTCCCGCCTCGCGCCCTGCGGTCCCAGATGGCCCAACCTGAAGCGGGTTGACCGGCGCCCGCCCGCGGCCGACGCGGGGCGACCCAGCGCGATCACCGCACTGCCACCCACCTCGCATGCAGCCTCAGTGCGTGATCTGTCCCATGCGGCCCGCCTGGTAGTCGGTCACGGCCTGGCGGATCTCGTCCTCGGTGTTCATCACGAACGGGCCGTAGCGCACCACCGGTTCCTTCAGCGGCACGCCGCCCAGCAGCAATACCTCGAGCGGTTCATCGCCGGCAGCGAGCGTCACCGTGTCGCCGTCGTCGCCAAACACGACCATCTGTCGCGCATCGACCTCGCGGCGTGCCTCGCCGTAGAAGCCCTTGCCCGAGAGCCCGTAAGCGAACACCCGGTAGTTGGGCGGCACCGCATGAACGATCTTCGCACCCGGTTGCAGCGTGAAATGCTGGTACAGGATCGGCGTGCGCGTCTCGATGGCCGCTTTTACGCCCAGCGCTTCGCCCGCAATCACTTTCACGCGCACCTGGCCGTCTTCGGATGTCGCGACCGGGATCTTCGCGGACGGCATTTCCTGGTAGCGCGGCGCGATCATCTTGTCGCTGCGCGGCAGGTTCACCCACAATTGCAGGCCGTGTACGCGGCCACCGGTGCGCAGGAACTCCGGGTCCGGCATCTCGCTGTGGACGACGCCGGCGCCCGCGGTCATCCATTGCACGTCGCCGGGGTGCAGCGTGCCGGAATGGCCCGCCGAGTCTTTGTGGCCGAACTGGCCCTCCAGCGCGTAGGTGACGGTCTCAAAACCGCGGTGCGGATGATCCGGCGCGCCCTTGGCTTCGCCGGGGGCATAGTCGATCGGGCCCATTTCGTCGAGCAGCAGAAACGGGTCGAAGTCCATCAGCATGCGGGTCGGAAACGGACGGTGGACGATAAAGCCGCCGCCTTCGGTCGTGCGAACCGCGGGATACGTGCGTTCGATCGTGCGTGTCGAGCTCATCAAAAGTCACCTTGAAAAATGGGGAATAGCGTTATTTCTGAAACATAGCGCTATTATAGGGACCGTTTTTCGAGGTGCCAGCCACCGTCACGCAATGGATTGTTCTATTCATGGAACGATGAGATGAAGATCGATTCGCATAATCTGAACGACCTGATGTATTTCTCCCAGGTCGTCGAGCACGGTGGATTTTCCGCCGCCGAACGGGTGCTCGGCATCTCGAAGTCACGTCTGTCGCGGCGTTTGACGGAACTGGAGGCGTCGCTCGGCGTGCGTCTGTTGCAGCGCTCTACCCGCAAGCTCGCGCTGACCGAGGCGGGCGAGTTGTTCTACCAGCATTGCCAGGCCATGCTCGGGGAGGCGCAGGCGGCCGTCAACGTGGTGCAGCAATTGCGCTCGTCGCCGCGTGGCACGGTGCGCGTCAGCGTGCCGGTCACCATGTCGCAGACGCTCATGTCGCAGATTCTCCCGGAATTCATGCATCGTTATCCCGAGGTGCGCGTCGTGATGCGTGTGACAAACCGCGTCGTCGACCTGTTCGAGGATTCGATCGATGTTGCGCTGCGGGTGCGCTCCGAGCCACCGGAAAACGCCAACATCGTCGTGCGGCCGTTGTGGCGCACGGAGCAGATGCTGGTGGGCGCGCCGAGCCTGTTGCAACAGAATGCGCCGCCGCTGTTGCCGGCCGACCTGACCCGCTTCGAGACACTGGATACGCCGACCACCGACGGCCGTCACGTGTTTCAGCTGATCGCGCCGGACGGGACACGTCATTCGCTCGAACACGAGCCGCGTCTGGTGACTGCCGATCTGATGACGATCCGCGAGGCGGTGCTGGCGGGTGTCGGCATCGCGGCGTTGCCGGAGATGATGTACGGGGCCTCGCTGCGCGCCGGACAACTGTCGCCGGTGATGCCGGGCTGGACGCTGCCTTCGCCGCAACTTTACGCGGTGTTTGTTTCGCGGCAGGGCATGGTGCCGGCGGTGCGTGCGTTCGTCGACTATCTGGTTGAGATGCTGGATCCGGATACCGGCAAGCACATCATGGGCGAATGCCCGGCGGCTGAGGAAAAGCGCAAGGCCGAGCGGACCGCGACCGCTCAAACGGCTGCCCAGGTGACAGCTTAAGTGACTGCATAAGTGGCTACCTGCGCGACGCCTAAAGCGAGAGCAACGAAGCCGGGTCATATCGTTTTGGCATTTAAACGCCGCCTGCGATGAGTACTTTCAATGGGCGTTTGCTTGAATGCGCGGGCTGGCGGGCATATAGTGAAATCCCTTCGCTAAGGAGTCTCTTATGCGGAAACTCATGGCCGCTATCATAGCGAGCCTGATAGGGCTGATCGCGCTGTCCGTGTCGACCACGGCTGTCGCATGTGGTGATCCAACGAGCTCTCAATCTTCCGATGGCAAGTGATCCCGCCGCCCGAAGGCGCCGAGTGCGCAAAAAAAAGGCCTTCATCCGACGATGAAGGCCTTTTACTTTTAGCCCGGAAAACGAGGGTTTTTTACGTTTCGCTGAAGCGCACGTCAGTGGCGCTAGTGGTGCTAGTGGCCGATGGGCTGCGTCACGAAGCCAATTTTTGTGAGTCCGCCGGCCTGCGCCGCCGACATCACCTCCGCAACCTTCTCATACGCAACCTTGCGATCCGCGTTCAGATGCACTTCCGGTTGCGGACTCGTCTGCGCGGCCCGGGCGATCTTCGCGCGCAACGTGTCGCTGCTGATCTTCTGGTCATCCCACAGCACGGTGCCGTCAGCGGCAATCGAAACGTTGACCTGAACCGGCCTGGTCTCTTCTTTCTGGCTGCTGGCGTGCGGCAGATCGATTTTCACCGCGTGACGGATCGCCGGTATCGTGACCATGAAGACGATCAGGAGAACCAACATGACGTCGACGAGCGGTGTCATGTTGATTTCGTTCATCAGGCCGTCGTCATCGTCGCTGGCGAAGGGGCTCATTGCCATCGGAATGCCTCGCTGATCAGTTGACGCGGGTGGCGAGGCGCAAACCGTCGCCTCGCTTTGACGACGACAGACGTGCACCTGTCACGAAGAACGCATGCAGTCCGTGGGCGAAGCGGCTCAACTTGCTGACGATTACCTTGTTTGCACGGGTCAGCGCGTTGTAGCCGAGCACCGCCGGAATCGCGACGAACAGGCCAGACGCCGTCATGATGAGCGCTTCGCCGACCGGACCGGCGACCTGGTCGATCGAGCTCTGGCCGCTCGCGCCGATCGCGAGCAGCGCGTGATAGATGCCCCACACCGTGCCGAACAGGCCGACGAACGGCGCCGTGCTGCCGATCGACGCGAGGATCGCGAGGCCGCTCTGCATGCGGGCGATGCTGTCGTCCATGGTGTCCTTCAGGCAACTTGTGATCCAGTCGGACACGTCCATGCGATCGTGCAGATGCGGTTGCGTCTGATGATGGTGATCGGCGGCTTCCTGGCCCGACAGGGCGAGCGCAAGGAACGGGTTGTCCTGTGGCGTCGACCTGCCGGCGCCGAGCTTGTTGACGCCATCGGTGAGGTCGTCCGAATGCCAGAAGGCCTGTTCCGCGTTCCTGGTGAGACGCTTCAGGCGCATCACGTTCGAGCCCTTGATGACGATCACGCTCCACGACAGCACTGACATGATCAGCAGCGCGAGCGCGATGCCGCGCGTCACGAAATCCCCTTGCGCCCAGACCTGCGCCAAACCGTAATTCTGCATTGCCATTCCTTTTTTAAAATCGGCTGTTCACTCAGTCGCCCAGTGGATCAGGCCGCTTAGTCGTTCAGTCCAAATTCGTACGGCTGGGTGTAGGCGGCCGGAATCGGCGCGCCGTTCTCCAGATACGGCTTGCACGTGCTCGCGCGCACGGCGGCGAGCGCCGCCTCGTCGAGGCGGCTGTAACCGCTGCTCTTTTTCAGCTCGATGTTTTCGAGGTTACCGGTCAGGCCGACGACGAATCTCACGTACGCCGTCCCGGTTTCACCGCGGCGCCTCGACATGGCCGGGTAGTCGGGTCTCGCGATATTGCAGTCGAGGTGCGTGACGTTTCTCGGGGCGCTGATTTCCATGGCCGGACGGCCTGTTGCAGGCGTGGCTGGCGCTGCCGGCGCGGTTGGGTCCGCAGCGGCCGGCGCGAAGAAGGGCGACGGTGCGGCGGCTTCCGCCAGAGGGGCGGGAGAGGGCTTGGGTACAGGTGTTGGACGTGCTTGCACCTTGGCCCTGGCGGGCGGGACTGGCGGCGCCGGCCTGGGCGGTGGCGGCGCGATCGACTGCAGCGCATCCGGAGCGGCCACCGGCGCGGGACTCAACAACTCGGCGGTCATCGTGCGCGATTCGAGCGGGCGCACCACGGGTTCGCTGCGCACGCCCAACACCGCGGCGAGCAGCGCGACGTGAATCACTGCAACCGCTGCGGTAGCGGCAACGGCGCGGGGATTCATGCGGCTGGAATGCGCCGGCGCGAATCCGGCTGGGACGGAATGCGACGCGCGCATGTTAGCGCGGCCGCGTGCCGTCGATACCGCATCCAGGACAAAGCAACGTCATTTTCGGAATATCAGCAGCGAAATGCACAGTGTGGTCACGAAACCAATCAGCAATTCCATCTCGAACTCCTGTTACAGGGGTGAGCGGTAGCTGGCTGGTACGTGAACTGGCTTGCTGACGGCAGTAGACTAAAGCGTGAGGCCCCGGAGGCACTCAGGGCACGGCGAGCGCCGTGCCGGCAGGATCAGGCGGCCTTGCGTTCGTAGAACGTCAGCGGCACTGGATGCGCGTGATGCTCGACCCCGCAGCGGCTCGCGCAGACGCCGCTTTGCGCCATGACGTCGCGCACGGACTCTTCGCACTTGCCGCAACAGGTGGCGACCCCCAGCTCGAACTGCAGCTCGTCGAACGAATCGACGCCTTCCGCGATCGAGGCACGGATCTTCCGGTCGGATACTGACTTGCACACGCAGACAATCATGATAGGGCGCAATAGCTAACGTTAATGCGAATTATTATCATTATGTTTGGGGTGTTTGGCAAGTCTCCTGAGGGAATTTTTGTAACAAAACCAGACTGTTTGGAGGGGTACAGCGGCGCAGAGATGGGGGCGGATGGCGGGCGCGGTCGCGCAGGGGCGCGAAAGGGTGCACGCAGGGGTAGAGGGCTGAGGGGCGCCGGGCGTATGGGGCTACGGTCGGGCGTGCGGATGGAGACGAGCGGGCAGTTTGACGGCTATTGGCCGGAGCGTGGCGTCCGGCGTCGTCCCGTGACGCGTAGCGGGCGTGGTCCCGGTGGCACCCGCTCAGGCGGCTTGCGAGTCCGGCGAGATAGTCCGCCGCGACGGGATCACCACGCGTTCCACCGGCGCGTCGATCTGCAACAGCGTTGCGGCGAGCTGCTGCAGATGCGCGCCGTCGCTGGTCGAACAAAATCGGGGCAGATCGACTGCCTGACCGGCTTCGGCGCGCAGGCCGCTTTGCTCGAGCACGCGCTCCAGCTGGCGGGCGATGGCAACGCTGGTATCGATCAGCGTCATGCGATCGCCAACGATATCGCGGATCGCCGCATCGAGAAACGGGTAGTGCGTGCAGCCGAGCACCAGCGTGTCGGCGCCGGCGTCGAGCATCGGTTGCAGATAGCCGTGCAGCAGCGCGCGCAACTCGGCGGAGCCGACGTCGCACCGTTCGATGGCCTGCACCAGTCCGTGGCCCGGCTGGCAGAGAAAGCGGCAGTCGGCGGCGTATCGCTCCAGCAGGCTCTGGAAGCGCGCGCTGCGCAACGTCACCTGGGTGGCGAGCACGCCGGCTACCCGGGTCTTCGATTGAGCCGCAGCCGGTTTGATACCGGGCTCGACGCCCACGAGCGGAATGGGCAGCCGCTCGCGCACCAGCGCGATCGACTGGGCCGTCGCCGTGTTGCAGGCCACCACCAGCACCTTGGCGCCTTGCGTGACGAGCCATTGCCCGATCGCCAGCGTGCGGTCGGCAATGAAGTCGTCGTCGCGCTCCCCGTACGGGGCGTACAGCGAGTCGGCCGTATAGATGATCGCCTCGCCCGGCAGTTGCGCGCGTATGGCGCGCAGCACCGACAGGCCGCCCAGGCCCGAATCGAAAATCCCCACCGGGGCACGCCCCGCCGGAAGCTCAATGGTGGGGCGCGAGGCGGGCGCTGTAAGACCTGCGTCTGACGAAGCGGTATGCATAGGTGCGGTCACGGGAACAGGCAAGGGCGCAAGGTTGGACAAAAGACAAAACCCGCGTCACAAAAAATGCGGTACACGGGCTTCGCCGCTCAGGACTCGACCGAGCCCATGGCGGTTTGCTGATAATTCTGGATGCCGACCTTGTCGATCAGATCCAGTTGCGTTTCCAACCAGTCGATGTGCTCCTCGGTGTCGTCCAGAATCTTCACGAAGATTTCGCGCGAGATGAAATCGCGTACCGACTCGCAATACACAATGGCTTCCTTGCAGGTGCTCTGCGAAATCTGCTCGAGCTTCAGATCGCATTCGAGGATTTCCTTGGTTTCCTCGCCGATCAGCAGCTTGTGCAGGTCCTGCAGGTTCGGCAGGCCGTCGAGCATGAAAACGCGTTCGATCAGCCAGTCGGCGTGCTTCATTTCGCCGATTGATTCGTCGTACTCATGCTTGCCGAGTTTTTCGAGCCCCCAATGCTTGTACATCCGCGCATGCAGAAAATACTGGTTGATCGCGGTCAGTTCGTTCTTCAACTGGGCGTTCAGATATTCGATAACCTTCTTGTCGCCTTGCATGGTTCTTCCTTGGGGGGCTCTGGATGACAAAATTTCATCAACAATAAACGCCCGACCCAAAAAAGCCAAGGATCGGAGCGTTTTTTGACTTTCGTCCGAGGCCTGCTGTGGGCCTCCTGCGTCCAATCAAGAAAAAGCCGGGACCGTGGGCCCCGGCTTTCTGTCAACGGACTGCGGGCTTGAAACCGGGCTTCGAGCCGGGCTTTAAACCCGCTCTCAAGCGGTAGCGACCGGAATCTTGCCGATCTTTGCTTGCCATTCCTTCGGGCCGGTCTGGTGGACCGAGGTGCCGTTGGAATCCACGGCGACCGTCACTGGCATGTCCTGCACGTCGAACTCGTAGATGGCTTCCATGCCGAGGTCTTCGAAGGCCAGCACCCTGGCGCTGCGGATTGCCTTCGAGACGAGGTAGGCTGCGCCGCCCACGGCCATCAGATAAGCCGCCTTGTGCTTCCTGATCGCCTCGATCGCCACCGGGCCGCGTTCGGCCTTGCCGATCATCGAAATGAGGCCGGTTTGCGCCAGCATCGTCCCGGTGAACTTGTCCATCCGCGTCGCGGTGGTGGGGCCGGCCGGACCCACCGCTTCGTCACGTACCGGATCGACCGGGCCGACGTAATAGATCACGCGGTTGGTGAAGTCGACCGGCAGCTTTTCGCCCTTGGCGAGCATGTCGGCGATGCGCTTGTGCGCAGCGTCCCGGCCCGTCAGCATCTTGCCCGACAGCAACAGCGTCTGGCCCGGCTTCCAGCCGGCGACCTGTTCCGGCGTCAGCGTGTTCAGATCGACGCGCTGGCTCTTTTCCGTGTCCGGTTCCCACTGGACCTTCGGCCACGCGTCGAGCGACGGCGCTTCGAGCTTCGCTACGCCCGAGCCATCCAGCGTGAAGTGGGCGTGACGGGTGGCCGCGCAGTTCGGAATGATCGCGATCGGCTTGCTCGCAGCGTGCGTCGGCGCAGCCATGATCTTGACGTCGAGCACCGTGGCGAGGCCGCCCAGACCTTGCGCGCCAATCCCCAGGGCATTGACCTTCTCGTGCAGTTCAACGCGCAGTTCTTCGATCCAGTCCTTCGGGCCGCGCGCGATGATGTCCTGGATGTCGATCGGATCCATCAGCGATTCCTTCGCCATCACCATCGCCTTTTCAGCGGTGCCGCCGATGCCGATGCCGAGCATGCCCGGCGGGCACCAGCCGGCGCCCATGGTCGGCACGGTCTTCAGGATCCAGTCGACGATCGAATCCGACGGGTTCAGCATCGCAAACTTCGACTTGTTCTCCGAGCCGCCGCCCTTCGCTGCGACCTGCACGTCGACCTTGTCGCCCGGCACGATCTCGTAGTGGATCACGGCCGGCGTGTTGTCCCTGGTGTTCTTGCGCGCGCCTTCCGGCGGGCTCACGATCGAGGCGCGCAGCACGTTGTCCGGATTCAGGTAACCGCGGCGCACGCCTTCGTTGATCATGTCGGTGACGCCCATCGTCGCACCGTCCCACCGCACGTCCATGCCGACCTTCACGAACACCGTGACGATGCCGGTGTCCTGGCAGATCGGGCGCTTGCCTTCGGCGCACATGCGGCTGTTGGTGAGGATCTGCGCGATCGCATCCTTCGCGGCCGGACTCTCTTCGAGTTCGTAAGCGCGGCCCAAGGCCTGGATGTAATCGAGCGGGTGGTAATAGCTGATGTACTGAAGCGAATCAGCAATGCTCTGAATCAGATCTTCCTGTTTGATGACGGTCATGATGGCTAGCTCAGTGGGGACAATGGCGCTTGTTATCAGACGCGCAGGGCAGTGCGGTCAGTCGTGCGCCTTCAGGGGAGTGGAACCGGTCGAACTCACGACATGCAGCGCCGTGGGTTCCTGAAAATGTTTCGGATGTGTATGGGTGGTCAGACGGTCGACGAGAGCCATCACCAGCGCCGACACGAGGAATGCGACGTGGATGACGACCTGCCACATGATGGTGTGCGTCGAATTCTGGTCGGGGCTGATGAAGGTCTTCAACAGATGGATCGACGAGATGCTGATCAGCGCCATCGACAATTTGACCTTCAGCACGCCGGCGTTCACGTGGTCGAGCCACTCCGGTTCGTCCGGATGACCCTCCACGCCTAAGCGTGACACGAAGGTTTCATACCCGCCGACGATCACCATGATCAGCAGGTTCGAGATCATCACCACGTCGATCAGGCCAAGCACGATCAACATGATCTCCTGCTCGCCGAAATTCACC
>DASZIR010000121.1:0-40105 GCA_035948995.1 Paraburkholderia sp. | reverse complement strand
GTTGCCATATTCGACTCCGTGTTCTTCAGTTTGGTGGGGCTTTTTGGGCAGCATTGGGGACGAGAACTGCCCGATTGAGCCGGCGGACGGCTGGGTCAACTGTCAGAAACAGAACCGGTCCGGTATGGCCGCTGGGCGACGGTCCGCAATCTGCCATCGTTAAGTTTGGTTGGCGTTCCTTTCAAACACAAGGAGACTTTGGTGCCATATCAATTCATCAATCGCGTTCGATTTCTCAGGAACCGGTCATTTAGAAGTGACATGGCAGGGGGACGCTCGATTGGCCGGAAAGGCCGATCAAGCAACGCTCAATATCGCGAATTGAATGGCCGCTTTCTGGGTGGAACCGACGTCTGAATGTCCGAGCGACGGTGCGGGCGAATGACGCTTCATGGCCGTACTCAGCCCTTCGTAACCGGCGCAAAACGAACGGGTCTTACCGTCCGGCGAGTCCAACCAATTCGCGTCGCAAATCCGGCCGATCCAACGACTTCGCTTCCGTGTCGGCTGCCGCGTGACCGAATTTGTGAGCAAGTCGTTGATTAGGCGGAAGCGCCGGTCTCACTAATTCCGTTTCCCTGCACGACGAACGCCTTCCGCGCGCCGCTGGCGCTAGCGCTATGCCAGCGCCGCCGCCCCGCCCTGCAACAACGCCGGAATCGCGTCGCGCGGCATGGGCCTGGAAAAGAAGAAACCCTGCATCTCGTCGCAGGCGCGCTCCTTGAGAAAATCGAGTTGCGCTGAGGTCTCCACCCCTTCGGCGATCACCTGCAATTTCAGCGAATGCGCGAGCGCGATGATCGCCGAGGTGATCGTCTCGTCATCGCCCGAGACGCCGATGTCCGACACAAACGAGCGGTCGATTTTCAACCGGTCGACCGGGAAACGCTTCAGATAGCTGAGGCTCGAATAGCCGGTGCCGAAATCGTCGATCGCGAGCCCAATGCCGAGAGAGTGCAGCGCGTTGAGCATCGTCACCGCTTCCTCGGCGTTGCGCATGATGGTGCTTTCGGTCAGCTCGAGTTCGAGATACTGCGGCTCGAGCCCGGTCTCCGCGAGCACCTGGGTGACCAGCTTGGCGATATCGTGCTGCTGGAACTGCCGCGCCGACAGGTTCACCGATACGCGCGCGGGCGGCAGGCCCTCATCCTGCCACGCCTTGTTTTGCCGGCACGCCTCGCGCAGCACCCATTCGGATAACGGCCCGATCAGCCCGCACTCCTCCGCCAAAGGAATGAACGACGAAGGTGGAATCAGCCCCACTTCCGGATCGCGCCAGCGCACCAGCGCCTCCATGCCGACGATCTGCCCGGTGACGATATCCACCTGCGGCTGGTAGTGCAGCAGGAATTCGCCGTCGCGCAACGCGCGCCGCAGGCGGCGTTCGAGGTTCAGGCGCGCACCCGCGCTGGCGTTCATCTCCGGCTGGAAGAACTGGAAGTTGTTGCGGCCCATGTCCTTCGCGCGATACATCGCGAGGTCGGCCTTCTTCATCAGCGTTTCGGTGTCTTCGCCATCCTGCGGGAACAGGCTCGCGCCCATGCTGCAGCCCACGTACAACTCCGTGCCGTCGAGCCACACCGGCTCCGAGATCGACGCCCTCACGCGCTCCATCCATGCAATCAGCGATTGCTCGTCGACCGTATCGGTCATCACGATCACGAACTCGTCGCCGCCGTGGCGCGCCACGGTGTCGCTCGCCCGCGCGCAGCGCGCGAGCCGCTCGGCGACGACGCCCAGCAGCCGGTCGCCCACGCTATGTCCGAGGCTGTCGTTGACGTTCTTGAAGCCGTCCAGATCGATGAACACGACCGCCACACCCTTGTGGTGACGCCGCGCAATGATCAATGCATGCTGCAGGCGGTCGCGCAGCAGATTGCGGTTCGGCAGCCGCGTCAGGCTGTCGTAGTTCGCCTGATACTCGAGCTGTTCCTGATAGCGGATCAGATCGGTGACGTCGTTGATGACCCCGATGTGATGCGTCGTCTCGCCATCCGGATTCGGCACCGGCGCAATAAAGAGCTGATTCCAGAACAGCGCGCCGTCCTTGCGGTAGTTGCGCAGCACGGCACTCACCTCGCGATTGGCGGCCAGCGCCTGCCGGATCGAGGCGACACCCTCCTGATCGCGGTCATCGCGTTGCAGCAGGCGGCAGTCCTGGCCGATCACCTCGGCCGGATCGTAGCCAGTGATGCGCTTGAACGCCGGATTCACGTACTCGATCAGATTGCCGGCCGCGGTCGGCCCGGTGATCAGGATCGCGTTCACGCTCGCGTCGAGCGCGCGGCTTTGCAGGCGCAGCGCGAGGTCGGCGCGCTTGCGCTCGGTGATGTCCGTGTACGAACCGAGCACGCCGATCACCCGGCCGTCGCTATCGGTAAACGGCAGCTTGCTGGTCACGGTGGTGCGGTGCACGCCGTCGATCACCAGGTCGACTTCGAAGTTCATCTTCGGCACGCCCGTGCTGACGACCTCTTCGTCGTGCTTGCGGACGTCGTCGGCGAGAGCGCGCCACGGCAGGTCGTGATCGGTCTTGCCCACCACCTGTTCCGGATAGGACAGCCCGGCATCGCGCGCAAACGCCATATTGCAGCCCAGATAGCGCGATTGCTGATCCTTCCAGAAGATCCGTTGCGGGATATTGTCGATCACCGTTTCGAGCATCTGGTTCGAGCGCTGGGCTTCCGCTTCGGCGTTGATCTGCTCGGTAACGTCGTCGGCCAGCACGAAGATCGCCGGGCGGCCCATGAAGCTCAGCGAGTGATACGAAATATCCGCGCTGATGGTCGATCCGTCCTTGCGCCGGTGATGCCAGACGCCTGCCATGGTGCGGCCCTGCTGCGATGCCGCGTCGCTGCGCAACAGATGCGATTCGAGACGGCCAATCTCGGCGTTCGGCCGGAGCGCGCGGATCGTCAACGCGAGGAACTCGGCCTCCGAATAGCCGTATTGCTGAACGGCCGCCGCATTGACCGCGAGAAACCGCAGCGTCTCGCGATCGAAGATGTACATCGGCACCGGATGGTCGTCGAACAGGCCGCGAAAACGCTCGTCGTTGCGGCGCAGCGCGCGGGCCACCCGCAACCTTTCACGCGCGGCGCTCTCGCGCGCGCCGAAGGTGTAAATCAGCAGCGCGCTGCCCGCCAGCATCGTCACGATCAGCAGCAGCATGGCGTGCTGCGTGTCCCGCGCCGACGCCACCATTGAAGCCTGCAGCGCCCGGTCCTCCTGCTGCCGCAGTGCTGCCAGCGCGGTTTCCACGCGGTCCAGTTCCATCCCGAGGCGCATATAGGCCGATGCCGCCCACGCGCGCGAATCGTCAGGTCCACTGGCGTGAGCCCGCGCCAGCGCGGCCGCGATTTCGCGTTGCAACACATGGCTGTCTGCGCTGACCCTCGCAAGCGAGGCGGCCATCAGCGGCTGGTCGGCGAGCGCGGTGCCAAGCGTGCGCTCGAGCCTCGTCAGCGATGCCGCCATGGCCGGCGCCGTGTCAGCCGGTCCCGGCCGCCCGGTTGCCTCGAACTGCCCCAGCGCCGCCAGGCCGTCATCGAGCGCCGCCTGGTAGGCGTCGAGATTCTGCCGGATGGTGGTCGAGCGCATGGTACGGAGGTCCGCCTCGCGCTGGCCGCAGATCTGCGTGTAGGCGACGAACGCGTTCGCGCCGACCGCCGCGGCGACGACTGCCAGGTTGATCAGCAGCCGCCTCGATAGGAAAGGAGTCATGGGTTCCGAACGTCAGTCGTTCTGCGGGCGGGAGCGCGTTGCGGGTCGTCCGCTTTCGATGCGTCGTGCAGCACGGGCATCTTCTGGCATCTGCCGGGTCTTTTACGCGCCAACCCATGGATAACGGCCGCGTTCGGAACAGCTTGAGGGTGAAATATGAAAAAATTTTCGCGGGCGCGAGCCGGTGAGGCCCGCCCGGCCCTGCCCGCGGAGACCTACCCGGCCAGACCTACGCGGCCAGACCGAACTCCTTCATCGCGGGCACGAAATCGTGGTTCCCTTCCGGCTTGCGCGACAGTTTGGCCAGCACGTAGCGTTTGAACGGGTCGAGCCGCGCCCATTGGTCCGCGCTCGGCGCGCGCAGGCTCGCCAGGCTCGCCTGCTGCATCACGCCGTCCGGCACCGCATCCGTGCGGCGCCAGACGGGTGCCTCTTCAGGCGTAAACCAGTCTGGCTCCACATTGGCATGCGTACGCAGCATTTCGAACAGCGCATGGTCGAAATTCGGCTCGATGGTGGCGTCTTCGTCCACCGGGAAACGCGCGAGCAGCTTGCGGTCCTCGTGCGGCAGCATTTGCCATTGGGCGAGCGAGATGCGCAGCCCGAAACGGTCCAGGTTGAAACGTACGGCCATCGGCATGTAGGTGAAATCCTCCGAAGACTCGACTTCGAAGTTGAACAGGAGGGGCGCTTCGTTGAGTCCCATGGCAGTTGTCCTCGGTGGTGGCTGGCAACACGCAATGCCGGCTTGAGGTATTTTAGAACCTTATTCGCGTGGCGGCGGCCCGGGTTGGGGCCGCTCCGGCTCGCGCCATATGGGTAAAGGAGCAGGGTTTGAACGAACTGGACATCGCCGGCCAGCCGGGCGCCGTCGAGCGGCAGGTACACCGGCACCGCGGCGGCGCGGTTGAGACCGTTATCGATCACGTCGGTCAGGAATGGCCAGTCGCGCTCGTCTTCAATGGGATTTCGCACGCGGTGATGATGTGCACGCCGCGCGATCTGGAAGCGTTCGCGGTCGGTTTTGCGATTTCGGAAGGAATTGTCGAGCGCGGCAGCGATATTCAGGACATCGAGCTCGCGCTGTATGACGGCGAATTGCCGCATGCTGAAGTGCAATTGCAAGTGGTGCAACAGGCGTTCGTGGCGCTGAAGGAAAAGCGCCGCGCGCTCGCCGGGCGCACCGGTTGCGGCGTGTGCGGCATCGAAAGCATCGATCTGCTGGATCTGAAGCCGGAGCGCGTGCCGGACACCGGCTTTCTGCAACGGCTCGCGCCGGATGCGATCGCCCGCGCCGCGCGCGAACTGCCCGGGCATCAGGCGCTCACCCGTCTGACGGGCGGCCTGCATGCGGCCGCATGGTGCGATGCGTCAGGCGCGATTCGTCTCGCGTTCGAGGACGTGGGCCGTCATAACGCCCTGGATAAACTGATTGGCCAGCTGGTGCTCGACCGGGCGGATACCAGGGACGGCTTCGTGTTCCTGTCGAGCCGCGCGAGTTACGAGCTGGTGCGCAAAGCCGCGCGTGTCGACGTGCCGATGCTTGCCACCATCTCTGCGCCATCGTCGCTCGCGATTGCGATTGCTCGCCAGGCGGGCGTGCGGCTGGTGAGCTTCTGCCGCGAAACAGGTTACGTCGACTACGACACGCTGGCGCCGACGTAACCTCCGGGCTGCTTTCCGGCGGCTCAGTCGAACTGCCTGAAATCCGGTTTGCGCTTCTCGAAGAATGCCTTGAACGCCTCGCGCGCTTCGGGCGCGAGCAGCATCTTGCCGAAGTGCACCGCTTCATCGCTCATCTGGGTTTGCAGCTCGTGCTGGCCGGCGCGCTTCATCAGCGTCTTGGTCACCCGCAGCGACGAGGCCGGCAGCGCGGCCAGCTTCGCCGCCTGCGCCAGCGCAAACGCGTCGACTTCGGCGGCAGGCAGCAGGCGGTTCACGAAGCCCATACGATGCGCTTCACGCGCGTCGAACGCCTCACCCAGCAGCAGCTTTTCGGCGGCGCCCTGATAGCCGGCCACACGCTGCAACAGCAGGCTCGACGCCGCTTCGGGGCAAAGCCCAAGCTGCGCAAAGGGCAACGAGAACGTGGCCGTGTCGGCGGCATACACCAGATCGCAGTGCAGCAGCAGGGTGGTGCCGATGCCGACCGCCGCACCTGCCACCGAAGCCACCACCGGCTTCTCCGCCAGGCTGATCGCGCGCAGGAACTGGAACACCGGCGCGCTTTCGCCCGTCGGCGGGGTCTTCATGAAGTCTTCCAGATCGTTGCCTGCGCTGAAAATGCCCACGCTGCCACGAATCAGGATCGCCCGCACCGAAGCGTCGGTTTGTGCTTCGACCAGCGCATCGGCCATGGTCTGGTACATCGCAGCCGTAATCGCGTTCTTCTTGTCGGGCCGGTTGAAGGCAATCGTCAGCACGCCGTCGGCGCGCTCGACCAGAATGTCCATTGTCATCTCCTCGTACTTCTGCTGACTACTGCTGAATGGGAAAACGGTTCGCAAGCCAGTCGGCCTGCGAACCGTTCAAGGTCTCAAGGGACCCGTGCGAACACGATTACAGACGCTCGATGATGCCCGCTGCGCCCATCCCGGTGCCGACGCACATGGTCACCATGCCGTACTTGTAGTTGCGACGGCGCAGGCCGTGCACCACCGTCGAGGCACGAATCGCGCCCGTCGCGCCGAGCGGGTGGCCCAGCGCAATCGCACCGCCAAGCGGGTTGATCTTCGACGGATCGAGACCGAGATCCTGGATCACCGCCAGCGACTGCGCGGCAAACGCCTCGTTCAGTTCGATCCAGTCCATGTCTTCGATCTTCAGACCGGCGGCCTTCAGCGCGGCCGGAATGGCTTCCTTCGGACCGATGCCCATGATTTCCGGCGGCACGCCGCGCACGGCGAAGCTGACGAAACGCGCGAGCGGCGTCAGGTTGAATTCCTTCACCATCTTTTCCGACACGACGATCAGCGCGCCCGCGCCATCCGACGTTTGCGAGCTGTTGCCCGCCGTCACCGAACCCTTGCTGGCGAACACGGTGCGCAGCCTGGCGAGGCCTTCCATCGACGTATCCGCACGCGGGCCTTCGTCCAGCGCGACTTCGCGCGTCTTCACCTTCACTTCGCCGGTGGCGAGATCGGGGAAACGCTCGGTGATCGTGTACGCGGCGATTTCGTCGTTGAATTCACCGGCTTGCTGCGCGGCGATGGCGCGGCGGTGCGATTCCACCGAGAACTGGTCTTGCGCCTCACGGCTGATCTTCCAGCGCTCGGCGACCTTCTCGGCGGTCAGGCCCATACCGTAGGCAATGCCGATATCTTCGTTGCGATCGAAGATATGCGGCGACATCGACGGTTTGTTGCCCATCATCGGCACCATGCTCATCGATTCGCAGCCGCCGGCGATCATTGCGTCCGATTCGCCGACGCGGATGCGGTCAGCGGCCATCGCCAGCGCGGTCAGGCCCGAGGCGCAGAAGCGGTTCACCGTGACGCCGCCGACCGTGTTGGGCAGGCCGGCGAGCAGCGCGCCCATCCGCGCGACGTTCAGCCCTTGTTCCGCTTCCGGAATCGCGCAGCCGATGATGGCGTCTTCGATCACCTTCGTATCGAGGCCAGGCACCTGCGCCACAGCTGACCTGATCGCGTGCACCAGCAGTTCGTCCGGGCGCGTGTTCTTGAACATGCCGCGCGGCGCCTTGCCGATCGGCGTACGGCTCGCGGCGACGATGTATGCGTCTTGCAATTGCTTTGCCATTTAAAGCTCCTTTGTCCGCTCGTCGCGCGTTAGTTACGCACCGGCTTGCCGGTTTGCAGCATGCCCATGATCCGTTCCTGCGTCTTTTGCGTGCCGAGCAGGTCGACGAACGCGCGACGCTCGAGTTGCAGCAGCCATTCTTCGTCCACCAGGCTGCCTGCTTCAACGTCGCCCCCGCACACAGCTTCGGCAATGCGGCTTGCGATCAGGAAATCGTGCTCGCTGATGAAACGGCCATCGCGCATGTTGACGAGCGAGGCCTTGATGGTTGCAATCGCCGAGCGTCCGGCAACCGGCACCAGCGTGACGCGCAGCGGCGGACGGTAGCCCGATGCGGCCAGCGCGCGCGCTTCCTTCTTCGCGACGTCCAGCAGTTCGAACACGTTGAAGACGATCGTGTCGGATGGCTTCAGGTAGCCCATCGTGCGGGCGTCGAGTGCGGAGGCCGAGACCTTTGCCATCGCGGCGTTTTCGAACGACTTCTGCACGAACTTCAGCAGGTCGCTGGTCGCGCCCACTTGGGTCGCGGCTTCCGCTGCGCGCAGTGCCGCTTCCTTCAGACCGCCGCCAGCGGGCACGAGACCCACACCCACTTCCACCAGACCGATGTAGCTTTCGATATGCGCCACACGCTTCGCGCTGTGCAGCACCAGTTCGCAGCCGCCGCCGAGCGCAACACCCGAGATCGCCGAGACCACCGGCACGCTCGCATACTTCACGCGCAGCATCCCTTGCTGGAACTTCTTCACGAACGGCTCGATACCCTTCGCGCCGCCCATCATGAACGCGGGCATTGCTTCTTCAAGGTTCGCACCGGCCGAGAACGGGCCGCCCGGCGTGCCGAGCTTCAGCGACGTGGGCTGCCACACCACCACGCCCTTGTATTCCTTCTCCGCGAGTTCAATCGCCTGCGTCAGGCCGTCGATCACCGACGGCCCGATCGTGTTCATCTTGCTCTTGAACGACACGATCAGGACGTCGTTCTCGCCTGCACGGTCGTCGACCCATGCGCGCACCGCTTCGGTTTCGAACAGCGTCTTGCCATAGGTCTTCGGATCGGCACCCGTTTCGCCGACCAGCGGCGCGCGGAACACCTGCTTCTCATACACGCTGAGCGACGAGCGCGGCACGAAGGTTTTCGAAGCCGGCGACCACGAACCTTCGTTCGTATGCACGCCACCGTTCTCAGCGACCGGACCTTCCAGCACCCACGACGGCAGCGGTGCTTTCGACAGCGCCTTGCCTGCGGCGATGTCTTCCTGCACCCACCCGGCGACCTGCTTCCAGCCGGCCGTCTGCCAGCCTTCGAACGGGCCTTCGTTCCAGCCGAAGCCCCAACGGATGGCGAGATCCACATCACGCGCGTTGTCGGCGATCGATTCCAGATGCACGCCGATGTAATGGAACACGTCGCGGAAGATCGACCACAGGAACTGCGCCTGCGGGTGCTCCGATTCGCGCAGCAGCTTCAGACGCTCTGCCGGCGGGCGCTTCAGGATGCGGCCAACCAGCTCGTCGGCCTTCGCGCCACCGTCGACGTACGCGCCCGTCTTCGGGTCGAGCACCTTGATCGCCTTGCCTTCCTTCTTGTAGAAGCCGCCACCGGTCTTCTGGCCGAGCGCGCCCTTCTTCACCAGTTCGGCGAGCACGGCAGGCGTTTCGTAGACCGGGAAGAACGGATCGTCCTTCAGGTTGTCCTGCATCGTCTTGATCACGTGCGCCATCGTGTCGAGCCCGACCACGTCCGCGGTACGGAACGTCGCGGACTTCGCGCGACCGAGACGTGCGCCCGTCAGGTCATCCACTTCGTCGAAACGCAGGCCGAACTTCGCGGCCTCGGTGATAACAGCGAGGATCGAGAAAATACCGACGCGGTTGGCGATGAAGTTCGGCGTGTCTTTCGCACGCACGACGCCCTTGCCGACCACGCTCGTCAGGAACGTTTCGAGTTGATCGAGAATTTCCGGACGCGTCGTCGCGGTCGGAATCAGTTCGACCAGGTGCATGTAGCGCGGCGGATTGAAGAAGTGCACGCCGCAGAAGCGCGCCTTCAGTTCATCCGGGAAACCGTTCGAAAGTTCGGTGATCGACAGGCCCGACGTGTTGGTCGCGAAGATCGCGTTCGGCGCGATATGCGGCGAGACCTTCTTGTACAGGTCGTGCTTCCAGTCCATCCGCTCGGCGATCGCCTCGATCACCAGATCGCACTCGGCGAGCTTCTCGATGTCGTCGTCGTAGTTGGCGGGCTGGATGTACTGCGCGTCGTCCTTCACGCCGAACGGCGCGGGCGACAGCTTCTTCAGGTTCTCGATCGCCTTCAGCGCGATCGCATTCTTCGGGCCTTCTTTTGCGGGAAGGTCGAACAGCAGCACGGGCACCTTGGCGTTAATCAGGTGCGCGGCGATCTGCGCGCCCATCACGCCGGCGCCGAGCACGGCTACCTTGCGAATGATCAGATTGCTCACGTCGTTCCTCCGGGGGAGTTATGCGGTGTTGCGTATTTGTCGCGTAGTTGTCGCGCGGGTTTTACGATGCCTGGCGGGTGAAGACGCCACGCGCGTAAGTCGGGCGCGTGGCGCTTGCCGTGATGTCGCTTTAGAACAGCGACTCTTCGACTTCCATCAGCGGCTTCGAACCGGCGCGTGCCTGGCGAATCGTCATCGCCGTTTCCGGCAGCAGCTTCGCGAAGTAGAAACGCGCCGTGGCGAGCTTCGCCTTGTAGAACGGATCGCCGGATGCCTGCCTGTCCAGCGCGATGCGTGCCATGCGGGCCCAGAAGTACGAGAACACCAGGTGGCCGACGGTGCGCAGATATGGCACGGCCGCAGCGCCGACTTCGTCCGGGTTCTGCATCGCCTTCATGCCGATTTCCATGGTCAGCTTCTGCACCTTTTCACCAATGTCGGCGAGCGGGTTGATGAACTCCTGCATTTCCGGCTTGACGCCTTCGGCTTCGACGAATTCCGTCACGAGCGTGCCGAACTTCTTCATCTTCGCGCCCATGTCGCCAAGAATCTTGCGGCCCAGCAGGTCGAGCGCCTGAATCGCGTTTGTGCCTTCGTAGATCATGTTGATCCGCGCATCGCGCACATACTGCTCCATGCCCCACTCGGCGATGAAGCCGTGGCCGCCGTAGATCTGCATGGCGTGATTGGTGCTTTCGAACGCGTTGTCCGACAGGAACGCCTTCAGGATCGGCGTGAGCAGCGCGACGAGGTCGGCGGCATCCTTGCGCACCGATTCTTCAGCGTGCGACAGTTCCTTGTCGATATGCAGCGCGGACCAGTACGAGAAAGCGCGTGCACCCTCGGCATAGGCCTTCTGCGTGAGCAGCATGCGGCGCACGTCGGGGTGCACGATGATCGGGTCAGCCGCCTTTTCCGGCGCCTTCGGGCCGGTCAGCGAACGCATCTGCAGACGCTCTTTCGCGTACGTGAGCGAGTTCTGATAAGCGACTTCGGTCAGGCCCAGGCTCTGCATGCCGACGCCCAGACGCGCGGCGTTCATCATCACGAACATGGCGTTCAAGCCCTTGTTCGGCTCGCCGACCATCCAGCCCTTCGCGTTATCGAGATTGATCACGGCGGTCGCGTTGCCGTGGATGCCCATCTTGTGTTCGATGGAACCGCACTTCACGCCGTTGCGCTCACCCGGCTCACCCGCTTCGTCCGGCACGAACTTCGGCACGATGAAGAGCGAAATGCCCTTGGTGCCCATCGGCGCATCCGGCAAGCGCGCGAGCACCAGGTGAACAATGTTCTCCGCGAGGTCGTGTTCGCCGCTGGAGATGAAGATCTTCGTGCCGCTGATCGCGTACGAACCGTCCATGTTCGGTTCGGCCCTGGTGCGCAGGATGCCGAGATCGGTGCCGCAGTGCGGCTCGGTCAGACACATCGTGCCGGTCCAGACGCCCGAGACGAGCTTCGGCAGATAAAGCTTTTGCAGTTCCGGCGTGCCGTGCGCATGCAGGCACTCATACGCGCCGTGCGACAGACCCGGATACATCGTCCAGGCCTGATTCGCCGAATTAAGCATTTCGTACAGAGCGTTGTTGACGAACGCCGGCAGCCCCTGGCCGCCGTATTCGGGATCGCAACCGAGCGCGGGCCAGCCGGCCCCGACGTATTGCCTGTAGGCTTCCCTGAAGCCCTTCGGCGTGGTCACGACGCCGTCGCCGACATACGTGCAGCCTTCCTGGTCGCCGCTGTGATTGAGCGGGAACAGCACCTCGGAGCAGAACTTGCCGGCCTCTTCGAGCACCGCGTTGATCGTGTCGGCATCGAGATCCGCGTGCTTCGGCATCTGCTTGATTTCGCCTTCGACGTTAAGCAGCTCGTGCAACACGAATTGCATGTCGCGCAGTGGCGCGGCGTACTGTCCCATGACTCTCTCCAAAGTTTGACAAGAAGCCAGGCTGTCAGCTCAGGTCCCTGGTTCGGACCTTTTCAGCGCCGCTGGATCCGCTGGATCGTGCCGGCGCCGCTAACGGCTTTCGCTTTGATACGAAACAATCAGTTTTTCGAGCGCGGCCCACGTGAGAGGCACCGCATCCGGCAGGTGCAGGAAACGTGCGTCGTGATGCAGGCCGAGCGTGAAGCTGTACAGTTCGAACAGCATCAGCTGCGGATCCGTATCCGCACGCAGATGCCCTTCGTCCATTGCCTGCGAAATGGCCCGGGTGAGCGCAGCACGCCAGATCGTCACGCTCGACACCAGTTGCTCACGCACCGGGTTGTCCGCGCGGTCGTCATACTCGACCGCGCCGCTGATGTAGATGCATCCGGTTGTGACTTCCTGAATGCGCTTCTCGATCCAGCGGGAGATCATCGCGCGCAAACGCGGCAAGCCGCGCGGTTCACGCAGACTCGGGAAAAACACCTCGTCTTCAAAACGACGGTGATATTCGCGCACGACTTCCACCTGCAAGTCCTCGCGTGACCCGAAGTGCGCAAACACGCCACTCTTGCTCATCTGCATGCGCTCGGCCAGCAGCCCAATCGTCAGACCTTCTAGTCCGTCGCGGCTTGCCAGATCGAGTGCTGCTTCGAGAATTGCGGCTCGCGTTTGTTCGCCTTTTCGCATAGCTGTTTTACCGTTCTTATGTGACCGAAAGAAAAATCGAACGGCCGTACTATTATTGAGCGCTGCCGTCCGCGAAACAAGGACTTTATTAGAAACCGGTTTCTAACCGGAACATCAATTTTGCGTCATACGTCAATCAGACGAGGGAGATTTTTTAGAGTCGTTTGTCTTCCCTCATTTCACGGCGCCGAGGTTGATGGTGCTCGGGTTTAACCTGGCTGCCCGCCGGCTGTTTGAACTGCGCTGGTAAGGGCCTGTGTGGGGTGCTCTTGCATGCCCGCTCCTAGACGCACCTGCGATCCGCCTGCAGTCGTCTTGCGCCCCACCTTCAGGCTAGTCGTAATCGCCTACGGTGAGCAGCTTCATCACGGCGCGGTAGGCCGTATAGGCAAACCAGTTGAGCAACCGTTCGCCAGCCGGACGCGCTTCGTAATGCGCGAGATCGATTCGACGCGACTCGTCGAACGCCGCAAGGATCGCTTCGCGCAGCGCGGCGATCTGCGGGTCCAGCACCAGCACGACATTAGCCTCGTTGTTGAGCATCAGACTCAGCGCATCGAGGTTCGACGAGCCCACCGTCCCCCAGTTCGAATCGACCACCGCAACCTTGCCATGCAACATGGTCTTTTCGTACTCGGCGATCTTCACGCCGGCCTTCAGCAGCGAGCGATACAGGAATGGCACCGCATAGTCGAGCGCGGCGAACTCCTTTCGTCCGATGATCAGCTTCACCTCGACGCCGCGCCGCGCCGCGAACACCAGCGCCCGCCGCAGCTTGCGGCCAGGCATGAAATACGGATTGGCGAGCAGCACCTCCGTGCGCGCCTGGCCAATTGCCGTGAGATACGCCTTCTCGATGGCGCGGCGATTGATCAGGTTGTCGCGCGCGACAAACCCCACAGCCGGTTCGCCGGCGCCACGCAGATCGGCGCTGCGATTGCGACCGCGGCCCGGTGCGCCGTGACTGGCGTCGTCCTTGGAGGTGAGATCGGGTTGCAGCGATTCGGCCGGCCGATGGCCGAAGCGGATCCGATGCCACTGCGTTTCGAGCGCTTCGCGCACATCGGCGACCACCGGCCCCCGCAATTCGACCGCGACGTCCCAGCGGCGATACGGCAAGCGCACGCCGTCGTTCTCATAGTCGTCGACGATATTGATGCCGCCGCACCACCCGAACTGATCGTCGACCACCGCCAGCTTGCGATGTGTCCGCGAAAAGCCGAAGCGGCCAAAGATGTGCGGGTTGTAGATCAGATGTTCGACGCCACGCGCCGGCCAGTCGTTAAAGAGCGGCAGGCGCGCGGTGCCGACGCCGTCGGTGATCACGCGCACGCGCACGCCGCGCGCGGCGGCGCGCAGCAATGCAGCGCTGACGGCCTGACCCGCGCTGTCATCGCAGAACATATAGGTCTCGAGAACGACGTCTTTCTCGGCCGCGTCGACCCGCGCGATCAACGAGGCGAAGAACGCTTCGCCGGAGCGAAACAGTCTGACTTCGTTACCGGCGGTGAAGCGGTATTTCGACCAGTAGCGCCGGCCAAACAGCGTTTGACGGAGTCGCGCGAAGGGGCGCGCGGCGCCGACCGTCATCGGGACCGCCCCTTCAGACGCCGCGGCAGTTGCAGGATCGCGTCGGCGTTGGACGACGAGTAGCAGCGCCCGGCGGCGTGCTCGTACGGCAGCCACAGGTGCGCCGTGTGTTCCCGCGGCGCGAGCGTCACCTCACAGCGCTCCGGCACCTCGAGGCTGAACCAGTGCTCGGTGTTACGCGTGACGCCTTCGGCGTAGCGGTGCAGGAATTTCGGATAGATGTCGTAGTCGATCTGATACTGCCAGTCGAACAGCGCGTCAGGCGGCACAAGGCCGCTGCCGATCACGATACCGGTCTCTTCAGCCACTTCACGCGCGGCCGTTTCGGCGAGTGGTTCGTCGAGACGATCCTTCGAGCCCGTCACCGATTGCCAGAAACCGGGATGATCGGCGCGCTCGATGATCAGCACGTCGAGCCCCGGGGTATGGATGACGACAAGAACGGATTCGGGAATCTTCGGCGGTTTCGGCATGGCGATAAGACTAGGCGCGTGTTGCGCGCGGTACATGTCGGTCGACGGGGGTTTCGTGGAGGTTTGTTCGACTGTAACGCAAAAAATGAAAAAGGCGCATGACGCGCCTTTTTCATTTGCTTCACCTGTAACCCAGGCAGCCGGCGGCGTTACGCCTTCGGCTCCGGCTGACGCAGACGGATGTGCAACTCGCGCAGCTGGCGCTCGTCCACTTCGCTCGGCGCCTGCGTGAGCAGACACTGCGCGCGTTGCGTCTTCGGGAACGCGATCACGTCGCGGATTGAATCGGCACCGGCCATCATCGTGATGATGCGGTCGAGACCGAACGCGATACCGCCATGCGGGGGCGCGCCGTATTGCAGCGCGTCGAGCAGGAAGCCGAACTTGGCCCGCGCTTCTTCCGCGTTGATCTTGAGGGCGCGGAACACCTTGCTCTGCACTTCTTCGCGGTGAATACGCACCGAGCCGCCGCCGATTTCCCAGCCGTTCAGCACCATGTCGTAGGCCTTCGCGAGACAGCGGGCCGGATCCGTTTCCAGATACTCGAGATGCTCGTCCTTCGGGCTCGTGAACGGGTGATGCGCGGCGACGTAGCGGTTCTCTTCCTCGTCGTACTCGAACATTGGGAAGTCCACCACCCACAGCGGCTTCCAGCCGGTTTCGACGAGGCCGTTGGCCTTACCGAATTCCGAGTGGCCGATCTTCAGGCGCAGTGCGCCGAGGCTGTCGTTGACGACCTTCGCACGATCGGCCGCGAAGAAAATGATGTCGCCGTCTTGAGCGCCGGTACGCTCGATAATCGCTTTGACCGCTTCGTCGTGCAGGTTCTTGACGATCGGGCTTTGCAGACCGTCACGGCCCTTCGCGACTTCGTTGACCTTGATCCAGGCGAGACCCTTGGCGCCATAGATGCGCACGAATTCCGTGTAGCTGTCGATATCGCCACGCGAGAGCTCGCTGCCCTTCGGCACGCGCAATGCGGCAACGCGGCCGTCCTTGGTGTTGGCCGGCGTGCTGAACACCTTGAAGTCGACGTCCTTGACCGCATCGGTCAGGTCGGTGAACTCAAGCTTCACGCGCAGATCCGGCTTGTCCGAACCGAAACGGCGCATCGCTTCCGAGTACTCCATCACCGGGAATTTCCCGGCCAGTTCGACGCCGATCGTCACCTTGAACACGTGACGGATCATGGCTTCGAACAGATCGCGGATTTCCTGTTCGGAGAGGAACGAGGTTTCGCAGTCGATCTGCGTGAATTCCGGCTGGCGGTCGGCGCGCAGGTCTTCGTCGCGGAAGCACTTGACGATCTGGTAATAGCGATCGAAGTTCGCCACCATCAGCAACTGCTTGAAGAGCTGCGGCGACTGCGGCAGCGCGAAGAACTGACCCGCGTTGGTACGCGACGGCACGAGGTAGTCGCGCGCGCCTTCCGGCGTGCTCTTCGTGAGCATCGGGGTTTCGATGTCGATAAAGCCTTGCGCGTCCAGGTACTTGCGCACTTCCATCGCGACGCGATAACGCAGACGCAGGTTGTGCTGCATCTGCGGGCGGCGCAGGTCGAGCACGCGGTGCGTGAGACGCGTGGTTTCCGACAGGTTGTCGTCGTCGAGCTGGAACGGCGGCGTGACCGAGGCGTTCAGCACGGTCAGCTCGTGGCACAGCACTTCGATCTTGCCGCTCTTCAGGCCGGCGTTGGTCGTGCCTTCCGGACGGTTGCGCACGACGCCTTTGATCTGCACGCAGAACTCGTTGCGCACGCCTTCGGCGGTCTTGAACATTTCCGCACGATCCGGGTCGCACACGACCTGAACCAGGCCTTCACGATCGCGCAGGTCGATGAAGATAACGCCGCCATGGTCACGGCGGCGACTCACCCAGCCGCACAGCGACACGGTTTGGCCCAACAACTCTTCGGTCACCAGACCGCAATATTCAGATCGCATCGACATGATGTTTGTCTTTCGTTATGCATTGGTTGAACGGCGCGCAGTTCGTGAAACTGAAACAGTGCGCGCCGGCATTACAGCGGAGGCTCGATGGTGGAGCGGCGCACCGGCGCCGGTGGCGCGGACGGCGCCACCACGCCCATCGAGACAATGTACTTGAGCGCAGCGTCGACTGTCATGTCGAGTTCGACCACTTCGCTCTTGGGCACCATCAGGAAGAAGCCGGACGTCGGGTTCGGCGTGGTCGGCACATACACGCTGACGTGCTCTTCCTTCAGGTGGTTGACCACGTCGCCGCCCGGAATCCCGGTCAAAAACGCAATCGTATAGGAACCCCGGCGCGGATACTCGATCAGCAGAGCCTTGCGAAACGCGTTGCCGCTGCTCGAGAGCAGGGTATCCGAGACCTGCTTGACGCTCGTGTAGATCGGCCCGACCACCGGAATGTGGCCGACGAGGAGTTCCCACCACTTCACGAGCTTCTGCCCGACGAAGTTCTGCGTAAACAGCCCGACGATGAAGATGAACGCCAGCGTCAGCACCGCCCCGAGCCCCGGCAGACGGAACCCGAACAGCCGCTCCGGCTGCCACGACTCCGGCAGCAACTGCAGCGTCTGATCCATCGTGCCGATGATCAGGCCGAGCACCCACAGCGTGATGGCCAACGGCACCAGCACCAGCAGGCCAGTCAGGAACACCGATTTGAGCGTCGCTTTTTTCGTCGTCATGTGTACCGCCAGAAAGCCACCCCAGCCAGGCCAGGTGCGGCGAGTGCGCCACCCCGCAGGGCGGCTACGCTAGCTAGGCGCTGCCGGAGCCGCTCGTCGAGGCCGGGGCGGCTGCCGGCGCGGCAGGTGCCGCGGCTGCGCTCGTGGAGCTGCCTGCTGCGCTGTCCGACGAACCGGCGGCTGCCGTGGCACCCTCGGTCTGCGCGGGCGCAGTTGCACTTCCATTCGGCGCCGCTGCCGGATTCGCGCTATTGCCGCCGCGGAAATCGGTTACATACCAGCCCGAACCCTTCAACTGGAACCCGGCTGCGGTCACCTGCTTGCGGAAGGTGTCTTTTCCGCACTCAGGACAGTTCGTCAACGGGGCGTCGCTCATCTTCCGAAGCACGTCCTTCCCGAAGCCGCACGACTCGCAGCGATAAGCGTAGATCGGCATGATCTTTTCCCTACAGTAATCTGGTAAACGCTTGCAAAGCTTTGAATTATAGCCGCAAACAATCCCGCACCCCCGTTTTCGGGGGCGAGCGGCCGACGCAGCCACCGTTCATGCAGATGGGGGCGACCGGCGCAGGATCAAGTCCCCGTGACGGCGCGGCGGCGCCAGGTCAGCCAGCGTTCGCGGCCGGCGAACACCGCGATCGAGTCGCTGACCGGCTCGTCTTCGAGCAGATCGAAGTACGGCCTCAGCAAGGCATCGAGCTCCGCGCGCTCGATGCCGAACGGCGGCCCTTTGGGTGTCGCACCGAGAAAGAAGAAGCCGGCCAGCAGCGCGCCCTGCGGCACAAGCCCGGCCATTCGCTGCGCGTAGTCAACCCGGCGCGCCGTCGGCAGCGCGCAGAAAAAGGCCCGCTCGTAGATCCACCCTGGCGCGAAGGGCGGCTGCCACGCGAAGAAATCGGCCTGCTCGACCACCCCCGCGTGCGCGCCCAACTGCGCGCGCGCCGTCGCCACGGCGGCCGGCGAGAAATCGATCGCCTGCACGCGGCGCCCCTGGCGGGCCAGCCACAGGGCCTCCCACGCGCTGCCGCAACCTGGGATCAGCACCGCGGCATCGGCATGCCGCGCGGCAAACGCCTCGAACGCCGCCGGCACGCCGGCCTGGTCCCACGGCATGACGCCCCGCTCGAAGCGTTCGTCCCAGAAGGCCGGCGAATTGGGGTCGCGGGTGGAGAAATCGGCACCGGTTGGGTTAGCTGGGTCAGCCGGCTGAGTCGGGTCGCTCATCGATGCACCTCGTAAGAATTGACGGCCGGCGCGGCGGACTCGACTGCCAGACTACCCGCCGTACGCCAGCGCGAGCCAGAAACGCGCCGCCACCGCGCCGACCCCGACTGCGATACCAAACAGCAGCAAGCCTTGCAGCAGCCGGTTGGTCCGCTTCTGTTCGAGCAATATCTGACGAACCGTGTCGTCGTTCGGTCCGCGCTGGGTGTCATGGTGGTGGGCCAGCACGTGGTGGATCAGGCGCGGTAGTTGCGGCAGCGTCTTGCTCCACTGAGGCGCCTCGATCTTGAGCCGCTCATACCAGCCGCGCGGTCCGATCTGCTCGTTCATCCAGCGCTCGAGGTAAGGCTTGGCGGTCTTCCACAAGTCAAGTTCGGGATCGAGCGAACGGCCGAGCCCTTCGACATTCAGCATCGTCTTTTGCAGCAACACCAGTTGCGGCTGGATCTCGACGTTGAAGCGGCGCGACGTCGAGAACAGGCGCATCAGCACCTGCCCCAGCGAGATATCTTTCAGCGCACGGTCGAAGTACGGCTCGCAGACGGCGCGGATCGCGCTCTCCAGTTCCTCGACGCGGGTGGTGGGCGGCACCCAGCCCGATTCCAGGTGCAGCGTCGCGACGCGGTGGTAATCGCGCTTGAAGAACGCGAGGAAGTTCTGCGCGAGGTAGTTTTTGTCGAAGTCGGACAGCGCGCCGATGATGCCGAAATCGAGCGCGATATAGCGGCCAAAGTGCGCCGGATCGAGACTGACCTGAATGTTGCCGGGGTGCATGTCGGCGTGGAAAAAGCCGTCGCGGAACACCTGGGTAAAGAAGATCTCGACGCCTTCGCGGGCCAGCTTGGGAATATCCACGCCTGCGGCGCGCAGCGTCTCCACCTGGCTGATCGGCACCCCCACCATGCGCTCCATGACGAGCACCGTGGGCGTACAGAACTCCCAATACATCTCCGGCACAAGCAGCAGGTCGAGCCCGGCGAAGTTGCGGCGCAACTGGCTGCCATTGGCCGCTTCGCGCATCAGGTCGAGTTCGTCGTGCAGGTACTTGTCGAATTCGGCGACCACCTCGCGCGGCTTCAGGCGCTTGCCGTCGGCCCACAGACGCTCGGCCCAGACGGCGATGTCGCGCAGCAGCGCGAGATCGGAGTCGATGACGGGCAGCATGTTCGGTCGCAGCACCTTCACCGCGACCGCCTTGCCGGCATGCTGGCCGGCCTTCACCTTCGCGAAGTGCACCTGCGCAATCGACGCGCTCGCCACCGGCACCCGCTCGAAATCGTCGAACAGCACATCCACCGGGGCGCCCAGCGACTTCTCGACGAGGCCGATCGCCACCTCCGAGGGGAACGGCGGCACCTGGTCCTGCAGCTTCGCGAGCTCGTTGGCGAGATCGACAGACAGCAGGTCACGACGGGTAGACAGCACCTGGCCGAACTTCACGAAAATCGGCCCGAGGCTTTCGAGCGCGAGACGCAGCCGCACACCCGGCGGCTGGTCGAACTTGCGGCCGATGGTGGCGATACGCAGCAACACGCGCACGCG
Source organism: Paraburkholderia sp. (assembly GCA_035948995.1). Lineage (GTDB taxonomy): Bacteria > Pseudomonadota > Gammaproteobacteria > Burkholderiales > Burkholderiaceae > Paraburkholderia. The sequence goes on along the minus strand of DASZIR010000121.1, from coordinate 20,038 downwards.
GCGGTCGTTGATGCGGCCCAGCATCATCTCATCGAGACCGAAGCGGATGACCGTAAAAAAAATCTTGAGGAAACGCAGAAAACGCATGGTTGAGCCCGGTGACTAGCGCGTGCCGCGCGACGTGGCGGCGCCGCCCGGCGCTTGTGCGCCGCGAGCTTCGACCTTCTGTTCCAGGCGCTCGAGGCGCTTTTCGACGCGGGCCAGCGCATCGCGGGCGCGCGCGAGTTCGGCATTGAACTCGTCGAGCGCGGCGCGGCGCACCAGTTGCGGATTTTCATCGAGCAGATACTCGGCGACCGAGTCGAGCAGATTGCGCCCCGTGCGACGCGCGTGCTCGCCGACCGAGCGCGCAAGCGTTGCCACCCGCCAGGCCGGACCGTCGCCGATCAGCCGCGCCAGATCCTCCTCCGGTTCCCAGCGCAGATGCTCGGCGAGCTTCGCGATCACCGTCGCGAACTCCGCATCGCCGTCGATCCTGACGTGCTTCATCACTGCCGCCTGGCCGCCCTGCACGAAGGCCGGCAGCGCGTCGGACGGCACCGACACGGTGACGTCGAACTGATGCGTCTCAGTTTCATCGACCGCAGTGAGATAACCGTCCGGCTGAACCAGCAGGATCAAAACGACAGGCGGACAGGATAGCCGGGCGGTCTTGCCGGCGTAGGGGGCGAGGCGCTCGCGTGCCCACGATTCGCGGGCGAGCAGATGATTGACGGCAGCAGCGAAGGGCTTGGCGGCGAGGGTCATTGAAGGTGGCAAGAAAAAACCCGCGCGGGCGATGTGCCCGCGCGGGTTCCTATTGTAACGTCCGTTCGCTTCCCGGCTTGCTCTGCCGAACGGCCAATACGCGAGGCGCGAGGTCAGTGCGCAGCAGACGCCTGACCAACCTGCTGGATGCCGGCGAGCAACCAGCCTTCACCGGCGCGGGTCGACTTCGACAGGTTCCAGATCTCCACGAACGGCCCGGCTGCCGCGCCCGCCATTTCACGGATCAGGCCGGAGAAGCGCACGCTGGCGAAATATTCACTGCCACGGTCTTCGACGCCCAGCAACTCGGCGTTCAACTGCACCACGTCGGTCAGGTTCGACTCCGGGCCGCGCGAAGCGAGGTCGACCTTCACTTCGGCAAACATTTCCGGCGTCGTGAACTCACGGATGTCCGCCTCGTTGCCGACGTCCCAGGCGGCCTGCAGGCGTATGAAGTACACCTTCGCGTTGCGCAAGAAAGCCTCTGAATCGAAGTTGGCCGGCACAACGGGCGCCGCTGCGGGAGCCGCCGCGCTCACAGGCGTGCTCAACCCGTTGGCCTGCGGTTCAGGGTACGAACCCGACTGCGCAGCCGGGAAGCTGGGTTCCTGCGCGTAGCCGGTGCCGCCTGCGTTGAGGCTCGGCGCACTGCCCGCATACGCCGGCGTCGACGCGTCGCGCTTGCGGTTCATGAAGCGGCGGATCAGCCAGATAGCCAGCATCGCGATGGCGGCGATTACAAGCATGTTGGCCATGGCGCCGGCAAACGCCTCACCCAGGCCAAAGTGCGACAGCAGCGCCGCGATACCGAGACCGGCGGCGAGGCCCGCGATCGGCCCGAGCCAGCGCGAGCGGTTAGGCGCCGCGGCCGGCGTCGGCGCCGGTTGCGCACGCTGCGCCTGGGCGGCCTGGGCCGATTGCTGGGTGGGTTGGGCGGCGGGTTGGGTGGGTTGCGCGGGCGGCGTGGTTTGCCGCTGCATCGTGGTGGACTGCTGGCGGCCGATGCTGCGGCTGCCGCCGATGCGGCGAGCTTCAGCGTCGAGCGAAGCGACGGTGGCGAACATGACCAGACCGACCATCGCCGCCAGTCCGATTCTCCTCGCCAACGACCCCGAAGTCTTACGGGCAGATAACAAACGCGAATCGGACATGATGAAAATTTCCTTTAAAAACGATGGGTTAGGGACCCTAGTATTTGGTCCCCACGTGTAAAGCTACCACACCAGCTGACAAATTGTAATATTTGACGCCGTCGAGGCCAGCTTGTTCCATCATTGTTTTTAAAGTTTCCTGATCCGGATGCATCCGGATTGATTCGGCCAGGTAACGGTAGCTCTCTGCATCTTTGGCAAAGCGGTCGCCAAGCCACGGCAGCACCTTGAATGAGTATACGTCGTAGACTTTTTTAAGCGGATCCCACACTTTGGAAAATTCCAGCACCAGCAGACGCCCGGCCGGCTTCAGCACGCGGCGCATTTCCGCCAGCGCAATGTCTTTATGGGTCATGTTGCGCAGCCCGAAAGCCACGGTCACCACGTCGAAGTAGTTGTCCGGAAAGGGGATTTTTTCCGCGTCGCACAACAGCGCCGGGGTGATGATGCCCTTGTCGAGCAGCCGGTCGCGGCCTACGCGCAGCATGGATTCGTTAATGTCGGTGTGCCAGACCTCGCCGGTCGGGCCCGCCTTTTTGGCGAATTCCTTCGAGAGGTCACCCGTGCCGCCCGCGATGTCGAGCACCTTGTAGCCCGGCCGCACGTTCGCCTGGGCGATCGTGAAGATCTTCCACGCCCGGTGCAACCCGCCCGACATCAGGTCGTTCATCAGGTCGTAGTTGGCGGCGACGGAGTGGAACACGCCCGCCACCTTCTGCGCTTTTTCCTGTTCGTCGACTGTCTGAAAGCCGAAGTGGGTTTTACTCATCGCGTTCGTCCTTTCGCGTATTCTGGAATGTTGCGCCGCATCACCGCGGCTCAGGCCGAATCGTATCAGTGACAATGACCGTGCGGTGCACCGGCTGCAGCCATCGGGGCGTCGCGATCGACACCGGCCGCATTAAGTTTGTCGAGATACTCGCGCCAGAGTTCATCCTGGCGGGTTGCGATGTCGTACAGCAGGTCCCACGAATAGAGGCCGGTGGAGTGCCCGTCCGAGAAGGTCGGCTGGAGCGCGTAGTTGCCGACGCCCTCAATCGAGGTGATCGTCACCTCGCGCTTGCCGGTCTGGAGCGTCTCCTGCCCCGGGCCGTGGCCGCGCACTTCCGCGGAAGGCGAACAGACGCGCAGCAGTTCGAACGGCACGCGAAAGCTTTCGCCATTGGCGTACTGCAATTCGAGCACGCGCGATTTGGCATGCACGACCACCCCGGTCGGCACCGGCGTGTCGGGAGTCAGTCCACTCATGTTGACCTCGTAAGAAAACGCCGGGCCGCCCCAAGTTTGCTTGCCCCCTTGGGGGGGCCTGGCGCGAAGCGACAGGTTTTGGGGGCATCCGCAACAAAATGCCGGGCCACCCCAGGTTTTCCGCCCCGCAGGAAGTCCCCCTGGGGGATTGCCCCCTCGGGACCTGGCGCAAAGCGACAGGTCTGGGGGCGCTCAACCAAGAGCCTGTTCGATCTCGTGACGCACGGCGTCGCGCAGCAAGGTGGCCTGCGCGCGGCGCGACGACAGCAGCGCCTCGGACACCGTGCGCTGGCGCGGCGCCCACATCGGCAGCGGAAAATGGGCGTCGTTCGAAAAACGTGGAATCACATGCCAGTGCACATGCGGCACCTGGTTGCCGAGGCTCGCGAGATTCACCTTCACCGGATGCAGGATGCGCCGCATCGCCCGCTCGACCGCATACACCGCGCGCATCACGCGGTCGCGGTCAGCCTCGGCCAGGTCCGAGAACTCGGCAACGTGCTTGTTCCAGATTACCCGGCACAAGCCCGGGTAATCGTGTTCGTCGGCGAGGACGACACGTAGCGTATTGTCCTGCCACAGCACGTCGCCGCCATCTTCACGGCAAAATACACAGTCCATCGTCGTCCTCAAGCGGAAATAGTCAGTCGTGCCATTAAACCAGCACGCGCTCGATTCCGCCATTGTTGGCCCGCTGGACGTAATCCGCCATCCAGTCTTCACCCAGCACGTGGCGCGCCATTTCGACGACGATGTAGTCCGCCTCGATGTCCGCGTCCTCGTTGTACCGCGACAGCCCTTGCAGGCAGGACGGGCAGCTCGTCAGGATCTTCACGTCGGTGACGCCGTTCGGCTGCGGACCGTCGCCAGCCTTGTGCACCGAGCCGTCCGGCGCACCGGCCGCGCCCGCAGAGGCGTTGGCCGGATTGATCGCACTGGCGCCCGCTTCGGCCACCAGCGGGATGCCGCGCAGCCTGGCCGCCCCCTTACGGATCTCCTCTTCCTTACGGAAGCGGACCTGCGTCGAAATGTCCGGACGCGTCACTGCAAGTGTGCCGGATTCGCCACAGCAGCGATCGCTCTTCTCGATCCTGTAGCCGTCCTTCTCCGAACCCATCAGCTGATTGACCAGTTTCACCGGGTCCATCGTCTTGATCGGCGTGTGGCACGGGTCGTGGTACATGTAGCGCGTCCCGGTCACGCCATCGAGCTTGATGCCTTTTTCGAGCAGGAACTCGTGAATGTCGATGATCCGGCAACCCGGGAAAATCTTCTCGAATTCGTAACCGGCCAGCTGGTCGTAACAGGTGCCGCACGACACCACCACCGTCTTGATGTCGAGATAGTTCAGCGTATTCGCGACGCGGTGGAACAGCACGCGGTTGTCCGTGACGATCTTCTCGGCCTTGTCGAACTGGCCCGAGCCGCGCTGCGGGTAGCCGCAGCACAGGTAACCCGGCGGCAGCACGGTTTGCACGCCCGCCTCCCACAGCATCGCCTGGGTTGCCAGACCCACTTGCGAAAACAGCCGCTCGGAACCACAGCCGGGGAAGTAGAACACCGCTTCCGTATCGACGGTGGTTGTCTTCGGATTGCGGATGATCGGCACGATCTTGTTGTCTTCGATGTCGAGCAGCGCGCGCGCCGTCTTCTTCGGCAGGTTGCCCGGCATCTTCTTGTTCATGAAGTGGATCACCTGCTGCGTGACCGGCGGCTTGCCGACAGTCGCCGGCGGGTGCGCCGTCTGCTTCTTCGCGAACTTCTTCAGCACGTCGTTGCCGAGGCGCTGCGCCTTGTAGCCGATGCCCATCATCGCGGTGCGCGCGAGGTTAATCGTCTGCGGATTGGTCGCATTGAGGAAGAACATGCCGGCCGCGTTGCCCGGGTTGAACTTCTTCTTGCCCATCTTGCGCAGCAGGTTGCGCATGTTCATCGTGACGTCGCCGAAGTCGATCTTCACCGGGCACGGCGTCACGCACTTGTGGCAGACCGTGCAGTGGTCGGCGACGTCGTTGAACTCGTCCCAGTGCTTGATCGACACGCCGCGGCGCGTCTGCTCTTCATACAGGAACGCCTCGACCAGCAGCGAGGTGGCGAGAATCTTGTTACGCGGGCTGTACAGCAGGTTGGCACGCGGCACGTGCGTCGCGCAGACCGGCTTGCACTTGCCGCAACGCAGGCAGTCCTTGATCGAATCGGAAATCGCGCCGATATCGGACTGCTGCATGATCAGCGACTCATAGCCCATCAGCCCGAAGCTCGGGGTGTATGCGTTGCGCAGGTCGGCACCTTCGAGCAGCTTGCCCGCATTGAAACGGCCATGCGGATCGACGCGTTGCTTGTACTTGCGGAATTCGCCGATCTCATCTTCGGTGAGAAATTCCAGCTTCGTAATGCCGATGCCGTGCTCGCCGGAAATCACGCCATCCAGCGAACGGGCGAGCTTCATGATGCGCGCGACCGCCGTGTGGGCGTCTTGCAGCATCTCGTAGTTGTCGGAGTTGACGGGGAGGTTGGTGTGAACGTTGCCATCACCCGCGTGCATGTGCAGCGCGACGAACACGCGGCCGCGCAGCACCTGCTTATGGATCGCCTGCGCTTCTTCCAGGATCGGCTTGAATTCGCCGCCGTTGAAGATCTGGCGCAGTTCGGCACGGACCTCCTGCTTCCACGACACGCGGATCGTACGGTCCTGCGTGACATGGAACACGGTGGCATCCGGCTGCGCGTCGGCGCGATCGGCAAACTTCTCCGCGAGCGCTTCGTAGCCGAGGCCGACAAGGTAATGCTGCGCTTCACGCAAGGACAGATCGAGCTTGTCGCGCAGGAATTCCCAGCGAATGCGGACGTGCTTGAGCAGATCGAGCGCCTGCTGCACGCGGTCTTCGAGCAGTTCGGCGCTCGGAATTTCATTGGCGTCGTCGCTCTTGCCGAGCGGCAGCTTGCCGCCCTTGAAGAACGCTTCGAGCGCATCGAGCAGTTGCAGCTTGTTCTTGATCGACAGTTCGATGTTGATGCGCTCGATGCCGTCGGTGTACTCGCCCATCCGGTTGAGCGGAATCACCACGTCTTCGTTGATCTTGAACGCGTTGGTGTGCTTCGCAATGGCGGCCGTGCGACTGCGGTCCAGCCAGAAGCGCTTGCGCGCTTCGGCATTCACCGCGACGAAGCCTTCGCCGCTCTTGCCGTTGGCCATCCGCACGACTTCCGAGGTGGCTTGCGCTACCGCGTCGGCATCGTCGCCGACAATGTCGCCGATCAGCACCATCTTCGGAAACGCGTTGCGTTTGGACTTGGTCGCGTAACCGACCGCGCGCAGATAGCGCTCATCGAGGTGTTCGAGGCCGGCGAGAATCGCCCCGCCCTGCTTCGACGTTTCGAACAGGTAGTCCTTGATTTCGACGATGCTCGGAATCGCATCGCGCGCCTGACCGAAGAACTCGAGGCAGACGGTGCGCGTATGCGCGGGCATCTTGTGCAGCACCCAGCGCGCCGACGTGATCAGACCGTCGCAACCTTCCTTCTGGATACCCGGCAGACCGGCGAGGAATTTATCCGTGACGTCCTTACCGAGGCCTTCCTTGCGGAACACGCGGCCCTTGATGTTGAGCGACTCGGTGCGCAGCAGCTTTTCACCGGGCGCGTATTCGCCGTCGAACCACTTCAGCTCGAAGCGGGCCACCTCGATGTCATGGATCTTGCCCATGTTGTGGTCGAGACGCGTGACTTCGAGCCAGTTGCCTTCCGGGTCGACCATGCGCCACCAGGCGAGGTTATCGAGCGCGGTGCCCCACAGCACGGCCTTCTTGCCGCCCGCGTTCATGGCGACGTTACCGCCAATACAGGAGGCGTCGAGCGAGGTGGGGTCGACCGCAAACACGTAGCCGGCCTGTTCGGCGGCTTCCGTGACACGGCGCGTCACGACGCCCGCGCCGGAGAAGATGGTCGCGACTTTACCCGGCACGCCCGGAAGTTCGGTCAGTTCGACCGCGCCGAGCTGTTCGAGCTTTTCCGTATTGATGACGGCCGAGAACGGCGTGAGCGGCACTGCGCCGCCCGTGTAGCCCGTACCGCCGCCACGCGGAATCACCGTTAGACCGAGTTCGAAGCAGGCCTTGATCATGCCGGCGATCTCGGCTTCGGTGTCCGGTGTCAGCACGACAAACGGATACTCGACACGCCAGTCAGTCGCGTCTGTCACGTGGGATACGCGCGAGAGGCCGTCGAACTTGATGTTGTCTTTCTGCGTGACGCGGCCGAGCACCCTGGTCGTGCGGCGGCGCAGCTCAGCGGTCTTGTCGAACTCGCTGGCGAATGCGTCCACTGCCCGACGCGCGGCGACCACCAGCGTTTCGACGCGCGCGGCGCGATCGACGCCGGCCTCATCGCCATGCTCGGTGAGATCGGCGCGACGGCGCTTCTCAATCTCGCTCAGACGGTGATGCAGCGCCTCGATCAACAGTGCGCGGCGCTTCGGGTTGTCGAGCAGGTCGTCCTGCAGGTAAGGATTGCGGCGCACCACCCAGATGTCGCCGAGCACTTCGTAGAGCATGCGTGCCGAGCGGCCGGTGCGGCGCTCGGCGCGCAATTCGGCCAGCGCGTCCCACGCGTCGTTTCCCAGCAGGCGGATAACGATTTCGCGATCGGAAAACGACGTGTAGTTATAGGGAATTTCGCGCAGGCGCGCTTCAGGGTCGGCGGCCACCGCAGCGGCGGCTCCGTGCGGATCGAATACTTGAGGTGCGTTCATGTTTGGACGACTCGGTAGGTCAGTCAGGCGCGCTCATTCAGTAGGGAGGCGTCGGCTGACGGTGCGCGTGGGGCGCAATTCTGGAAATTTTCTAGTTGAGCGAAGCACCTGCCGGCGGGCGACACACGCCGGCCGCTTCGCGGCGCTCAGATGCAGCTACACGATCGTGCGTAGCGGACGTGACGCTGCGCCGCGGGACGAGACTCACGCGGGACAGGCATCAAATGGGCGATCCGAGGCTGCCAGTGCATCTCCCGATCCTTGTTCCAAAATGGAATTCTACCGCATGATCTACGCGCGCGTTGGCGCTCGAATCCGGCTGGGACGGGCGTTTGCACGGGCCCATGCGCAAATATGTTCCAACTGGTGAGCCCAGAATTCCTCGACCGGACGGTCGGGCGGGCGCTTTCTCCGGACCCTGGCCATACGGTGAGGGCCAGAGGGCGGGCCGTTGGCGCTATCATTGTCCTTTCCCGTCTCACACAGCGCACCGCGCCACCCGCATGGCTTCCCACGACTACCTGAAGAAAACCCTGACCGCGCGCGTCTACGACGTGGCCCGCGAAACCGAACTCGAACATGCGCCGAATCTGTCGGCACGGCTGCGCAATCCGATTTACCTGAAGCGCGAAGACAATCAGCCGGTGTTCTCGTTCAAGGTACGCGGCGCGTACAACAAGATGGCGCACATTCCGGCCGAAGCGCTGGAACGCGGCGTCATTACGGCGTCGGCAGGCAATCACGCGCAGGGCGTCGCGCTCTCGGCGGCGCGCATGGGCGTGAAGGCCATCATCGTGGTGCCGGTCACGACCCCGCAGGTGAAGGTCGACGCGGTGCGCTCGCACGGCGGCCCGACGGTCGAGGTCGTGCAGGTCGGTGAATCGTATAGCGACGCATACGCACATGCCGCCAAGCTGCAGGAAGAACGTGGCCTCACGTTCGTCCATCCGTTTGACGATCCGTACGTGATTGCCGGTCAGGGCACGGTGGCCATGGAAATCCTGAGCCAGCATCAGGGCCCGATTCACGCGATCTTTGTGCCGATCGGCGGGGGCGGCCTCGCTGCCGGGGTTGCCGCTTACGTCAAGTCGGTGCGCCCTGAGATTAAGGTGATTGGCGTGCAGACCGACGATTCCTGCGCGATGGCGCAGTCCTTGAAGGCCGGCGAGCGCGTCACGCTGAATGAAGTGGGCCTGTTTTCCGATGGTACGGCGGTGAAACTGGTCGGCGAGGAAACCTTCCGGCTGTGCCGCGAGTACCTCGACGACGTGCTGATCGTCAACACCGACGCCCTGTGCGCAGCGATCAAGGACGTGTTCCAGGACACCCGCAGCGTGCTCGAACCGGCCGGCTCGCTGGCTGTGGCGGGCGCGAAACAGTATGCGGAACGCGAAGGCATCGAGAACCAGACGCTGATCGCGGTCACCTCCGGCGCAAACATGAATTTCGACCGGATGCGTTTCGTTGCTGAACGCGCCGAAGTTGGCGAGGCGCGCGAGGCGGTATTCGCGGTGACGATTCCGGAAGAACGCGGCAGTTTCAAACGCTTCTGCGAACTGGTCGGCACACGCAGTGTCACCGAATTCAACTACCGGATTGCCGACGCGAATTCCGCGCATATCTTCGTGGGCGTGCAGATCAGGAACCGCAGCGAGTCGGCGCAGATCGCGGGCGCGTTTGAAGCGCACGACTTTGCGACGGTGGATCTGACCGGCGACGAACTGTCGAAGCAGCACATCCGCTACATGGTGGGCGGGCGTTCGCCACTGGCACATGACGAGCGCCTCTTCCGCTTCGAATTCCCGGAACGGCCGGGCGCGCTGATGAAGTTCCTCTCGTCGATGGCGCCGAACTGGAATATCAGCCTGTTCCATTACCGGAACCAGGGCGCGGATTACAGCTCGATCCTCGTCGGCATCCAGGTGCCGGGTACGGAAAACAGCGAGTTCGAACGTTTCCTCGCGACGCTTGGTTATCCGTACTGGGAAGAGACGAGCAATCCGGTGTACCGGCTGTTCCTCGCGTAAGCGCCCGGACTGGACAGATGGCTCTTTCGCTACAGGACAAACTGGTCGTGGCGATTTCGTCGCGCGCGCTGTTCGACTTCGAGGAAGAGAACCGCGTGTACGAGGACGGCGACCTGCACGCCTATGAAATGCTGCAGCGTGAGCGCCTGAACGTGCCGGCCAAACCGGGGGTGGCATTTCCGCTGATCCGCAAGCTGCTGGCGCTGAATGCGGGCGCGCACCGCGTTGAGGTCGTGATCCTGTCACGCAGCGATCCGATCAGCGGGCTGCGCGCCTTCCATTCGTGCCGCGAGCACGGGCTGGCGATCGAGCGCGGCGTGTTTACGCGCGGGCGTGCGCCGTTTGGGTATTTGAAGCCGCTGAATGCCTCGCTCTTTCTGTCCGCCAATCAGGACGACGTACGGGACGCGCTGAGCGCCGGATTTCCGGCTGCACGCGTATTGCCCGAATCGGCGAAAATGGCGAGTAAGTATCCGGATGAAATCCGCATTGCCTTCGATGGCGACGCCGTGCTCTTTTCCGACGAAGCGGAGCGGGTGTTTCAGAAGGATGGATTGCGTGCGTTCGTTGGACACGAGATCCACAACAAGGATCTGCCGTTAGCCGACGGGCCGCTCAAGCCTCTGCTGGAGGCGCTGCACCGGCTGCAGAAACTGGCGGACGAGGCGGCGCCGACGCAGGCCGCGCCGATGCACATACGCACGGCGCTGGTGACTGCACGTTCGGCGCCGGCGCACGAACGGGCGATACGCACGCTGATGGCGTGGAACATCGAAATCGACGAAGCGATGTTCCTCGGTGGGCTCGACAAGAGCGCGTTTTTGCGCGAGTTCGAGCCGGACTTTTTCTTCGACGATCAAATTGGCCACTGCGAGTCAGCCCGCGTCGTGACGGCGACGGGGCACGTGCTGAGTGGCATCGTGAATGCATCATGACACCCGAACAATCACCGCTTGGCAAACCTGCCGCTTACACCGAACAGTACGACGCGACGCTGCTCTTCCCGATCGCGCGTAAGGCCGCGCGCGAAGCGATCGGCATCGGTGCGCAGTTGCCGTTCTTTGGCACGGACATCTGGAACGCGTACGAGCTGTCGTGGCTGAATACGCGCGGCAAGCCGCAGATTGCTGTGGCGACGTTTTATGTGCCGGCGGATTCGCCGAATATTGTCGAGTCGAAGTCGTTCAAGCTTTATCTCGGGTCGTTTGCGCAGACTGCGTTTGAGTCGTTTGAGGTGGTGCGGGATACGATCAAGCGGGATGTGTCTGCTGCCTGCGGCGCGAGTGTTTCAGTGCATCTTGCGGGGCCTGTGGAGTTCGGCAAGCTACAGCTTGAGGAGTTTGACGGGTTGTCGCTGGATCGGCTGGATCTTGATACTGATGTTTATCATCCGGATCCTTCGCTGCTCAGGGCTGCGCTTGATGAGTCGCCTGTTGAGGAGACGGTGTTTTCCAATCTGCTCAAGTCGAATTGTCCGGTGACCGGGCAGCCTGACTGGGGGAGCGTGCAGATTCATTACGTCGGGCCGCAGATCGATCATGCCGGGTTGCTGCGGTATATCGTTTCCTACCGGAATCACACCGGGTTTCATGAGCAGTGTGTGGAGAGGATCTTTGTCGATATTCTTAAGGGTTGTCAGCCTTTGAAGTTGGCCGTCTATGCTCGCTACACGCGGCGTGGTGGGCTTGATATCAATCCGTTCCGGACTAACTTTAATTTGCCTATGCCGGATAATTTGCGGACTGCCCGGCAATAGGTTTTTTTTGGGGGGGGGTGGTTTGCCTGCGGCGCCCTGGTCTGGTGGTTTGCCTGCGGCGTTGGCCTTTCCCTGATTTCCTGGTCCCCCCCGGGGACTTCCTTCGGGGCGCCGCCGCAAAGAAAGCAGGCAATGAAAGCGGGCTCACACCGCCAGCTCATAAGTGTCCACCACGCGAGTGAACACGGAGTGGTACGAAGACAAGACCTGCCCTCGCACCACTCACGTTAGTGACAAGGCACTCATCCGTTCCAGCGTTGCGCTGCGCGCCCCGCCGTCGGGTACAGCGCCTTCTGCGATTTCTGCAGGAGTTCTAATGTTCCTGGTTGCTTCTCCTGAAACACAGATGCCCGCCGTTTCCCGCCCTGCATTGCAACTGCCATCTTCCTGAGCAAGCCCCTGCTCGTTATCCCAAACGGCCTCCGTCCTCTCAGGCAGACCCTCGCTTTCGCGCGCAACCCCGACCTTCCCTTGCAAACCCGTGCGCGACGCACGTAGTGCGGAGTGGGATGAATGAGCCCTTTGTCACTAACGCTTGAGATGCGAGCGACGGTCCTGTCTTCGGACCACTCCGGGTTCACATCAGTGGTGGACACCTGCAAGCTGGCGGTTTGAGCCCGCATTCTTTGCCCGCTTTCCTTGCCTACTTTCCTTGCGGCGGTAGCAAAGAAAGTAGGTGCCGCCCCGCACAGGGGCGAAGCCAATAGACCACCAGGAAATCAGGAAATCAGGGAAAGGCCAACGCCGTAGGCAAACAATCAAACCAGGGCGCCGCAGGCAAAACCTCAACCCTTCCCCACAGGCCCCTTATAAGCGACGCAGTCAACTTCCACCTTGCAATCAATCACCATACTGGACACGACACAAGCCCGCGCAGGCGGATTCTCCCCAAAGTACTCCCGAAACACCTTATTGAACGAAGCAAAATCCCGCGGATCATCGAGCCAGACCCCGCACCGAACGACGTGCTCAGCCCCATACCCAGCCTCTTTGAGGATAGCGAACACATTCTGGATCGCCTTGTGCGACTGCTCAACAATCCCGCCGTTGATGACTTCGCCGTTTTCCATCGGCGTCTGCCCGGATACAAATAACCACCCATCCGCTTCAACCGCACGCGCAAACGGCATATGCTGCCCACCGGTGCCCTTGCCACCCTCGACGCCATATCGCTTCATCACTCCACTCCTTATAAGATCCAGCGGCACGCAAGCAAAACCACCACGCACCGCATCAATTGAGCAAAAACAAAAACCTCAGAACACGCCCTGCGCATCCGCCTGCGATGCCGCACCACGCGCCACAAAATGCCCCGCCCGCTCACCAGTCGGCTGACCGTCACGATACGACAACATGCCGTTCACCCACACCGCGTCAATCCCGTCCGCCGGCTGTTGCGGCTTGTCGAACGTCGCCGCATCGCGCACTCGCGCCGGATCGAACAAAACCAGATCAGCGTGATAACCCACATGCACCTCGCCACGCTGCGTCAGCCCAAAGCGCCGCGCCGACAGGCTCGTCATCTTGCGCACGGCTTCCTCGAGCGGCAGCAAACCGGCATCGCGCGCGTAATGCCCCAGCACGCGCGGAAACGCACCCCACAGCCGCGGATGCGGCAACGGATCGTTCGGCAAGCCGTCCGAGCCCACCATCGTCGCCGGATGCGACAAGATGCGCCGCACGTCGTCCTCCGACATGTTGTGATACACCGCCCCCGCCGGCTGCAAGCGCTTGCCCGCCTCTTGCTGCGTCACGCCCCACTCCGCGGCAATCTCCTTTACCAGCTTGCCTGCCATCTCAGGATGCGGCTCCGACCACGTAATCGTGATGTCGATATCCCCTGTCACCTGCTTCAAATCGAGCGTCGACGAACTGCGGTTATACGGATAGCAGTCGCAGCCAACCGGCTGCATGCGCCTCGCCCCATCCAGCGACTTGAGCACTTCGACGCTGCGCCCCCAGTTCGACGGCCCCGCACACTTCAGATGCGAAATCACCACCGGCACCCGTGCATGGCGGCCCACCCGGTACGCTTCATCCATCGCGTCGAGAATCGCGTCGAACTCCGTGCGCATATGCGTCGTGTACAGCGCGCCCGCTGCCGCGAGCGGCTCCGCCAGCGCCATCACTTCCTCAGTCGGCGCCGCGAACGCCGAGCCGTATGCCAGCCCCGAGCTCAAGCCGAGTGCGCCGTTTTTCAGCGCCTCCTCGAGTTGCGCGCACATCCCCGCAATTTCCTTCGCCGTCGCAGCGCGGTCCAGCCGGTCCATCTGGTTGTTGCGCAGCGCCGTATGGCCGATCAGCGCGCCCACGTTCACCGCCGGGCGCGCGGCGTTCACCGCGTCGACATAGGCGGCGAAGGTCGGATACCTGAACGCGTCGCGCTCGCCCAGCAGGTTCATCGGGTCCGGCGGATCACCCTTCAAGGCCACCGGCGACGCGCTAATGCCGCAGTTGCCGACAATCACCGTCGTCACCCCCTGGCTGATCTTCGGCAGCATCTGCGGCGCGCGGATCACGTGGGTGTCATCGTGTGTGTGGACGTCGATAAAACCCGGTGCCAGCGCACGGCCGTTCGCTTCCACAATCTCTTCGGCCAGCCAGTTCGACAGGTTGCCGATCGCCACAATCTTGCCGTCGCGCACAGCCACGTCGCGCTCGAGCGGCGGCGCGCCTGTGCCGTCGTACAGTTGCGCGTCGATTATCAGCGTATCGGCGGCTTCGGGATGCGAATGCATAGGTCAGTCTCCTAGCGGTTGTCGGTCGCCGCCACCACGGTGCGCATCCAGCGCGTGTTTCATGCGGCGCAGCAATTCGCGGCTCTCGTCACCCTGGCTGACGGCGAGTTCGGTGACGAGCACGTCCAGCGCCATCATCATCGCGTATCGTGATGACGATGGCTTGTAAATAAAATCAGTTTCGAAGGCGACGATCGGGATCACCCAATCCGCCAGTTTTGCAAGCGGTGACGCGGGCGCGGTCAGGGTAATCAGCGTCGCGCCGTAACTGCGCGCGATGCGGCAGTTCTCCACCATCTCGGGCACGCGCCCGGTGGCCGACAACGCAATCACCACACATTCGCGCGACACCGTGCTCGCCACCATGCGTTGCAGCAAGCCGTCCTGATACGTCGCCACCGGCCGGCCGAGGCGAACCAGCCGGAAGCGCATTTCGTCGGCCAGCGCGGTCGAGCCGCCGCCCATGCCGAACACGTAGATCATGCGCGCCTCGCGCAAGGCGGCGGCGGCTTCGGCAACCGGCGCCTGGCGCAATAACTGGTGATTGTGGGTGAGCGCAGTCTGCACTTCGTCGAACACACGCGTGGCGAGCGGCTCGGGCGTATCTGCCGGCATGCCGCGCTGCAGGAAACGCTGTCCCACCGCCGCCGCCTGCGCGAGCCGCAACTTCAGTTCGCGCACGTCGCGGCAACCCACCGCTTTTGCAAAACGCGTGACCGTCGCGACACTGACCCCCGCCTGCTGCGCCAGCGCACCGATGCTCGCCCGCGACGCGCCCGTCAGATCGTCGAGAATCAGCGCGGCCACCTTGCGCTCGGCCGAACGCAGTTCCGGCGCGCATTCAGCGATCCGGGCGACAATATCGAAGGTAAGCGGTTCAGCGCTCGAGTGCATGAAGGACCGTAAAGACCATGCCAGCCATGGCGACGATGGAAACGCCGCGCGCGGCACCTTGTACCAGCCGGCGACGCCGTCGTGGTACTAAATAACATTTCAGGAAACATGCTACTTTCGGTAACATGCGAAAGTCAACTTCGATTCGATTTGTCTGGACGATGGAGCAGGATTACATGAAAGTTACAAACTATCAGGGCGCGACGATTGATCCTTATAGCAAGGGCTTGGGCATGGTTCCGGGCACCAGCATCCAGCTGATGGACGTCAGCCGCCTTGAATGGAATCTGCTAAACGAGGACGTGAGCCTGCCGGCTGCGGTGCTGTACGCGGACCGTATCGAGCACAACCTGAAATGGATGCAGGCGTTCGTTGCGGAGTACGGTGTCAAGCTCGCGCCGCACGGCAAGACCACCATGGCGCCGCAACTGTTCCGCCGCCAGCTCGAAACCGGCGCGTGGGGCATCACGCTCGCCACCGCTCACCAGGTGCGCGCGGCCTATCACGGCGGCGTGTCGCGCATCCTCATGGCCAACCAGCTGGTCGGGCGCCGCAACATGCTGATGATCGCCGAAATGCTGAGCGATCCGGACTTCGAGTTTTTCTGTCTGGTGGATTCGGTTGAAGGCGTCGAGCAACTCGGCAAGTTCTTCAGCTCCGTGCGCAAGTCGCTAAATGTGCTGCTCGAGCTCGGCGTGCCGGGCGGCCGTACGGGCGTGCGGGACGACGCGCAGCGCAATGCCGTGCTCGAGGCGATCGCGCGCTATCCGGATGCGTTGAAGCTCGCCGGTGTCGAGTTGTATGAAGGCGTGCTGAAGGAAGAACCCGAAGTGCGCGAGTTTCTGCAAAGCGCCGTCGCGATCACCCGCGCGCTCGCCGACGAGGGGCGCTTTGCGCGCACGCCGGCGATTCTGTCGGGTGCCGGCTCGGCATGGTACGACGTGGTTGCGGAAGAATTCGCGAAGGCGTCCGTGGCAGGCAAGGTCGAGGTGGTGCTGCGCCCCGGCTGCTATCTGACTCACGATGTCGGGGTTTATCGGAAGGCACAAACGGATATCTTCGCACGCAACCCGGTCGCCAGGAAAATGGGCGAAGGACTCCTGCCGGCGCTGCAACTATGGGCCTATGTGCAGTCGATTCCCGAGCCGGACCGCGCCATCATCGGCCTGGGTAAGCGCGATTCCGCCTTCGACGCCGGCATGCCCGAGCCCTCCCGCCACTATCGTCCGGGCAATGAGGCTCCGCGCGAGATCGCAGCCAGCGAGGGTTGGGAAATCTTCGGCATGATGGATCAGCACGCGTATCTGCGGATTCCCGCGGGCGCAGATCTGAAGGTGGGCGACATGATTGCGTTCGACATCTCGCATCCGTGCCTGACGTTCGACAAATGGCGTCAGTTGCTGGTGGTCGATCCGTCGTATCAGGTCACCGAAGTGATCGAGACGTTTTTCTGAGAACGCGGAAAGGAGCGGCAGGCGTGAGGCTTGCCGCCTAACCAGAAGCTTGCCACTCATAACGCCGCGCGACCGGCCCGGCCAGCACCACCGGCACCAGGTCAAGCCAGGCCCAGCAGGTTAACGCGAAGCGCCGCGACCAGGCACTCAAGCCCCTCAACGCCCGTCCGTCACCGGTTCCTGCGCCGCGGCCGCCGCAGCAACTTCGCCGATCCGCAGTTCGAGCATTTTCAATGCGCCGGACAACGCAGCCAGCGCGTCATCCGGCAGCGCCGCCATCGTGTCGTGCAGGAAGGCATTCCGGCGCGGCAGGCTCGCCTCGGTCACGGACAGCCCGGTTTCAGTCAGCCGCACATTGGTCACGCGGTTATCACGCTCATCCATCCTGCGCACAATCCAGCCGAGCCCTTCCAGCGCCTTTAACTGCCGCGTGAGCGCGCCCGGGTCGACGCGCAGACGCTCGACGAGGCGCTTTTGCGACGACTCTCCGCCCTGGTCGTGCAAGGCCAGCATCACCCGCCAGCGCGGCAGCGGGTGCCCGACCTGCGCCTCGAACGCCGACATGAACGCCCGATAGGTGCGGCCGAATTGCTGAACGATGGCGACGCGATCCTGTTCTTCCATGGTGTACCGATGATGCGGGAGTTCGAAAATCAATCTGCGTGAATGGTCGGCTCGACCTGACGGTGGAGCTTGACCGGCGGCACGCGGCGGCTCTGCCAGACCGACACGACGGCGATGACAGCCGCAAGCGCCAGGCCGAGATGAATCGCCGCAACAAGCGCCTCGCGCGCCGCCTCGAGCAGCATCGCGCCGTTGTGTCCCGCGTGCGTCAACTGGCTGAGCAGCGTGGCTTGCGCGTCACGGTTGATCAGGATCTGCGGGTCGCCCATATCGGCGAACCAGTGTGTGGCCTGATCGCGCGCGAGCGCGCTGCGCACGCCGCTCGCATACATATGCGTCACGAGTGTGCCGGTCAGCGCCGTGCCGATCATCCCGCCGATCATGCGCAACGATTGCAGCAGCGCGGTCGCAATACCCAGATGCTCGCGGCCGGCGGTTTGCTGCGCGAAGATCGTCAGGTTCGGCATCACGAAGCCAAGACCGAGACCGCCGAGCACCATGAACGTCATCAGCATCCATTGTGGCATCGCGCGGGTCGCCACCACCACGCCGAGGCACGCCAGCGCAACCAGCGCGAAGCCGATATACAGCATCAGATTCGGATTGCGCACACGCGATACGATCCGGCCGTTGGCGATGCTGCCGATCGTAATGAACACCACCAGCGGCGTAATCACGAGGCCCGCCTCTTTCGGCGACATGCCAAAGCCGCCCTGGAACAGCAGCGGCGCGTAGAACAGCAGGGAGAACATCGTGAAGCCGCCGAGCACCGCCAGCGTGAACAACGCCGCGAGACTGCGATTACGGAACATGTCGACCGGCAGGATGGCTGTCGGGCAACGCTGCTCCCATTTCCACAGCGAGTAGGCCGACGCCACGCTCGCCACCAGCAATGCGGCAGCTGTGAATGTCACGCCATGTTTAGGCAGCATCTCGACGAACAGTTGCAGAGAGCCGAGTGAGATCGCAATCAGCAACGCGCCGGGCCAATCGAGGCGCTTCTTGCCTTCGTGCTCGACGTGCCGCAAATGCGGCAGGAAGCGCCACACGAAGAACAGCGACAACAAACCGACCGGCAGATTCACGTAGAACACCGAGCGCCAGCCGTAGTACTGCGTAAGAAAACCACCAAGCGACGGTCCGATGGCGTTGGCGATGCCGAACGCCGAACTCATCAGCACCTGCCAGCGCAGGCGCACCACGGAGTCCGGGAACAGATCGGGAATGCAGGCGAATGCGGTGCCGACCAGCATGCCGCCGCCGATGCCCTGCAGGCCCCGCGCCAACACGAGGAACAGCATGCTGTTGGCCATGCCGCATAACACTGACGCGCCCGTGAAGACGACGATGGATGCGATTACGAAGGGCTTGCGCCCGTAATAGTCGCCGAGGCGGCCGAAGATCGGCACAGTGATGACAGAGGTCAGCAGGTAGGACGTGGCGACCCATGCGTAGAGCTCGAAGCCTTTCAGCTCGGCCACGATCGTAGGTAACGCGGTGCCCACGACAGTCTGATCGAGCGCGACGAGCATCGTCACGAAAGAAACGCCGAGCATCGCCATGAGCGATTCCCGGAACGGCAAAACTTGCCCACTCGAATGGTGGGCCGCGGTATGGACGGCCATTTTTTTGATTGCGCAACAGTTGACGCGTCAAACAATGGGGAATCATAGCATGTTATGGCGCTCTAAACTGCGAGTGGCGGTGCACATTCGCGTTCGCCGCCCGTCGATTATCGACAGGTACTGCCCGCACCAGGGAGGCACATGGAGTCGACTTCGCTCGCCGAACAAAGCTTGTCCGCCGAGGACCTGATTGCGCTGCGCCGCGCGAAACACGAGTTGGAAAGTCCGGCGCTGGCGATGAAACTCGCCAGCATCGTTGGTTCGCCGCTTGAAAAGCTGCTGTCGCGGATGCCGGCCATCGCCAATGAAAAAGTGACCGACGCGACGCAGCTCGCGCTACGCAAGTGCCTGCAGATCGCGCTGCGCACGCTCGGGCGTCAGGACGCCGCCACGCCGCTCATGGTGCCGGACAAGCCCAACAATCTGCTGCATAAATTTGCGGTGGCGACGACCGGCGCGGCAGGCGGAGCGTTTGGGCTGTTTGCGTTGCCGGTCGAATTGCCGGTCACGACCACGCTGATGTTCCGCTCGATCTGCGACATCGCGCGCAGCGAGGGCGAAGACCTGTCGTCGATCGACACGCAATTGCAGTGTCTAACGGTGCTCGGCATGGGCGGCACGTCGAAAGCCGATGACGATGCCGACTACGGCTATTTCATCATGCGCGGCGCGCTGGCGCAGGCAGTCTCGAAAGCGTCGTCGGAAATTGCCACTAAAGGCTTCACCGCGCATGGCTCGGCCGCGCTACTGCGCCTGCTCAACACAATCGCGTCGCGCTTTTCCGTTCAGGTGAGCGAACAGATCGCAGCCAAGTCGATCCCGGCAATCGGCGCGGTGCTGGGCGCCATGGTCAATACGGTGTTCATGGATCACTTCCAGCTGGTGGCGCATGGCCATTTCACCGTGCGCCGGCTCGAGCGCCAATACGGCACGGAACTGGTCAAGTCCGCCTACCAGACCATTGACATCGCGCTCGACGGCTGACTGCTGCGCGGGCCCGTCACCTGGCGCACAAAACCGGCAG